>JBKQNY010000001.1:0-12092 GCA_052145775.1 Acidimicrobiales bacterium
GGTCCAAGGTGCTTTCGGAGTGAAAGTTTGCAATTTGTTGGGATGCAGTTCCTAAAGGGCCCACCTGGGTGGTAGAACCCCAGGTCAGCCCCCGTAGCTCAGGGGATAGAGCATCGGTTTCCTAAACCGTGTGCGCAGGTTCGAATCCTGCCGGGGGCGCAAAATGGGCCACCCATCGAGTAATCGCTGGCTCGTCCGGTAATTCGCAATGGTCATTGGTCGTCACTGTGACTGCGACGTATCGGCACCCCGGCTCGGTCCGTGGACCGAGTCGGGGTGCTCGAGGCGTGGCGGGAGGAGATCTCCGGTTACCAACTGACGGCGATGCCCTCGCTGCCAATTGGCAGGTTGCAGACGGTCTCGATCGGAGAGAGCGTGCCGCTCGGGCTGACGGCGAAGGCGTCGAACGCTCCTGAACCCCCACTCTCCACGTAGAGGAACTTCCCGTCGGGCGACACCGCGGCATCGGTCGTCCCTGGGTGAGTCGTTGCCGCCACCGCCTGGTCGAGGGTGGGGCCCCCGCCGAGTTGACGGTGAATGAGCTCAGCGTGCCGCTGCCGGCGCTTGACCCAAAGAAGGTGCCGTTCACGTCGGCGATCCAGCAGAGGGCCACATCACTCGACCTGACAAACACGAACCCAACGGTGCCCTCAATCGGCGCGACCGGCGCCGCCTGGAACGCTATCTGGCGGCCTGCGACGGATGTGACGCCTACCTGGCTCAGCTGCGGGAGACGATCGCCGCCTCGGGAACCGTGGAGCCCGAGGCCCTCGACCCCGAGGTGGTCGACGGCCTGGTCGACCTTTTCCGCCGCTACCACGACGACGAGGGCTGAGGTCTGTGACGGCCGCGGCAACGCGGCTGTGACGTGGGGTCCTCCGGGCAGGGTGCTCTCAAATGACCCAGGTCACACGCCCATTCCAGGTTCTTCCCTCGATTTCTACGCCGCGTAGAGATCTGCTACCTTCACGGCCAATGTCGAGGTCCCGCCTCCGCTCCGGTACGGGCTGAGCCGTGGGAGGAATGAGCCGCTCGCTGGGCGGCAACAACCCGACGATCATCTCCGCGTTCCACACCGCACTGCTCCATCAGCTGCTGGGGTTGGCGCTGGTGGCCGTGGTCCTGGCGGTGGCTTGGAACTTCCTGCGCAGCGCCCAGTACAGGCGGGCCGTGGCCGAGGGTCGGTCGACGGTGACCGCGGACCCCCTTGACCCCGGACCTGAGGCCCTCGGCCGGCGAATTCTGCGCATCGGTTTCGGGATCCTGTGGGTCTTCGACGGCCTCCTTCAGGCGCAGTCGGGAATGGTGCTGGGCATGCCCAAGACAGTGCTGCGGCCGGCGGCCACAGGGTCGCCCGGCTGGGTGCACAGTGCCGTCGGCGTCGCTGTGACCACCTGGTCCAACCATCCCGTCCAGGCGGCGGCCTCGGCGGTCTGGATCCAGCTGGGGATCGGCCTGTTCCTGCTGGTGGCCCCGCGTGGCAGGTGGTCGCGCGTGGCCGGCCTAGTGAGCGCGGTATGGGCGCTCGTGGTCTGGGTCTTCGGGGAAGCTTTCGGTGCGGTCTTCGCCCCCGGGCTGACCGTCGCTTTCGGCGCACCTGGCGCTGCCATCTTCTACGTCGTCGCCGGCGGTCTGGTGGCACTACCCGATCGTGCCTGGCGGAGCCGCCTGCTCGGAAGGGCGTTCACCGCCGGTACTGGCGCGTTCTTCGTCGGCATGGCGATCCTGCAGGCGTGGCCCGGGCGGGGCTTCTGGCAGGGCAGGATTGGCCACGCCCCGGGGACGCTCAGCGCCATGGTGTCGCAGATGTCGTCCACGCCGCAACCAGACTTTCTTTCGCGGTGGGTGTCCTCGTTCGCGGCCTTCGACACCGCGCACGGGTGGGGGGTGAACCTCTTCCTCGTGGCGAGCCTCGCGTTCATCGGTCTGGCGCTGCTGAGCGGCCGCCCACGATTGGTCCTGGCCGGGGTGGGCGTCGCCGTCGTGGTGTGCCTGGCCGACTGGGTCCTGGTGGAAGATTTCGGATTCCTGGGCGGAGTGGGCACCGATCCCAATTCGATGGTTCCACTCCTCCTGGTGGTGACGGGATCCGCCGCCGCCTTACTGCGGCGACCAGCCGAGGCGGTCGTGCCCGTACAGAATCCGGCGGCGTCCGTCCAACCCGCGGAGGGCCCGTGGTGGTATCGGCTGTCTCCGGGCTACGCAGGCCGGGTGCTCGCGGCCGTCGCAGCAGTGGTCGTGGTCGGTGTCGGGGCGGTGCCCATGGCTGCCGCGTCGACCGACCCACACGCCGACCCCATCATCTCCGAGGCCCTCGACGGTCCCCCCACTCCGTCCGATGCACCGGCACCACCGTTCACGCTCACCGACCAGGATGGTCGGACGGTCACGCTCTCGAGCTTGCGGGGCAAGGCAGTCGCTCTTACTTTCCTCGACCCGGTGTGCACCTCGGATTGTCCGTTGATCGCCCAGGAGTTCCATCAGGCCGATTCGATGCTCGGTACAGTTGGGAAGCGAGCCGTGTTCGTTGCCGTCGTGACCAACCCGATCTACAACACCATCGCCGCCACCCGGGCGTTCGATCGGCAGGAGGGCCTGTCCGGGGTCTCCAACTGGCTCTACCTCACCGGCTCGGTGACCCAGTTGGAGAAGGTGTGGAGCGCGTACGGTGTCGAGGTCCAGGTGACGCCGGCCGGGTCGATGGTGGACCACAGCGAGATTGCCTACGTCATCGACGCCAAAGGCCGCACCCGGGCGGTGCTCACTGCCGACCCGGGCACAGGCGGCGCCGACAGCAGCTCGTTCTCGACGCTCCTTGCCGACGAGCTCCAGAACGCCTCGGGGAGCTGAAGGTTGCCGCCACCTCTGCGCCCGTGTCGGGCCAGACGCATCATCTGGCGGCGCACGTCCGCGTGCAGGGCGGCGGTGGCGGCATCCGCCCTCACCGCGGCAGTCCTGGCTGGGTCGGCACCCTCAGGATCGTCGGCCGCGGCGGTCCCCCCACCCGCGCCGCTCGCCTCCGCCTTCTCGACAGCCTTGTCGTCGTGGTCCATCGTGGCCATGGGCCGGCTCGATCAGCCCAACAACACGTTCTGGCAACTCTTCCACCGCTCGTCACCATCCGCGCCCTGGACGCTGGTCACCCCGCCCGCGGTCGCCGACAACGGAGGGCTTGTGGCTGCCTTCGGCTCGACGCCTGCGATCACGGTCGGCTTTGAGCCCAGCCAACTGCTGGCCTTCTCGCCCCTGGCTCGATCGACCGACGGCGGCCAAACGTGGTCGCCGTCGGTGCTGCCATTCGGGCTCTCTGCTGTGCCCGATGCCATCGCCGACGGTGCGGCCGGGGCCACATTTGCCATGGTGCGGAAGGCCGGCGGAACTGTGCTCCTCTCGTCCGCAGCGCGTGGCGGATGGCGGGCCGTGGTGGGGATCCGGGCGCTGGCAGCATCGCCCGGAGGCCGTTCCTGCCGCTTGGTCCGACTGTCCGCCCTCGCCGATGCCTCCGGCGAGCCGGTCGTCGGCGGGAGCTGCGCTGCCGGAGGTGAGGTGGGCGTCTTTGACCGCGCCGACGGCACCTGGCGGACCAGCGGGCCGCGCTTGCCAGGCTCGGCCGCCGCGCTGGCGACCACGGTGCTCCGCCTGGAGAGCGGTGCGACCGGGACAACCGGTCTAGTGGCGGCGGGTGGAGCGAACCCCACCCTGTTCGCCATGTGGCGGCCTTCTCCGGCGGCGCCGTGGATCTACTCAGCCGGCCTGCGCCCTTCCGGCCGGGTCACGGCGACCGGGTTCGGTCCCGGCGGGAGCGTGGTGGTGGTGTCCTCGGGAGCGGGCGGGTCCGGCCGGGCTGAGACGGTCGCCGGTCCGCAGGCGTCGTGGTCGGCGTTGCCCCCGCTCCCGAGCCAGACCGCCGTTGTCAACCTCGACCCGGGAGGGGGGGCCTCCGCCCTGGCCGTGGCCGGCAAGATCCTCACCTCCTTCAAGCTCGACCTGACCGGCGCGCGCTGGCTGCGACAGAGCTCGGTGTCCGTGCCCATCCAGTACGGGTCGTCGACATAGGCGAGGAGCGGTTCCTCTCTGGCCTTGCCGATCGTCCTGCTGGCTAGGTTGGAACGCGCGACGGGCCGCGGTGCCCGCCCGGGGCGAGGAGGATCGACGGACATGACCGGGACATCGGAACCGACGGGATCGGATGCACTCTCCGCACTGCTGCACGAGGAGCGGAGCTTCCCGCCGACGGCCGACTTGACGGCCCGCGCCAACGCTCGGCCAGGCATCTACGAACAGGCCGCGGCCGATCCTCTCGCCTGGTGGGCCGAGCAGGCCGAGCGGCTCACCTGGGACTACCACTGGGACCACGTGCTCGACTGGGACCTCCCCTACGCCAAGTGGTTCGTGGGCGGCCGGCTGAACGCGGCCTACAACTGCGTCGACCGCCACGTCGAGGCAGGACTGGGGGACCGGGTGGCCTACTACTGGATCGGCGAGCCCGAGGGCGACTCCCGCATCATCACCTACGCCGACCTCCAGCGCATGGTCTGTCAGGCCGCCAACGCCCTGCTCGAGCTGGGGGTGAAGGCCGGTGACCGCGTGGCCATCTACCTGCCGATGATCCCCGAGGCCGTGGTGGCCATGCTGGCCTGCGCCCGCCTTGGCGCCCCGCACTCGGTGATCTTCGGGGGCTTCTCGGCCGAGGCGCTCGCCAGCCGCATCCTCGACGCCGACGCCCGGGTGGTGATCACCGCAGACGGCGGCTTCCGTCGGGGCGCCGCCTCGGCGCTCAAGCCGCACCTGGACAAGGCCCTCGAACAGTGCCCGGACGTCCGGCGGGTGGTGGTGGTCCAGCGCACCGGCGGCGTCGTGGACTGGACCGAGGGGCGCGACGTCTGGTGGCACGAGTTGGTCGAGCGCCAGGCCGACACCCACGAGGCGGAATCCTTCGACGCCGAGCAGCCCCTCTACATCATGTACACCAGCGGCACGACGGCGAAGCCCAAGGGGATCCTGCACAGCACCGGCGGGTACCTCGTGCACACGGCCGCCACCCACCGCCTCGTCTTCGACGTCAAGCCCGAGGAGGACGTGTTCTGGACGGCTGCCGACATCGGGTGGGTGACCGGGCACAGCTACATCGTCTACGGCCCCTTGGCCAACGCGACGACCTCGGTCATGTACGAGGGCACCCCCGACGCCGGAGGCAAGGACCGCTGGTGGCGGATCGTCGAGGACTACAAGGTGTCGATCCTCTACACCGCGCCGACCACCATCCGCACCCTCATGAAGTGGGGGCCCGAGTACCCGGCCGCCCACGACCTCTCGAGCCTCCGGCTGCTCGGCTCGGTGGGCGAGCCCATCAACCCAGAGGCCTGGATGTGGTACCGCCGGCACATCGGGGGCGAGCGGTGCCCGATCGTCGACACCTGGTGGCAGACCGAGACCGGGGGGATCCTCATCACCCCGCTACCCGGTATCACCGCCACCAAACCCGGTGCCGCCATGACCCCGTTCCCAGGCATCGGGGTCGACGTGGTGGACAACGACGGGCGCTCGGTGGGCAATGGGCAGGGCGGCTACCTGGTCCTCACCGACCCCTGGCCCGGCATGCTCCGTGGCATCTGGGGCGATCCCGAGCGGTACGCCGAGACGTACTGGTCGCGCTTCCCCGGCCGCTACTTCGCCGGGGACGGGGCCAAGCGCGACGAGGACGGCGATCTGTGGCTGCTGGGCCGGGTCGACGACGTCATGAACATCTCGGGCCACCGGATCTCGACGACCGAGATCGAGCACGCCCTTGTCGGCCACCCGGCCGTGGCCGAGGCCGCCGTCGTGGGGGCCTCGGACCCCACCACCGGCCAGGCCATCGTGGCCTTCGTGACGGTGAAGGCCGAGGTGACCGAGGACCAGCAGGGCGAGACGCTGGTGACCGAGTTGCGCGAGACGGTGGCTGTCACCATCGGCCCGATCGCCAAGCCCCGCCAGATACTCCTGACCCCGGAGCTGCCGAAGACCCGCAGTGGCAAGATCATGCGCAGGCTGCTGCGCGACGTGGCCGAGCACCGGGAGCTGGGCGACGTCACCACCCTGGTCGACCCGACCGTCGTGACGATGATCGACGAGAAAATGGGCGCGGCGGGCTCGGGGGACGACGAGGGTTGAACCACGCCGGAGCGTTGCGGTGAAGGTCGTGACCCTGGGCACCGGGAGCCCCCTGCCGGACCCCGAGCGGGCCGGACCGGCGACGCTGGTCCGCACCACGGCCGGGGACCTGCTCTTCGACTGCGGGCGCGGGGTGCTCATGCGGGCCGCCGGGGCGGGGTCGGCTGCCGCCGCCTTCCGGGCGCTCTTCCTCACCCACCTCCACAGCGACCACGTCACCGACCTCAATGACATCTTCACCACGCGCTGGGTGACGTCGTTCTCGCCCGATCCATTGCCGGTCTTCGGGCCCGTGGGGACGGCGGGCCTGCTGCGAGCCACCGAGGCCATGCTCGAACCCGACATCGGGTACCGCCTGGCCAACCACGCCGACCTGACGTGGCGGCCGGCCGCCGAAGTGGCCGAGGTGAAGTGGGGGACCGTCTTCGAAGTGGGCTCGGTCCGGGTCACCGCCGCCCCCACCGACCACGCGCCGGTGCACCCGACGGTCGGCTACCGCGTCGACGACGGGGACCGCTCGGTGGTGATTGCCGGTGACACCGTGCCGTGCGGGGGGCTCGATCTCCTGGCCGACGGGGCCGACGTGCTCGTCCAGACCGTGGTCCGCCGCGACCTCATCGAGTCGATCGGTCTGCCGCGGCTGCTCGACGTGCTCGACTACCACTCGGCGGTGGACGATGCGGCCCGGACGGCGGCCCGGGGCAGGGTCGGGACTCTCGTCCTCACCCACCTGGTGCCCGCACCCGCCGCCGGCACCGAGGACGAGTGGGTGGCCCAGGCCGCCGCGCACTTCGCTGGCCAGGTTGTCCTGGCCAGCGACCTGCTCGCCCTCGACGTCTGACCGGCAGCCGGTTGCCGACCCTCTGGGCAGCGTCACGTGACGTGTGAGGGGTCCTATACTGTAATTTTGTAAGTACGTAACAATCCCCCGGAGGCACGCCAGGCCCGGCATGGGCCGGTCAGGAGGCAGGGATGAGGACAGCGGGACAGGCACAGGAGCGGGTGGGGCCACGTCGGGGGCGCGGGAGGCCGCGCCGCTGGACCGACGAGCGCACCTCGACCGAGCAGCGCCAGCAGATCAGGGCCTGGTTCGCTGGACGGCTCCCCGACGGGTGGTACAGCGGGCCGCCCTCGGTGGCGGTCGACCACGACGAGATCCTTGTGGTGGGCGAGCTGGCGGCGGTCGAGCTGGCCGAGGGCGCGACCGACGACGAACGGAGCACGGCGGAGTCGGCCCGGATCGGCGGCCACCGGGAGGACACCCGTGAGCGGCGGATGCGGATCGCCGAGGAGGCCCAGGCCGCCTTCGGCCGCCGTGTCAGCTGGGGTGCGTCCTGCGGCGCCACCACGGTGCACTTCACCACGGCCAGCGTGCCGGTGATGACCAGGCTCCGCATGCCCGAGCGCCTGGTGCTCGACACCCTGGTCGACGCCGGCGTGGCCCGCAGCCGCAGCGAGGCGCTGGCCTGGTGTGTGAGGCTGGTCGGGGCCAACGAGGACGCCTGGATCTCGGACCTGCGGGACGCCTTCCAGCGAGTCGAGGAGGTTCGCTCGAGCGGGCCGCGTTCCCCGGGGCGGGCAGACGAGGGCGAGTGAGGTGGGCCGGTCAGGCCACCGGGGTGAAGGTGCAGGGCAGGTGCTTGATCCCGTTGATGAAGTTGGACCGCAGGCGGTCGGGCTCTGACGTGGCGCGGATGTCGGGGAGCCGGGTGCACAGCTCGCGGAACATCACGGTGATCTCCCGCCGGGCGAGGTGGGCACCGAGGCAGAAGTGGGGTCCGGCGGCCCCGAAGCCCACGTGCGGGTTCGGTGTGCGCCGCAGGTCGAACACGTACGGATCGGCGAAGACCTCCTCGTCGCGGTTGGCCGAGTTGTAGAAGAGCAGCACCTTTTCCCCGGCGCGGAGCTCTTCGCCGGAGAGGACCGTGTCGGCGGAGAGCGTCCGGCGCATCCAGATCACCGGCGAGGCCCAGCGCACGATCTCCTCGACGGCCGTGAGGGCCACGCCTTCGAAGTCGGCCCACCAGAACGCACGCTGGTCGGGGTGCTCGGTGAGGGCCCAGAGGCCGTGGCTAATGGCGTTGCGAGTGGTCTCGTTCCCGGCCACGACTAGGAGGATGAAGAAGGACGCGAGCTCGACGTGGGTGAGCGACTCCCCGTCGATGTTGGTGGTGATGAGGGCGGACGTGAGGTCGTCGGTCGGGTGGGCCAGACGATCGGCGCCGATCCCCTCCATGAGGGAGGTGAGCTCGGTGGCGGCCGCGAAGATGAGGGCCATGGGGTCCGAACCCTCGGGGACGTACTCGGGGTCGCCGCTGCTAAGGATCATGTTCGAGCAGCGCAGCACGGTGTCGAGCTCCGACGGCGGTATGCCCATCATGTCGCAAATGACCCGCAACGGCAGGGGAGCGGCCACCTCGGTCACAAAGTCGCACCCGCCTGTCGCCACTACGCGGTCGACGACGTCATCGGCCACCCGCTGGATGTGGTCCTCGATGCTCCGCACCATCCGGGGGCTGAAGGCGGCCGAGACGATCCGGCGGAGCCGGGCGTGCCGCGGGTTGTCGGTGCTGATCATCCCGCTGAAGTACTCGAGCATCTCGGTGGGGAGGTCGAAGAAGGAGACCGCCCCCGAGCCGGAGCGGTAGATCTCGGGATGGCGGCTCACTTCGGTGACGTCGGCGTGGCGCGTGAGCGCCCGGTAGCCGTTGCCGGGCGGCGGGGCCAGGGCCGAGACCTCCCGCAGGTCGGGCTCGGGGAAGTGGGCCCTCGGGGCCAGCCGGCGCAGGGTCACGAAGGCACCCTCGCGCTCGGACCACGGCCGGGCCCAGAACTCGATGTCCGAGAGGTCGATCTCCTCGAGGGACAGCACCTCCCGAGGCTGCATGCTCCTCACCCTACCGACGCCCACCGCGGCCGGATCGCCCCGGTAGGGTCCGTGGGCATGCGATTGGCAAGCTTCCTCCCACCGAGCGCCACGGCCGGTGAGGGACCGGTCGCGGCGCGCACCGGGGTGGTCGACGGCGACGAGCTGGTCGACCTCACCGACCCGGCGGTCGGGTTGCCCGGGGACATGCGGGCGCTGCTGGAGGTGGGGGAGCCGGCCACCGAGGCCGCGGCGGCCGCCCCGTCCCGCGGTGGGCGCCGGTGGCCGCTCGAGGTGGTACGGCTGTTGGCCCCGGTGCCGGCGCCAGCCAAAGTGCTGGGCATCGGGATGAACTACCGCGCCCACGTGGCCGAGATGGGCCGGGAGCCGCCGCCCCACCAGTACTGGTTCAACAAGCAGCGGACCTGCGTGGTGGGGCCGGGCAGCCCCATCGTGATCCCGGCCGTCTCCGAGCAGGTCGACTACGAGGGAGAGCTGGCCGTCGTCATCGGCTGCCGGGCCAAGGGGGTCCCGGCCGACCGCTGGCTCGACGTGGTCGCCGGGTTCACGGTGGTGAACGACGTGAGTGTTCGCGACTGGCAGGCCCATTCGCCGACGTTCACCATGGGAAAGTCGTTCGACTCCCACTGCCCGACCGGGCCCTTCCTCGTCACGCCCGACGAGGTCGCCGACCCCGGCTCTCTGCGCCTGCGTACCTGGGTCAACGGCGAGCTGCGCCAGGATGCCTCGACCGCCGACATGATTTTCGCCTGCCCCGAGATGGTCGAGTACCTGACGACTGTCTTCCCCCTGGAGCCGGGGGACGTCCTGGCCACCGGGACGCCCTCGGGGGTGGGGATGGGGTTTGACCCGCCGCGCTGGCTCCGGCCGGGCGATGCGGTCCGCATCGAGATCGCCGGCGTTGGCGTCCTGGAGAACCCGGTCACCGGCCCCGGGGGCTGACCCCCGCCCGCCACCGATCGCCGGCCGCTCCTCCCTTCAACGGCGATCGGCCACCAGCAGCGCCAGGTCGCCACGCTCGAGGACGACCCGGGGCACGAGGCCGGCCTCGGAGAGCCAGGTCAGGTGGTCGGCCACCGGGCTGGGCACGTCCACCCCCTCCTCCAGGGGCACCGGGCGCGCTACGGGCAACCGGGGGACGACCACGTCGAGGAGCGCGAAGCGGCCGCCGGCGGCGAGCACCGCGGCGATCCGCGCGAAGAGCCCGTGCTTGTCGGGTGCACGGAGGTGGTGGATGGCGAATGCCGAGACGACCAGGTCGAACGGGCCGTCGGGCAGCGGGTCCTCGAGGCGCGAGACCTCGAACGTCGCGTCGGGGAGGAGCGCCCGGGCGTTGCACACCATCTCAGGGCTCGAGTCGACGCCGGTGAGGGTCGCCCCGGGGTGCCGGGCCAGGACGCGACGAGCGGTCTCGCCGCCGCCGCACCCGAGGTCGAGGATCGACCGTGCCCGGACCGAAGCCGTGGACGCCGCCAGCTCGTCCTCGAGCTCGTCGTAGGCCGGGATCTCCTCCCTCACCATCTCGAGGTAGGAGCCGGGGTCCATGTCCCACCGATCGCCGATCGGCCGACCGTAGCCCGGCCCGTCTCCGGCTCGCGCCCGAGGCCTCCGCCGGCCCCGTGCCGCCGGGGGCACGAAACTGCCGTGGGCACGCGAGAATGGGTTGAGCAGAAGAGGGGACACCATGGCCGAAGGCAGCGAGGATGACATCGAAATGGGCACGGAACCGCCGGGCGCGGCCCCGCTCCAGGCGGCGGAGCGGGCCGAACGGCTCGGCCAGCTCCAGGCGCTCATCGAGCTGATGCGGCCCGCCGTCCAGGCCGACGGCGGGGACCTCGTGGTGGTGGGCGCCGACGTCGAGGCCGGCGTGGTCGAGGTACAGCTCCAGGGCGCCTGCAGCTCGTGCGCCATCAGCGCCTCGACCCTCCAGGGCGGCGTCGAGCGGATCCTCACCGAGCGGCTCCCCTGGGTGCGCGAGGTGGTGGGCGGGGTCGACGAGACAGCGGACCCCTTCGAGAGCGCCTCCCTCGGCCAGGGGGGCTACGTCCCGAGGTACTGAGGGCCGGCCGTCAGGCTGCCAGGTCCCCCGCCTCCACCCGTCCGTACCGGGTGATCGCCGCGAACTGGTCGAGGGCGGAGCGGTCGGGGTCCAGAATGCCCCGGACCGGGCGGTCGGCCAGTTTGCGCGCCGCGAACCTCCGGGCCACCAGCGCCTTTCGGGCGTCCCCGTTGCGCTCGAGCGACCACGCCGCCTCGTCGAGCAGGAGGGCGGCCTGGGCGGTGTCGGCCAGCAGCTCGGCCAGCCGGCGGGAGTGGAGGAGCTGCAGGTCGTCATCGACGCCCGAGAGGTGGTCGATGGCGCGCTGCGCGTCGGTCAGCGAGGCCGAGACGGTGTCCACGGCCGGGGCCAGCACCTTGTGGGCCGAGGCGGCGTCAAGGGCCCGGCCCACCCGGGCCACCAGGGCGAGGTGGGCCTGCTCAGACCGCATGGCCCGCCGAACGTCGAGGCAGAGGATGTTCTCGGTCCCCTCCCAGATCGTGTGGCACTGGGCGTCGCGCAGCTGACGGGCCATGGGCCAATCGGTCATGTAGCCGTTGCCCCCGAAGACCTCGAGGGCCGTGCTGGCTGCCCACAGGGCGACCCTGGTGGCCCGCATCTTGGCCAGGGGGATGAGGATCCTGCGCAGCAGGCGCGCCTCGTCTGCGTCCTCGGCGGCGTGGGCGGAGCCCGCGCACTCGTAGGTGACGGCCATGCCCGCCTCGAGGTCGACCAGCAGGTCGACCAGGGTCTCGCGGACCAGCGGGTACTCGTCGATCCGCCGGCCCCACTGGGTGCGCCGGGCGGCGTAGATGGCGGCCTCGAGGAAGGAACGGCGGTGGATGCCCAGCCCCATGAGGGCCACGCCGAAGCGGCTTCCGTTCACCATCTCCATCATCCGGTTGAGGCCGCGGCCGTCACGGGCCGCGGCCCCGACGCTCGAGCCCCCGGCCAGCCAGCACCGCGCCCCGTCGAGGGTGACCTCGCCGGTCGGGACGCCGACCGTGCCCAGCT
>JBKQNY010000002.1:0-5914 GCA_052145775.1 Acidimicrobiales bacterium
GGGACGTGCACAGCTCCCACTACGGCCGCATGTGCCCCATCGAGACGCCCGAAGGGCCGAACATCGGTCTGATCGGCGCCCTGGCCACCTACGCCCGGGTGAACGAGTACGGCTTCATCGAGACCCCCTACCGCAAGGTGGTCGACGGCCGGGTCACCCCCGAGGTCGTCTACCTGGCCGCCGACGAGGAGGAGGAGCACGTCATCGCCCAGGCCAACGCCTCGGTCGACGACGCCGGCAACTTCACCGAGGAGCGGGTCCTCGTCCGCCGCGGCCCGCAGGGCACCGGCGTGCGGGTCGGCGCGGCCAACACCTCCTACGGCACCACCAGCGAGATCGACTTCGTGCCGCCGTCGGAGGTCGACCTCATGGACGTCTCGCCGAAGCAGATCGTCTCGGTGTCCACGGCCCTCATCCCCTTCGTGGAGCACGACGACGCCAACCGTGCCCTCATGGGCGCCAACATGCAGAAGCAGGCGGTCCCCCTCGTCGTCCCCGAGGCCCCCTACATCGGCACCGGGGTCGAGGCCCGCGCCGCGCGCGACGCCGGGGACGTGGTGCTGGCCGAGGGCGACGGCACGGTCACCGAGGTCTCCGGCGAGGAGATCGTGGTCGAGTACCGGTCCGGGCAGAAGGACCGCCTCGGCCACCCGCTCGCCCGCAAGATCTACCGGCTGTCCAAGTTCCGGCGCTCCAACCAGAACACCTCGATCAACCAGAAGGTCCTGGTCGACGAGGGGCAGAAGGTCGAGGCCGGCGACCTGCTGGCCGACGGCCCCTCAACCCACCACGGCGAGCTGGCCCTGGGCAAGAACCTGCTCGTGGCCTTCATGCCCTGGGAGGGCTACAACTACGAGGACGCCATCATCCTCTCCCAGCGCCTCGTGCGCGACGACGTCCTCACCTCCATCCACATCGAAGAGCACGAGGTCGACGCCCGGGACACCAAGCTCGGGGCCGAGGAGATCACCCGGGACATCCCCAACCTCTCCGAGGAGATCCTGGCCGACCTCGACGAGCGGGGGATCATCCGCGTGGGCGCCGAGGTGGGCCCGGGCGACGTGCTGGTGGGCAAGGTCACCCCCAAGGGCGAGACCGAGCAGACCCCCGAGGAGCGGCTGCTGCGGGCCATCTTCGGTGAGAAGGCCCGGGAGGTCCGCGACACCAGCCTCAAGGTGCCCCACGGCGAGGAGGGCAAGGTCATCGACGTCCGGGTCTTCTCGCGAGAGGACGCCCACGAGCTGCCCCCCGGGGTGAACCAGCTGGTGCGGGTCTACGTGGCCCAGAAGCGCAAGATCTCCGAGGGCGACAAGCTGGCCGGCCGCCACGGCAACAAGGGCGTCATCTCCAAGATCCTGCCGGTCGAGGACATGCCGTTCCTGGCCGACGGGACGCCGGTCGACATCATCTTGAACCCCCTCGGCGTGCCCAGCCGGATGAACGTGGGCCAGGTGCTCGAGTCGCACCTGGGCTACGCGGCCCGTCACGGCTGGGAGGGCGTGGAGTCCGAGGAGGGCGTTGGGTCCAGCGGCCACGGCGACGGGGCCGTGCGCAAGACCCGGCCCCGCACGGTGCCGGCGGCCTGGGTGGCCACCCCGGTCTTCGACGGCGCCCACTGGGACGAGGAGGAGGACGCCGGGAAGCACCCGACGATCCAGCAGATCTTCGAGCGGCTCAACTCCGACTCGGCCAACGGCGACGTCCAGATCAAGCCGACCGGCAAGGCCCAGCTCTACAACGGCCGGACCGGCGAGGCCTACGACAACCCGATCTCGGTCGGCTACGTCTACATCCTCAAGCTCGCCCACCTGGTGGACGACAAGATCCACGCCCGCTCGACCGGGCCGTACTCGATGATCACCCAGCAGCCCCTGGGCGGGAAGGCCCAGTTCGGTGGCCAGCGGTTCGGGGAGATGGAGGTGTGGGCCCTCGAGGCCTTCGGCGCCGCCTACGCCCTCCAGGAGCTGCTCACCATCAAGTCGGACGACGTGCTCGGCCGGGTCAAGGTCTACGAGGCCATCGTGAAGGGCGAGAACATCCCCGAGCCGGGGATCCCCGAGAGCTTCAAGGTGCTCATCAAAGAGATGCAGTCGCTCTGCCTCGACGTCGAGGTCCTGGCCGTCGACGGCGCGGAGATCGAGATGCACGAGCTGGACGAGGACGTGTTCCGCACGGCCGAGGAATTGGGCATCGACATCAGCCGACCCGAACGCGGGTCGGATGAAGAGGACGAGCGGCGCGCCGCAGAGAGGAGCTTCTCCTGATGGCTCTCGACGTGAACACGTTCGACCAGCTGCGCATCGGCCTGGCCACCGGGGACTCCATCCGGGGCTGGTCCAACGGCGAGGTCAAGAAGCCCGAGACGATCAACTACCGCACGCTCCGTCCCGAGAAGGACGGGCTCTTCTGCGAGAAGATCTTCGGTCCCACCAAGGACTGGGAGTGCTACTGCGGCAAGTACAAGCGGGTGCGCTTCAAGGGCATCATCTGCGAGCGCTGCGGCGTCGAGGTCACGCGCTCGAAGGTCCGCCGCGAGCGGATGGGCCACATCGAGCTAGCGGCCCCGGTGGTGCACATCTGGTACCTGCGGGGCACCCGCAGCTGGCTGGCCTACCTCCTCATGGGCACCGAGGCCCGTGAGGAGCTGAAGGCCAAGCAGCTCGAGAAGGTCATCTACTTCGCCGCCAACCTCGTCACCTGGGTGGACGAGGACAAGCGCCACCAGGACCTGCCCAATCTCGAGGCCGACCTGCTCGACGAGGTGGGCGAGATCGAGCGCCGGCGGGACCTCGACATCGACCGGCGGTTCAAGGCGCTCGAGGAGGAGCTCAAGCAGCTCGAGGCCGAGGGCGCCCGCGACGCCGAGGTCAAGGCCCGCCAGAAGGCCGTCGAGAAGGAGATCTCGGCCATGCGGGAGCGGGCCGACGACGAGATCGACCTGGCCCGCCGCTCGCTCGACGAGTTCCGCAACCTGCACGCCCGCAAGATCATCGAGGACGAGCTGCTCTGGCGGGAGCTGCGCGTCCGCTACGAGGACTACTTCGAGGGCGGCATGGGGGCCGAGGCCATCCAGCAGCTGATCGACCGGATCGACCTCGACGCCGAGGAGATCAAGCTCCGCGAGATGATCGACGCCGCCGACGGCCGCCGGCCGCTGTCGGCCCAGCGTCGCCAGAAGGTGATCAAGCGGCTCAAGATCGTCACCGCCTTCAACCGCCGCGACGAGCACGGCCGCCGGGTCAACGACCCGCGGGCCATGATCCTCGAGGCGGTGCCGGTGATCCCGCCCGACCTGCGGCCGATGGTCCAGCTCGACGGCGGCCGGTTCGCCACCTCGGACCTCAACGACCTCTACCGCCGGGTCATCAACCGGAACAACCGCCTGAAGCGGCTGCTCGACCTGGGCGCGCCCGAGATCATCATCAACAACGAGAAGCGCATGCTCCAAGAGGCGGTCGACGCCCTCTTCGACAACGGGCGCCGCGGCCGGCCCGTCACCGGGCCGGGCAACCGCCCGCTCAAGAGCCTCTCGGACATGCTCAAGGGCAAGCAGGGCCGGTTCCGGCAGAACCTCCTGGGCAAGCGGGTGGACTACTCGGGTCGCTCGGTCATCGTGATCGGCCCCACCCTCCAGCTCCACCAGTGCGGGCTGCCCAAGCTGATGGCCCTGGAGCTGTTCAAGCCGTTCGTGATGAAGCGGCTGGTCGACGCCGAGCTGGCCCAGAACATCAAGTCGGCCAAGCGGATGGTCGAGCGGCGGCGCCCGCAGGTCTGGGACGTGCTCGAAGGGGTCATCCGCGAGCACCCGGTGCTGCTGAACCGGGCCCCCACCCTTCACCGCCTGGGCATCCAGGCCTTCGAGCCGGTGCTGGTCGAGGGCAAGGCCATCCAGGTCCACCCGCTGGTCTGCACCGCCTTCAACGCCGACTTCGACGGGGACCAGATGGCCGTCCACCTGCCGCTGTCGGCCGAGGCCCAGGCCGAGGCGCGCGTGCTCATGCTCTCGGCCAACAACATCCTCTCGCCGGCCACCGGCCGCCCGATCACCGTGCCGACCCAGGACATGGTCTTCGGCGGCTACTACCTCACCCTGGCCGTCGACGGGGCCGAGGGCGAGGGGCGGGCCTTCCGGCACAGCTTCGAGGTCCAGACGGCCTTCGACGCCGGCCACGTGGACCTGCACGCCAAGATCCAGATGCGGCCCCTGGCCGACTCCCCCCTGGCCAAGCGGCTGGAGGCGGCGGGCATCGTGGCCGACGGCGAGGAGCCCCTCACGCTCGACACCACCCCGGGTCGGGTCTTCTTCAACGAGGCCCTGCCCGAGGGGTTCCGCTACGTCAACGACGTGGTGGGCAAGCGCAACACCCCGATCGGGGTCATCGTCGAGGAACTGGCGGCCGAGCACCCCAAGCACGTGGTGGCCTCCAGCCTGGACCGGATCAAGGCGCTTGGCTTCCGCTTCGCCGCCCAGTCCGGGCTCACCATCTCCATCGACGACGTTCGCACGCCCGCCGACAAGGCCTCGATCCTCGACCGCTACGAGAAGGAGGCGGAGAAGGCCGAGAGCCAGTTCAAGCGGGGCATCATCACCGACGACGAGCGGCGCCAGAAGGAGATCGAGATCTGGACCTCGGCCAACTCCGAGGTCGGGCGGGCCATGGAGCAGGCCCTGGCCGGGCTCTCCTTCAACCCGCTGGACATGATGGTCGACTCGGGCGCCCGTGGGAACGCCCAGCAGATCCGCCAGATCGCCGGCATGAAGGGGCTGGTCTCCAACCCCCGGGGCGAGATGATCCCCCGGCCGATCAAGTCGTCCTTCCGTGAGGGGCTGTCGGTCCTCGAGTACTTCTTCTCCACCCACGGGGCCAGGAAGGGCCTGGCCGACACCGCGCTGCGCACCGCCGACTCGGGCTACCTGACCCGCCGGCTGGTCGACGTGGCCCAGGAGCTGATCGTGCGCGAGGAGGACTGCGGCACGACGAGGGGCATCTGGATCGAGGGGGTCGAGCCCGACGGGCCGGGCAAGCGGAGCTACCTCGAGACCCGCGCCTACGGCCGCCTGCTGGTGGAGCCGGTCACCCTGGCCGACAAGACGAAGCTCCCGGTGGGGACCCTGCTCACCGACGAGCTCTGCGCCGCGCTGCGCGAGGACCCGGGCATCGACCGCATCCGGACGCGCTCGGTGCTCACCTGCGAGGCCACCCACGGGGTGTGCGCCGCCTGTTACGGCCAGTCGCTGGCCACCGGCCGGATGATCGAGCTGGGCGAGGCGGTGGGGGTCATCGCCGCCCAGTCCATCGGCGAGCCCGGGACCCAGCTCACCATGCGGACCTTCCACACCGGCGGTGTGGTGGGAGAGGACATCACCCACGGCCTGCCCCGCGTCGTCGAGCTGTTCGAGGCCAGGACGCCCAAGGGCGCGGCCGTCCTGGCCCGCCACTCCGGCGTGGTGCGGATCGAGGACGAGGAGGGCGGCCGCCGCATCACGGTGGTGGCCGACGACGGGACCGAGGAATCCTCGGTGGTCCCGCCCCGGGCCCACCTCGAGGTGGCCGACGGCCAGGAGGTCGGGGCCGGCGACGCGCTGGTCGAGGGGCCCAAGGACCCCAAGGAGCTCCTCGAGGTCAAGGGCATCCGCGAGACCCAGCAGTACCTGGTGGAGGAGGTCCAGAAGGTCTACCGCGACCAGGGCGTCTCCATCCACGACAAGCACATCGAGCTGATCGTGCGCCAGATGCTGCGCCGGGTCCTTGTGGCCGAGCCGGGCGACGCCCCGTTCCTGCCCGGCGAACGGGTGGACAACCAGATCTACGCCGAGGTCAACCGCCAGCTGGTGGAGGAGGGCAAGCGGCCGGCCGAGGGCCGGCCCGAGCTCATGGGGATCACCAAGGCGTCGCTGGCCACCGACAGCTGG
>JBKQNY010000003.1:0-41538 GCA_052145775.1 Acidimicrobiales bacterium
CGGCTTCACTCAGAGCTCGGTGACCAGACGCCAGCCGAAATCGAAGCCGACTACCGTCTCCAATCTCAGGCCAATGTGGCGTGAGGAATCCAAACTGGCGAGTCTCCGTCAAACCCAGGCCGGTTCAATCCGATCAGCTGCGTGATGAGCGTTGCTGCCGCTTCCCACGCCAACAACCGATCCCGTCGCCGATACTCGGAAACGCGCGAGGTCATGAGCCGGAACGTCTTGGCGACGACGGGATTGACCCAACCGGTTAGCCGGCCGCCGACGGGCCGAGGCACGATCAGGGTTGCCACCACGCTGACCCCAGTCGCGAGCACAAGCAAGCCCCCGACAGCCGCGGCCACTGAGCGGGCCAGCAGCGGCACCTCCATAGCCTCTCCTTCGATCAATGACGATCCCGAACGTAGCCGTTCAAGACTTGTCCAACCCGCCCGGCGGCCAGACACCGGGTAAGCGTCCCGCCGGGAAGTCGAAGGAGAACGACACCGGTGAACCTCACCGATTCTGACCTCAACCCGCTCTGTTGGACGGGTGCCTCAAAACAATGACACGGCTACTCCGATGCTTACGGGATCGCCTGCTACTCAGGGCAGTCGAGCCAGTTGCTCAAGCGTCCCTAGTTGCCATTCTCCACGCGCCCAAGACCGTCCACACCACTAGCCAGGCCGCGATCACTGCGGCCGCGATGGCCGTCGACTCCGGCACCAAGTACGACGAGTCTCGAAGGCCAGCGGGCCCGTTCACGATCCCGTAGTTGATACCAATCCCGGCCGGTTCCAGATGGGCCACAGCCAATTCGATGACTAAAGCTCGTTGAAGGTTGATCAGGTAGGGAAACGGAATCTTGGACGACAAGAGGAATGGTCGGAGGATGATCTCGTACACGATCATGAGGATGATCGGAACCAATCGCTGTCCCATGAGAGAGGCCAGCCCTAGACCGAAGACGTAGGCGACGATCACCTCCAGCTCGAGCCACAGTCCCACCTTGGTCATCAAACTTTGGGGCGGCGAGTTGTAGGTCACGGCGTAGGTCGGATAGTTCTGCTCGGCCTGTCGCTCGGCTAGCGCCCTGGACAACGGGGTGTTTGGTTCAGCTTCGTTCTCCGGGCATGGCCCGTTGGAGGGGAAGTCGCAGATGATCAGATTCGGATGGTCGGCGGCCCAGGATTCGTATCCATGGAGGGACAGGCCGAGGGGCACGGTGGTGCCCTGGAAATCGAAACTGGACGGCGCGGAGAAGACGCAGACCGTGCAGATGATGGTGAATGCGACGGCCACCAGGGGGATGATGATGGCCAAGCCGGCCGGGATGCGGGCCAGGTAGAGTGCCACTCTCGAGCGCCCGGTCACCACCTGCTGCGTGAACATCCCGTCGGCGAGGTCGGAGCAACCCGCGGTGGCCCCCAAGGTCATGGCGGCGATGAATCCGAAGATGTAGAGCACACCGGCGATGAGGGAGGTGAACACGTCGAATCCACCAGCCGGCCCGTACGACTACGGCATGAAGGCGTGCAGCAACAGCCGGATGACGAGGAAGAGAGTCGGGAGCCCGATCACCAATGCGATCAGGGTGATCATGAGCCCCCGACGCTTGCGCAGTTCCGTGAACCTGGTTGCGATCATGCTCCGGGTAGGGATCCACGATCCTCGGCCGTCACCTCCACCATCGACCTCTGCCGGACCCCGAGAACCGACGTTGGGCGCGGTCACGTCTTCGAGTCGCCTGACCGCCCGGTCACCTTGCGGGATGACGGCTGAGCCTTCGAGTCCGAGTTCGACGTGTCATCGGGCAAGTCACCAGGTTTCCACAGCGGTGCTCGATCCTGCCGCATTCTGCCGTCCCATCGGGGAAGGTTGACAAGGACTCGTTGAGGGATGCTGCCCCGGCGGGATCACCCGATCCACGGTGGGCAGGGACGGCGTTCAGACCACGCGAACATGCCGGGATTGTGCGGGCCGGCCGAGGGCCCTGCAGGCTTTGTTGGTTCTCTCCCCTGGCCAGCAGCCCATGTCGCGGACATCGTGGGGGCGGTGCCTAACTGACGCCAGGCGGCCCGCACGTGGAATCCGCCCGGCCCGTCGGCTCCGCACGAGATGACCTCGTCGGTTTCATCGGTGGCTGCTCGTGGACGGCAACTGCCCCCTACCGCTCCTTGAACTCAACCAAGTCGCGGCGCCCAGAACGCTGCCGGGTGGGTGCAACAGCCACTACTTCGGCCCGAAGTATCTGCCACTCCACCTGCAGACAAGAACCAACTGGCCGTTTTCGAGTGCTTGGAACTCATCGGTGCGCACGTACTGGGGTTGCTGGCCATCGCGCATGACGATGCACACGTGTTCGGTGTCCGAGTCGACCACATGTTGGGTGCCGTCCATCGGTCCGCCGTCCAAGACGGCCACCTCCTAAGGGTCACTCCCTGCACTTCAGACCATTGTTGGAAGCATCGCATTGGCTGCCCCCGGCTTCAGCGGCATCGCCCCTATCGCCGAATCCAGGCGCGTACGGTGAGTTGCCCCGAACGCCGGCTCGGGGCCATCTCCTACCGAATGATGGCGAGGACTCGACCTCGAGGACGATCCCCCAGCATTCCCGAACCTATTGAGAACCAGCACAGGGTACAAGTGCGCCCATGCGTCGATCCGGCGTCTCTTCCCGCTACGACCATTGGCGGGCGTTGCGAAGGGCGGTAGCCATGATGGTCAACGTGGGGTTGTGCCCCCCCGATGAGGGGAAGAGGCTGCCGTCCGAGACGAACACGTTGTCCAAGTAGTGATACCGGCCGACCCCGTCGGTGACGCTCGTCGCCGAGTCCGATCCCATCCGCATCCCACCCATCAGGTGCTCGGTGTCGGGAACTGTGCCCGAAGCGATCGGGAACTGCGACGACGGCAGCTCGGAGATGGCGATGGTCACGTCGGCGCCGGCAGCCTTCAGGATCGACTCGATCCACGGCATGTAGAAGGCCTGTGCAGCGAGCTCGTGGCGGCCAGGGCCGTAGGTGACTCTGGGGACCAGGTAGCCCCGCCAGTCCCGAGTCTTCGGATCGAGATCCACCCGGTTCGACGGGTAGGGCAGGTCCTCGCCGACCAAGGTGATGCCGGCCAAGCGGTCGCGCAGGAGGCTGTCGCGCATCAGCTGCTTGAAGTCCGTGCCGAAGGGCTTTGTCGGCGAAAGAACCGAGAGGATCTCCTGGTAGTTGGCAGCCTCATCGAGGGGGAGCTGGCTGCCACCCATCTCCAGGGTGCCGCCGCGGAAGTAGGGCAGTCCGGCGCCCCTCGCCGCTGTCCGGGCGCCGGGGAAGTCAGGGTCGGCAAAGTCGTCGAGATCGTGGGTCAGGCCCCGGCCGCGGTGGGCGTGCAACCGCTCCGAGAAGAAGACCCCGGTCCCGTCGGTGAACCAGTGGAACATGACGTAGCGCCCGATCGTGTCGTCGGGGTCCGGGAGGCCCGAGAGGAGGGCCAGCCGCGGCGTCTCGATGGCGTTCATCGCCAGGACGACCAGGTCCGCCCGCTCGGAGAGAGGAGCGCCTTGCGAGTCCAGCCAGGTCACACCGGTCGCCCTCCGTCCCCGCGTGGTGATCTTCACCACGGTCGACTCCACGCGTAGTTCAGCTCCGTGCAACAGGGCCTGGCGCAGAGGGGCGAGGGCACCCACCCGGGCCATAATCGGGCATCCGTACCCGACGCAGAACCCGCAGTTGTTGCAGGCCGGGCGGCCGGCGTAGGGACGGCTGTTGATGGCCATCGGCACCAGGAACGGGTGCAGGCCGAGGGCCGTACCGCCCTCGGCGACGCGGGTCGACGAGTACTGGGGAGGCCCGGTCGGCATCGGGAACGGGCGACTCCTCGGCGCGTGGGCCAGGGTCGTCTCCGCTGGCAGGCCTGCCACGTCGCCCGCCACGCCGATGAGGGCCTCGATCTCGTCGTAGTACGGTGCGATCTCCTCGTAGGTGAAGGGCCAGTCGGTCACCTCCGCTGTCGGCTGGGGGCCGAGCATGGTGAGCTTCTGGAAATCGATGTCCCAGAACCTGGGCGTCTTGGCGTCCCAGTGGGCCGTGCCGCCGCCCACCGTCTGAGGCAAGCTCTGCACGGTCCCGGTGTACGGCTTGGAGTCGGTGTCGGACGACCTGTAGACCCGAGGTTCTGCGGTCGGGTCCTGGCGGCCGAAGTGTCGGTCGTGCTTCAGCTCGTCGTTGGAGAAGTGCGTCCCGGGGCGCTCCGTCGTGAGGTCCTCGAAGTAATTGGGCCCCTTCTCGAGGATGGTCACGTCCCAGCCCCTCTCGGCCAGCACCATCGCGGCGATCGACCCGCCGGGCCCGCTCCCGATCACCAGGGCCCGCCCCATCAGCTGGACTGGATCAGCTTGAGGAGCTGTTGCCCCACACCCGACGGCACATAGACGTCGGGACCGTCGGAATCGGAGACCTCCCGGTCGGTGTAGCCCGTCGGCTGCCTGTCTCCGGGGAACTTGATCTCCTCCCATCCCACCAGGTTCGCGTTGCCGCCGTACTCCGGCGCCGAGTACATGCCCTCGATGGCGTGGGTCAGGAGCAGCTGGGTGAAGCCCTTCGGGTTCTTGCCCAGCACGGCGTCCTGCGTCTGCGGCGTGGCGGCGGCGAAGTCGCCCCCGGCCAGCCGGTCGAGATCGGCGACACCCCGCTCGTACTGCCGTCGTAGGCCCGCGAGCCGCTCCGACCAACCGACTTTCTGCGCGGCCGTCAACCCGATAAAGGTCGCCATGTCGTCCGTGGGATTCCCGGCGCGGTTGGAGAATGGGCCATCGGCGTACACCTCGGCAGGGCTGACCGAAAGCGCCCCGAGCATGGTGTCGATGTACCGCGTGACGTTGGCCTCGCGTGCCCCGGGATGGCCACGCTCGATCGAATCGTCCTGGGGGCCGGGAATGAGCCTGGCCGTGGCAGCGCGAACGACGGCCGCCTGGTGAGCATCCAGCACCCGAAGGCCTCCGGAAGCGCCGGCCGCGCTGGCGCAACCCTCGATGAAGTCGGCCGGCAGGAGGGCCGCCAGTCCGATCAGCCCGGAACCCTTGAGCACCGTGCGACGGGAGAGGTACGGCACGAAGCTGCAGTCTGACAAGGTGCCATCTCTACGTCAACAACCCGTGCGGGCACCGACCACGCGGCGGACGCGGTGTGTGCGATGCCATCGAAATGACCGCACCCGCGCAGTCTGTAACCCTGACGTTGAGAGCACACGGATGGGGAGCCGGGTCTATTGGTATGGAAGAGTGGCCGATCGAAGGAGGCCACGGAGGGGACACAATTGCCGTACGAACGAAGCCATGCCCTGGACCACGTCGTGGTCGTCCTCTTCGAGAACCGGTCCCTCGACAACGTGCTCGGTCGCCTCTACGGTCCCGGGGACAAGAAGACCTTCGAGGGCGTGCTCGGCAAAGACCTGAGCAACCCCATCCCCGAGTGGGCCGAACACGGTGCAGGCCGCAAGGTGGTTCCCTACGGCGTCGCCACCGACATGGACTCGCCCAATCCCGATTCCGGCGAGGAGTACTTCCACACCAACACCCAGCTCTTCAACACTCTCGACGACCAGACCAGGTTCAAGATCGGAGAGGGCGTGAGCGCACCGTGGAACGCTCCGCCGCCTGGAGCGACGCCGACCATGGATGGCTTCGTGACCGACTACATCTCCACCTTCACCGGGGAAGTAGGACGCCAGCCCACGTATGACGAGTACGCCCAGATCATGACGGGCTACATGCCTGAGCAGCTCCCGGTGCTGAGCGGCATCGCACGCGACTTCGGTGTGTTCGACCACTGGTTTTCAGAAGTCCCCTCCCAGACTTTCATGAACCGATCGTTCTGGACTGCGGCCACGTCGTCGGGACTGGTGGTGAACAGCCCGGCGACCAAGTGGATGACGCAGAACGATGCCGAGACCATCTTCGAGCGCCTGGAAGCCCACGGCAAGACCTGGAAGGTCTACGTCTGCGAGCCGATGTCCCTGTCCTTCACCGGCGTCATCCACTTCTCCCGATTGCAACACCGCCTGGCCACGCATTTCGTACCGTTCAGCGAGTTCGAGAGAGACGCCGCCGCGGGCACCCTGCCCGACTTCTCACTCATCGAGCCGGACATGGCTTCGGGACACAACGATTACCACCCCGCCCTGAGCCGTTCGATGATCGGCAACAACGCAGACTTCGGATTCGACCCCCCGTCGTCGCTGCTCGGGGGCGAAGCATTCTTGGAGCGCATCTACGATGCGTACCGGTCCATGACCTCGCCCTCGGGGACCAATGTCTGGAATACCGCCCTGTTGATCGGCTGGGATGAGCCGGGTGGCACCTATGACCATGTGGCACCGGGACCAGTCCCACCGCCCGACGCCGCTGCGCCAGCGGGGGAACTCGGCTTCACCTTCGACCGCTCTGGCTACCGAGTCCCAGCGATCATGGTCTCCCCCTGGGTTGAGCCGGGATCGGTCTACAACGAGGAGTACCGCCATACCTCCCTGATAGCCACGCTGCAGAAGGTGTGGAGTCTCGGTGATGCGTTCACCCAGCGGGATGCCGCAGCGCGCACCTTCGAGGGGGTGTTCTCACTCGAAGCCCCCCGTGATCCGGCGACGTGGGCAACGGTCGAGGCCCAGCCGGTGCCCCAATGGACGCTGGACATCGTCGCTGCAGGTGGAGCACTCAGTACGCTCGGAAAGGCCATCGGACCGGGAATGATTACCGCTGCGAAACAGCTGGGAGTTCCCCTGCCTTCAGAGCTCGACGGACCCGATGCAGAGTTCACCCCTGAACTCCTTGTCCAGTTCCTGAGGCAAATCTGCTGGCATCTGTTTCCGCGGCTGGAGCCGAGCGGCGCGACAAGTGTGAGAACTGCCCCATAGTTTCCGGCTGCGAGTGTCGTCTGGGCCTCCTCTCGCCGGCTCATGGGCACCGACCCGCGGCGGCACTAGACCCGCGCATCGGTGCGGCTCTCATCATGGGTGGCAGTGGTGGGCACTTGCGGACGGCGCAAGGCGCCGACCACGCCTCCAACACATGAGCGCTGCAGCTCTGATGCGTTCCCCGTCACGGGCCGATGGGTCGCAATCCGCCCAGCATGGCTGCTGCAGGAACGCCTACCTATCTATGTACGAACGCTACTGCGCCCTTTTGCATCGGATCACCCGCTTGCTCCGCCGAGGCATGCATTTCAAGAGTGGGCAATTCCCAGGCATCGGGTGGGACCAAAGCCCCTTCTAGTATCGGCCCGCGTGCGGGAGAGTGGTGGTGAGGAAGCATCTTTGATTTGAAAGGACGTCCGATGGTTGATTCACGGGATCTAGGCCAGCGGCTGGAGGACTTGGCCGACAGAACGCGCGACGAGCTCCTGCAGGCAAGCCGCCAGTTCGCAGATGGCATCATGAAGCGGAGCGGGCGACTCATTAGCCCGTCTTCTCAGGAGTCCAACAGTGCGGTCGAAGAAGCGTTCAACTTCGCTGAGCGGGTCCTCAAGGCTCAGCTCAGATTGTTAAGCGATCTCGGCAAGACCCTCAGTGAGGAGTCGGGTCGCGCGGTTGAGAGTGGTCGCAAGGCGCTGGCCGCAACGGCCAACAAAGCCCCGGCCAAGAAGCAGCCGGCGGCCAAGAAGGCTCCGGCCAAGAAGCAGGCGGCGGCCAAGAAGGCTCCGGCCAAGAGGAAGGCGGCCGCCAAGAAGGCTCCGGCCAAGAGGACCGCGAAGAAGGCTTCGACGGCATAGGGGCGACCGGCGCGATCGTTTCGGCGGGACCCGGAAGTCGTTTCAGCGGATCTAGCTGGGCGCCGGGTGGTCATACCCCCTAAGGCTCGGCCCCTGTGCGCCCAGAGGGTGACCCCGAACAATGGCTCGGGACCGATATGAGCGGCCTGATCGAGCTGGCGGTTTGCTGAGCGCGAGCGCGCCCACCTCAAGGCGAACATCGCTGCCAACTCCGCTCACCGACTGGCACGCGAGCCATCCCGGCTCTTTTCAGCGACCTCCGGGGGTCCCGATGCCGCGGTAGATGAGCCCCCACAGCTCTTCGGCGGCGCCGTCGTCGGCCTTCATGGCGGCACCGCCGATCGTGGAGGAGAAGGCGTTGAACATGATCGACTGCAGCACCACGCCGGTGAGCCGGCCGGAGAGGTAGTCGGCGCGCACGGCGCCGGCCGAGGCCGCCTTGGCGAGGAGCTCCTCGACCATGGTGACCAGGGGGACGAAGGCCCGCGCCGCCTGCTGGGGGTGCTCGGTCAGCAGCTGCCAGGCGAACTCGGCCATGACCGGCAGCGCCAGGGTGTGGTCGCGGCTCGAGGTCTGCTCGGGACGGCACAGCTCGTGGTACTCGACCACGAAGAGGTGCAGCCGCTCGATGGGGTCCTCCACCCCCTCCAGCCGCTGGTCGAGGTACTCGGCGGTGGAGTTGACCGACTCCTCGAACAGCGCCAGCAGGAGCTCGTGCTTGCCCTCGAAGTACTGGTAGAAGCTCCGCAGCGACTGCCCGGAGCGCTCGACCACCTCCTGGACGGTGAAGTCCTTGCCGAGCCCGGAGTTGACCAGCTCGAGGGCGGCGTCCATGAACCGCTGGACCCTGCTCTCGGCGCGGGTCCGGGCCGAGTCGAGCGAGCGGGCCACAGCCAGCTCGCGCCAGCTCAGGCCGTCTTCGATCGACGGTACGGCAGCGGGTTCGTCCGTCGTCATGGGCGCCAGCGTACTCCAGGTCCCCGCACGTCAGGCCTGTCCTCGGCCGGTGTCACGACCCCTCCGACGGGCCGTCCGACCCCTCTGACCTGGCCGACAGGCGGTCGAGGTTGGCCCGGAGCTCGGGGGAGGTGAACGACCGGTCCTCGGCGGTGAGGGCGAAGTCGAGCGCCGCCAGCACGGCCCTCTCGAGATGGAGGTTGAGGATCCGCTTGGTGTCCTCGACCGCCCGGCGGGGCAGGGCGGCGATGCGCTGTGCGCAGGCCAGCGCCTGCGGCAGCACCTCTTGGTCGGAGCAGACGTGGTTGGCCAGGCCGATCTGGGCGGCGCGGGCGGCCGGGATCCGGTCGCCGGTCAGGGCGTACTCCTTGGCCAGCTGGAGACTGACCAGGAGCGGCCAGGTGACGGGGCCGCCGTCGGCCGCCACCAGGCCGACGAGGACGTGCGGGTCGGCCAGGTGGGCGCTCTCGGCCATGAAGACGATGTCCGAGAGGGCCACCAGACTGCAGCCCAGGCCGACGGCCGGGCCGTTGACGGCCGCCACCACCGGGACCCGGCAGGCCACCATGCCGGCCACGATCTGGCGGCCGTGGGTGAGCGACTCCCGCCGCAGCGCCGGGTCGCGGGCGAGCTCGTCGAGGTAGGAGAAGTCGCCGCCGGCGGAGAAGGCCCGGCCGTTGCCGGTGAGCACCAGCGCCCGCGCCTCGTCGTCCGCGTCAACCTGAGGGAAGAGCGCGGCCAGGCCTTCGTGGAGCTCGTGGTTGGTGGCGTTCAGCTGCTCGGGGCGGTTGAGGCGGACGATGCGCACGGCCCCGTCCGACTCGACCTCGATGTGGGGCCCCACGTCGTAGGTGCTCATTTGACCGGGAGCCCCAGGATGCGGCGGGCCACCAGGTTGCGCTGGATCTGTGAGGTCCCGCCCATGACGCTCTGCGCCCGACTGTAGAGGTAGACCTTGAGCCACGTGTCGTCCCCCCCACCGGCGCCGGTCCCCCCGACGGCCAGGCCGGCGTGGCCGACGGCCTGCTCGACCTCGGTCATGAGCAGCTTGTCGACCGACCCCTCCGGCCCGTGGGTGACGCCGTCGAGCTGGTCGGAGAGCCGCCGGCTGACGTGGTGGCGCAGCATCTCGCACTCGACCACCGCCCACCCCAGCTGGCGCCGCTGGTCGGCGTCGTAGGCGTCGGGCTCCTTGCGGACCCGGTCGAGCAGGTCCAGCACCTGCTTGCGGTAGCGGGCGACGTAGCCGAGCTCTCCGGGCTCGCGCTCGTGCGACACCACCGTCATGGCCAGCGCCCAGCCCTCGCCGGGCTCGCCGACCATGTCGGCGGCCGGCACCCGGGCCCCGTCGAGGACCACCTCGCCGAACTCCTTGGTGACGCCGTTGGCCATGCGCAGGGGCCGGCGCTCCACCCCCGGCTGGTCCATCGCCAGGGCGAAGCCCGAGATCCCCTGGTGCGGGGGCACGTCATGGTCGGTGCGGGCCAGCAAGAGGCACCACTCTGCCTCATCGGAGTAGCTGGTCCAGATCTTGTGGCCGGTGACCACGTAGTCGTCGCCGACCCGGTCGGCCCGGGTGCGCAGCGAGGCGAGGTCGGACCCGGCGTCGGGCTCGCTGAACCCCTGGCACCAGCGCGCCCGGCCGTTCACGATGCCCGGGAGCAGACGCGCCGCCACCTCGTCGCTGCCGTGCTCGAGGATCCCCCGGACGAGGTAGCCGAGGCTCGGTCGGGGCGGCGCCCCGGCCGAGGCCAGCTCGTCGTCGACGATGGCGTCGTAGACGTTCGGCAACCCCTGGCCGCCGATGGCCGTCGGCCAGGAGAGGCCGAAGAACCCCGCGTCGTACAGCGACCGGTGCCAGGCGGCCATCCCCGCCCAGTACTCGTCGTCGGTCGATGACGGGGGCAGCCCCGGGTTGTGCTCCTCCAGCCAGGACCGCAGGCGAAGCCGGAACGCCCGCTCGGCCGCCGAGTCACCGAAGTCCACGGTCGCCCCCGATCCCCTCGTGCACCAGCACCCGCTCGAGGTTGGCCTCCACCCCGCCGAGGAGGTCGACGGACAGGAGCGCCCGGCGCAGGTACACGTGGGCCAGGCACTCCCAGGTGTTGCCGATCCCCCCGTGGACCTGCACCGCGGTCTCGCAGACCGCCCGGGCGGCCCGCGCGCAGTAGGCCTTGGCGGCCGCCGCCGCGGCCAACGCCTCGGACGCCGGGCACGTATCAACGGCCCAGGCGGCGTGGAGGGCGGCGCTGCGGGCGCCCTCGGTGGCCACGAAGGCGTCGGCCAACAGGTGCTGGACGGCCTGGAAGGCGCCGACGGGCTGGCCGAACTGGCGGCGCTCGGCGGCGTAGTCGCGGGCGAGGGTGACGGCGCCGCGCATCACCCCGACCAGGTCGGCCGCCGAGACGGCCAGGCCGAGGGCCGTCCAGGCCAGGAGGTCCTCGTGGGAGAGGGCCCGCGCCCCCCCGACGGCCCGGAGAAGCCCCCCGGACGCGTCGCCCGCGGCGCTCGGGCGCGTCAGGTCGAGCGACGGCCCGAGCGGTCCGAGGCCCACCTCGGCGAGCAGGTGGCCGGCGGACGCCGGCACGAGGACCAGCGCCGCGGCGGCTCCGGCGGCGTCGACCGCCACCATCTGGGGGGCCAGGCCGTCGACCACCCGGGCCGGGGACGACAGGCCGGTGTCGAGGGCCACGGTCTCGGGTCCGGGGGCAGGTGCGGCGCCGGCCAACCGCCGCAGCTCGGCGGCCAGGGTAGGTCCGGTGAAGGCGACGTCGGCGAGGCCCCGGGCGAGCTCCTCGGCGACCAGGGCCACCTCCACCCCCGAGGCCAGGGGCCGGCCGCCGTCGCCCGGCGTCCGCAGCTCGAGCCACCCCGCCTCGGCCACGGCCGCCTCCAGGCGACCGCTGCGCTGGCGGTCGTCGAGCTCGCCCACGGCGCGGGGCCCCAGTCGGTCCGCCACCGAGGCCGCGGTGTCGCGCAGCTGGCGCTGCTCGGGCGAGAGCCGGACGTCCATCACACGGCCGCCGATCCGCTCAAGACCGGGGTCCACTGGTCGCGCAGCGTGCGGCGAAGCACCTTGCCCGACGGCAGCCGGGGGACGGCGTCCACCACGACGACGTGGCGGAGCTGCTTGTAGGTGGCCAGCCGCTCGGCCACCAGGCGCTCCAGCTCGCCGGCGGACACCGGCACCGCCGGATCGAGCTGCACGGCGGCTACCGGCACCTCGCCGGCGAGCTCGTCGTCGACGCCGAAGACGGCGCAGTCGATGACCGCCGGGTGCTCGTGCAGCACGGCCTCGAGCTCGGCCGGCGCCACCTGGAACCCCCGGACCTTGATCATCTCCTTCACCCGGTCGGTGAGGTGCACCCAGCCCTCGGGCTCGAGCCACCCGACGTCGCCCGTGCGGTACCAGCCGTCGCTGAACGCCTGGGAGGTCTCCGCGTCGGGCAGGTAGCCGGCCATGGCCGAGGGCGAGCGGACCTGGATCTCCCCGACCCCGCCGGATTCCAGGACCGCGCCGTCGGCGATGTCGGCGACGCGCAGCGACACGCCGTCGGGCGCGAGCCCCGCCGAGTCGAGCCGCCACTCGTCCGGCCGACCCACCGGATTGGCGGCGATCACCGGCACCTCGCTGGCGCCGTAGGCGGGGAGCCAGCGCACCCCGGTGCGCTCGGTGACCACACGGGCGACGTGCTCGGCCACCGGGGTCGCCCCCCACATGATGTAGCGCAGGGAGGAGAGGTCGAACTCCTCCAAGCGGGGGTGGTTGGCCATGGCCAGGGCGATCGGGGCGACGGCCATCTCGAGCGTCATGCGCTCCTGCTCGATCCGGGCCAGCACCTCGTCGAGGTCGAACCGCCGGTGCAGGCGGACCGTGGCCCCCGCCGAGCAGGCGGCCAGCAGGTTGAGCAGGCCCAGGATGTGCGAGGGCGGCGTAGCCACCTGGAACCGGTCGTCGACACCGAGGCCGAGGGCGGTGCACCAGTGCGCCGTGGCGTGGCCGATCGACCGGTGGGTGTGGCGGACCGCCTTGGGCAAGCCGGTGGTGCCCGAGCTGAACACCAGCACGGCCTCGGCTGTCCCGGCCGCCGGTGCGGTGCCGGGGCGCACGGCGCTCGGTTCGAGCGCCGTGCACGCGGGGTCGTCGATGTCGGTGACGTCCCCGTCTGTCATGCACCCGCCCAGGACAGCCGCGCCCTCGGCGTCGGCCACGGCGTGGGTCGGCTCGGTGACGGCTAGGGCGTGGCCGACCTCTGCCGTCTTCCACGCCGGGCTCACCAGCACCGACGCCGCCCCCAGCTTGCTGACGGCGTGCACGGCCTCGACGAACTCGACCCGGTTGGCCATCATGACCGCCACCCGGTCGCCGGCGCCCACCCCCCGGTTCGCGAGGTGTCGGGCCAGGCCGTTGGCCCGCCGGTCCAGCTCACCGAAGGACCAGGAGCGGTCGCCCGCCCGAACGGCCACGCGGTCACCGAATCGGTCCGCGGCGCGCTCGAGGCCACCGTGCATCGGACCAGCTCCCATGGCGAGAACATTCTTCTCTACCGCGAGATCGTCGTCAACACTCACGGTGTGTACCCTTCTCCCATGGACGACCGACCCGAGCGGGCCACCGACGACGACGTCCGGCGCGAGATCGTCGAAACGGTCCGTCGGTTCGTCGCCCGCGAGGTGATGCCGGTGGCCAGCGACTTCGAGCGCCAGGACCGGTTCCCCGCCGAGATCGTCGAGGGTATGCGGGCGTTGGGGCTCTTCGGGGTCACCATCCCCGAGGCCTACGGCGGGCTCGGGCTCGACCTGCTGACCTACGTCGGGGTGATCGAGGAGCTCTCCTACGGCTGGATGAGCCTGACCGGCATTGTCAACACTCACACCATGGCAGCCACGCTGATCATGGAGCACGGCACCGACGAACAGAAGGCCCGCTGGCTCCCGACCATGGCGACCGGCGAGCGGCGGGGGGCCCTGTCCCTCTCCGAGCCCGACGCCGGGAGCGACACCCGCAACATCGCCTGCCGGGCCCGTCGGGACGGCGACCACTACCTGGTCAACGGCACCAAGGCCTGGGTCACCAACGGCGAGCGGGCCTCCATCGTGGCCCTGGCGGCGCGGACCGAGGAGGGGATCTCGTCACTGGTGGTGGAGAAGGAGCCCGGGCCGTCCTTCGGTGGGATCTCGGTGAGCAAGCACGTCGCCAAGCTCGGCTACCGCGGCGTGGAGACGGTTGAGATGGCCTACGTCGACCACCGGGTCCCGGTAGAGAACCTGGTCGGCGAGGCGGGTCGCGGCCTCCAGCAGATCCTGGCCATCCTGGAGGTGGGGCGGATCAACATCGCCGCCCGGGCGGTCGGGGTGGCCCAGGCCGCCTTCGACGCGGCGATCACCTACGCGCAGCAGCGGTCCACCTTCGGCAAGCCCATCGCCGAGCACCAGGCTATCCAGATGAAGCTGGCCGACATGGCCACCCGCCTCGAGGCCTCGCGGCTCCTCACTCGCAACGCCGCCGAACGCAAGACCGCTGGGCTGCGCTGCGACGTCGAGGCGGGCATGGCCAAGCTCTTCGCCAGCGAGACGGCCTTCGAGCTGGCCACCGAGGCCATGCGCATCCACGGCGGCGTGGGCTACACCACCGACCTGCCGGTCGAGCGCTACCTGCGCGACGCGCCGCTCATGATGATCGGCGAGGGCACCAACGAGATCCAGCGCCTCGTCATCGCCCGCGGCCTCCTGGCCCGGTTCAGGAGCTGAGGCCACCTGACCACCCGCGCCACAGGCCACGCAAAGAGCAGTGGCCGGCGGCGCGTCGGGGGCGGGCTGCCCTCTGTTGTTGGTCCCTCACCCGACGCCTGCGTCACAAATCGCCGGCCTGGGGCGACCCGGGTTCACTGCGTAGTCGACACCAGTGCGCCGTCGCTCGCCGGCCGGGGCCTGCAGCGAGCGTGCTCGTCATCGGCGCCCCGATGCGCCGTTCTCGATCCGTACCGGGATCTTGTATGCGTCATCGTTCTGCGCTAACATACAACTATATGGTTGTAGATCAGGCATCCGACACTGGCGTCGACCGGATCTTTCACGCCCTTGCTGACGGCACTCGGCGCGACATCCTCGCCCTCGCCGTCGGGGGCAGGTACACCGTGTCGGCGTTGGCGAAGCGCTACCCGATGAGTTTCGCCGCCGTGCAAAAGCACGTCGCCGTGCTCGAAGCTGCCGGGCTCATCACTAAGGAGCGGCGGGGGCGCGAGCGGCTCGTGCACACCGACGTCGACAACGTTCAGAAGGCCCGGATGCTCCTGGACGGCATCGAGGAGCTGTGGCGAGCGCGAGTGGACCGGATCGACGACCTCCTGGCAACCGAAAAGCAGACCACTGGAGGCAAGCGATGAGCGTGACCAGCGTCGAGAAGGACCCTGAATCCCTGACCATGACGATCACGGCGGACCTCGATGCCACCGTCGAACGGGCATGGCAGCTATGGGCGGACCCCCGCCAGTTCGAGGAGTGGTGGGGGCCCCCTGGCTACCCGGCGACCGTTGTCGACCACGACCTGCGGGCCGGCGGGCGGATCACTTTCTTCATGACCGGGACCGAGGGCGAGCGCCACAACAGCACGTGGGAGGTCATCGCCGTCGACCCGCCCCGCCACCTCGAACTGCGAGATGCCGACGTTGACGACGACGGCCGCCCGAATGACGGGCACGCGATCACGGCCATGATCATCACCATCGACGAGGGCGACGGCGGAGGCGCGGTGATGGCGATCCGCACCCACTTCGACTCGCAGGCGGGCATGGAGGAAGTGCTCACCATCGGGTTCGAAGAAGGCATGCGAAACGTCTTCTCGCAACTTGAAGCGGTTCTCGCCGGCACGCCTGCGTGAAGGGCCGACGCGGTGGCCGGGATGGAACCCGGCAGCCGTTTCAGGTCGATGTCGCTGGGCACATGACGCGGAGCAACTCAGACAGCAGACTTAGCATCAAGCCCCACTCAGGACGCAAGGGTCGCTGCCCCACCTCGACTGCCGGGCCCACAAGCCTCCGCCGCTCCCAGCACTTCAGCCCATTGATGCAACCCCCATCGACTGCCCCTGACCGAACCCCGAACCATGCAATAGATGGGCTGATCCGCCCCGCCCCCGATCGCCAGGGTCGACGGCCCTATCAACTCGTGACCGACCAGGCACCTTGGGAATAGCCAACGGATCGCACCGAGACCGAGCGGTGTCCGGGGCGGATTCAAGCGTTCGACGCCAAGGACCTATCCTCCTCCGCCGCCCGGTTGTGCTGCATACCAGGTCGACACGAATCCCGACGCAACGGCAATTACCAACACAAGTTCTGTAGTCACCTGATGAGCCGGGTTCACAACCACTTCAATCCGGTGTTGAAGCAAATATGCTCGACTTCCGGATCGCGACCTCTCTCGCCTAAAGTGGGCCACATTCTGACCGGACTCGTTCACAGCGGTCATAACTGAGCTGCCCGGATTCGTCCCACGAACTGGGAACCGAAACCAACGATCGCCAGGCAGGTGGACAACTGAGGCTCTGCGCCCTGCCCAATGTCGACCATTGACCCAGAGCACTGGGTCGGGATTCGCAGCAATGTCTACAAGCTTGAAGCTGTCCTCTCGTGCCTTGCCGATCCTTTCCGAACGATAAGTGCGTCCGCCCGCAACAACCTTGTGGAGGCCAAGCGTATGGGCCCGCGCTCTGCCTTCAAAGATTCGCCCCAGAACAAGGCCGTCTTGCGTGACAAGGTCGTACCCGCCTGACCGCACTGGCTTCCGCCGAACGTGCGTTCCTCGGAGGTCCGGAAATGCCTCCCAATCGGCCTTGTACTCCTTGTAGAGTTCGCGCCGCGACCTTAAGGTCGATCTCGGTTTAATCTCCCGTGGCTGGCCAACTAGCAAAGATTCGCCGCTCCATGGATCACGGGAAGAGTCAAATTGGCGCCTTCCTAAGACAGGAGGGTTGCTCCGATGGTCCAAATGTGACGCAATGATTTGTTCGAGGAATTGATCGACCTCCTTGATGTCGTAGCCTCGGAGCGCCTGTCGGAACCGCGCCTGCTCGACCGCCTCAACAGAAGATCTGCCCGAATCCACTTCAATGGCAAGGCGTTTAAAGAAGCCGTCAACATCGTCGACCTTGTACCCCCTAAGGCGCTGCTGGAAAGTCGCCTGGCGGATTTCGCGGCCCATCATCCTGGTGATCATAGAACGCCCCATGACAACCTTCGAGAAGTGCTGATAGCGAGTAGGACGCACGGTGCCCCATATCGCTGCCGGGTGGAGGGCACTATTCCGCGGCGGCACCTAGGCGAAAGAGTCGGCCTCGGATTAGGACTGACATGCGGGGACATTCAGACCCACGGAGAAAGGTCGTCGATTCGCCAGTCGATTGGCCCACGATTCATGGAATGAGTATTGGCTCCCAACCGTACGCGTGATCGCCGTCGCAGTAGTGCTACTCCGCATCGCCGGGATCGGTAACCCATGCCGAGAAGACGGGAAGTCCGTGCCAGGGCGTCGGTGACTCGGAACTCCCTGGAATGAAGTCGGCGTCGAACGCGACCGCGACCACCGCGTACGGATGAGCGAAGCGCACGGTGGCAGTTCTGCGGACGCCTGGAGTGCGTGGCACACCGATCCCGCCCGGGTAGCCCAATAGCGTGATCGCGGCTGCTTCGAACCCGATGGCGCTGTAACGGGCCACGCACTCCTGGCGCGCCTCGTATTTCAAACGCGGCAACTCCAGGACCGAGGCGATGATGCGGGCCGCGTCATCGAAACCGAGGGCTCGGTCACCGGAGAGGTCCATTGCGGTCGTGGCGCGCCATGCGGGGAGGATCGAGATCACTCGCTCTACCCGCCCGCCACCTGGTACGGGCTCCTCGTCAAGAGACCACAGCGGCCCATCTCCGAGTGCCATGTCGAAGAGGGAGAGGCGAGGGTAGCTCACGCGCTGGCGGGGCTCGGCCGTTACGATCTCCTCAGCCACCGCCAGGACGTCGCCCATCGCAACGTTCTCGTCGACCGCGATCACCGAACCGACTAAGAGGCCCCTACGGGCTTGGGCCAGGTGCACGCAGACGGTCCCGGCACGCCCGGACTTTGCCAGGAACTGTCGGTGGCGGGGTGTTCCCGAAGGGGCGCGGAGAACCGAGTGCAGCGCCCCCGACCATCGGCTCGGGCCAAGTTCGGCCGCGTCGACGATCTCGAAGGGAACCTCCCACGACACCTTGGTGGCGAGCACGCTCGCAAGCAGGCAGACCAGTGTGGGTGTGATCTCCATGGGGAACCGCTCGATGAGCCCGAGGGTGCGCTCGGTGGCCCAGGCGTCGAGCTCCGTTTGAGTGGGCAGGTCGCCGGTGTCGACGACGACCGGGAGCGACTCGCGCCAGGTTTTGAACTGCGGCGTCTCAGCGCTTGAATCGAGCCAGAGCCCGGCGGCCGTGGCGACAAGTGGGTGAGGGTCGACCAGCAGGCTTGCCGCCAGCTGGCATGCAGCGTCGGGATCTGCCCCGAGGACCTGAGCGAGTGCTTCTCGGTCCCGGATGTCTCCCGCGGCCGACGCGCACAAGGCGATGACCATCCAGGCGCCGAGCGGCGACACAACGTGCTGATCGTTGCCGGCTCGGGCGTGCAGCCGCTCGGCATAGCGACCCAAGGCGTGCGCCAACTCAGTGGGTTCCACGGGACCAGTCTGTCTATGTGAACAGCTACCCGCCACCGGATTGTTTAAGGTCGACGGTTGTGGCGTCGTAGCCGTAAGCCGCTCGCGCTACCTCGTGTCCCCGGAGGTCGTCACCCGACGTCGGTAGCCGCGCCCCCTGCCGGATCCTGGACGTTACGCGGACCGTTTGTTAGCCGAGCTCGACCACACGCCGCGTAGCCGCGGAGCGCCGCGCAGCCTCGATGACCTTGAGCGTCGCCAGCGCGTCCTTCGGGTCGACCGGGACGGGGCCGCGCCCCTCCAAGGCGACGGCCATCTCCGCATAGAAAGTCTCATAGGAGCCCGCGAGCGTGGGGATCGTCTCGTGCTCGTCGCCAGCGCCGAGCACGCCGTAGTGTGCGGGGTCCTCGACTCCCCATCCCGCGTCGCCGGGTCGGAGTCCTTCGGTGAGCTGGGTCTCCTGTACGTCCAACCCGTACTTGGTATAGCCGGCCCGGTCGCCGAAGACCCGGAATCTCGGGCCGAGCTGGGCGACAATAGCGCTCGTGAACAGGTGGCTGCGCACGCCGGTGACATGGGTGATCGCGACGAACGCGTCATCGTCGACGGCACTAAGCGCTCGGCGAGAATCGAGCTCAGCGTAGACGTACTGCGGCGCGCCGAAGAGCACGAGAGCCTGGTCGATCACGTGCGCGCCGAGGTCAAACAGGAATCCGCCCGCGCGCGACGGATCCGGGTCTTCGCGCCAGCGTGTCGGGACCACGTTTGGCCGCCAACGTTCGTAGCGCGACTCGAAGCGATGGACCCGCCCGAGGCGGCCAGCCTCGAGCAGGCTGCGGAGAGTGAGGAAGTCATTGTCGTAGCGGCGGTTCTGGAAGACGCTCAGCAATACGCCGGTCTCCTCGGCGCGGGCGATCAGCTCGCGCGCGGCGAGCGAGCTCGGCGCTAGTGGCTTGTCCACGACCACTGCGACCTTCACGGCGATGCTCTGGAGCGTGATCGGTACGTGATACTCGTTTGGCGTTGCGACGACCACGAGGTCGAGGTGCCTCGACCCCGAGAACAGCGAGGAGGTGTCGGCGACGATCTCGGCGTCTGGGTAGTCGGCGTGCGCCTGCGCAACACGCGCAGAGTTCGCCGTCACAATCGCCACGACCTCAAGGGTGGGCGTCGCGGTGATCAAGGGGGCATGAAAGACCCGCCCCGCCAAGCCATAGCCGATCACCGCCACTCGTCGTCGCTGCGCCTCGGCCACCCGTCCATTACAGCATCAGGCCGACACCTTCAAAAACGAAGTCCCTCCATCCTCGCGCTCGCCGCTGACGGTCGTTGGCTCGGCGGACGACCCAACTTCGGGTACCACCTCGTCGACACCAACCTCACCACCCGAACCACGCCAAGGTGTGCGCCGGGTCGCGCCCTCGAACGCTCGCGTCTCAAGACCCCAACAATCGCTCCGTGGAGGTGACGCGCCTTCATGGACAGCAAATGCCCCAAAACCTTCGACCCTGGCTCGACAAAAGGCTGCCCCCGACCTTTGGTTATGGTCACTGTGAGGTCGTACCCATCGAGCACGGCGGCGTATCTGCCGATCCTTCTTCCTGTGGCGCCCCCCGGTGTCTGAGCCGCCTACTCCTAAGCCCGGTGCATCTGTCCGTCCTGGGACGTGATGTAGTCGTATGACTGCTGCACGATCTGCTCGAGGACCGACAGATCGATGTCGTTGAGCCGTTTAACGTAGAGGCACACCCTGCTGGTTGTGTGCCGGCCCAGGCGCCTCAGCAACTCGGGGTAACGCACCGTGCCGTCCATGAGGTAGACAGTGATCCTGCCACGACGCGGATAGAAGGCGATCGTGTGCGATTCACCCTTGCGCCCGCTGTCGTACAGATACCGATAGCGGCCGAACCCGAGCGTGCCCACATTCCACAGTTTTGGGGGCTCACCGCTGATGCGCTGCATCATCTCGATGAGCACGTGGCAGTCCGCAACCAATTGCCCGTCGTCGAGTGACGCGAGGTAGCCCTCGACCGTCCGGCGCTCCGAATCGGTTTCGTCTTCCACATTGCGCACGGTAATGCGCACGGGCGTGTGCACCATCACACGACAGAGGTCCCGATCTCGGACTGCCCCCGATCGCACCGTGTGGTGGGCACTATCCCGTGTGACGCCACTTGCGGGATACCCAGTCCGAGATTTCAGCGGACTTATCGGGTTCTTCGCGATGACGTGTGGGGAGGCCTCCGTCCGGCGATCCAGCCATAAGCATCCGACACCAACCGCCCGAATCAGAGGCCGCTTCCCACGGCTCGTCGCGTAGAGCCAGGATGAGCCCAGTAGTTCTCGGCCAACGTGGTCGGGATGACCGCGATGCCGTCGGCACCCAAGACATCGGTTGTCTGACTGCCGATGACGACCAGAACCACATCAGGTTCATCGGCCAAGGTCATGAGGCGCATCTTTTTTGCGTGTGTACCCATCATGTCTTCCCCCTTCCCCCCGTCATTGTCCACCGTCCGGCTCATTCACAGCACGACGGCAGATCAAGCCTTTCCCAACTTTCACGCCGTTTGCGTTGAAGCTGCGACAAGCGCGACCGACTCGTGGTCCGCTCTGTCGCTGACCGAGGTCGCCGGACAAAAGAGACTCCACCTATGGGGCCTTCACACAGACCAGAGGTGATCCCGGCGGCCGGTGCAAACCGGCGCCTCCTACCACCCGACGTGTGTCCATTGCTGGGTAGGCCCGAATTGCCGGGAGGTGGGCACGCTCCCCTTGGCTGCACTTCGATTCCAACCACGCTCGGAGCCGGTGGCCGCGGTATGACTCCGAAGGCCCAAGAAGACGAAGACGGTCGAGATCATCCCGGGCACGGGCAGCGGCCAGCTGGGGAAACGGGTGCTGCGCTTCTTGGACATAAAGGAGATCAACCTTCCAGCACCGGGTCGAGAAGGACTCGAAGAGCTGCGTCCGGCTCTTCGGCCATTACTGGCACCGCTGAGCGCCGAGCCGCCATTGACCGCTTGGCTGAATGTGGGTCCCTTCAGTGCGGAGCGGGGATGCGAGCCGTGCGCGGCGCCGTGTGCTTGACTCAATGGCACGGCAGCAGACGCACCCTGTCGGCCAACTTCAGCCGAACATCGACGCCACGGAGGTCAACGTGAACGGAAACAACATGAGAAAGACACGGCGGCTGCGTACGGGGCGGGGATGGCGGTTGGCCTCAGGAGCGAGGATCGCCCGCCTCGGGGCCTGCCTTTCGGTGTTCGCGGGAACCGCTTTGCTGGCGAGTTTGAGCCTGGGTACCTCCACCGGATCGGTCGCCGCGGCGGCGAGCGCTGGGCCCGTCCTGCAGATCGGCAACTGGGATGTTCAGACCCTCCTCTCGTTCCCTGACCCGTCGACCGGCAATGTCAAGCCGACCACGACGATCACCCAGACACCGGGGAAGGGCTATACGGGCCTGACCTATGACGCCACAGGGGACCTGTGGGGGGCTACGACAGGCGGGAACGAGGTCGTCGAGTTCACCGCAAGCCAGCTCGCGACCGGCGGCACCAAGGCACCGCATGTGGTGCTGCAGATGACAGACCCGACCGGCGTTGCCTTTGATGGTGCAGGGAATCTCTGGGTGACCCTCGGCACACCGAATGAAGTGGTCGAGATCGGTGCCGCCACACTCTCGACGAGCGGCACCCCCGCCCCCAAGGTCACCATCGGGAGCGACGCGACAGCGACCAAGAGCCTGGCGTTCCCGACGGCGCTCACCTTCGACGGCTCCGGCAACCTGTGGGTTGTGAACACAGGCAGTACAAGTGCCGTCGCCTACACCCCGGCCCAGTACGCGGCTTCGGGTGCGCCGACGCCCAACATCATCATCGCCGGCACAAAGACCACTATCACAGGACCCTACGGGGTCACCTTCGACGCGTCCGGGAACCTCTGGGTGGCCAATGACAGCAACGGTTTGGTGAACGAGTTCACCAGCTCGTCTCTGGCCGCTGGAGGGAACGTCGCACCGGCGGTGACGATCACACACGGAAATACATGCTGGCAACTGGCCTTTGACACAAAGGGCGACCTTTGGGTGAACTACACGACAACAGACGAGACCGGCGGCTACACCCCGAACCAGCTCGCCACCTCGGGATCACCTGCGCCGGCCAATCTCATCAAGGGTGCCACAACCACCTTTGATCGGCCCGAAGGTCTCGCCATCTCGGCAGCACCGACGATCACCTCCGTGACTCCGAGCAGTGGCCCGGTGGGGACGACCGTGACGGTCCACGGCTCGGGCTTCACGTCGGGCACGACTGTCAAGTTCGGTGCGGTGTCCGCCAGCACAGTCAAGGTGCTCAGCTCCTACACGCTCACCGCCAAGGCCCCTGCAGCCAACGGCACGGTCGCCATCTCGGCCACCACCTGGGCGGGAACCAGTGCCATATCCCCCGCCGACACCTACACCTACCACTCGGGGTATGACCTGGTGGGATCCGACGGCGGGGTCTTCGTCTTCGATGCCCCGGGCCAGGTCGGCGGTTTCTACGGCTCGCTGCCGGGCATCCACGTGACCCCGAACAAGCCGGTGGTGGGCATGGTGCCGACTGTCACCGACAGCGGCTACTTCTTGGTCGCCCAAGACGGCGGGGTCTTCGCCTTCACAGCACCGTTCTTGGGATCGCTACCCGGCATCCACGTCACCCCCGCAGCACCCATCGTGGGGATCGTGGCCGTCGCCACAGACAAGGGCTACTTCCTGGTCGGACAAGACGGCGGGGTCTTCGCCTTCGGTCCGCAGGGCACCGTCACATTCCTGGGCTCTTTGCCCGGACGCGGCATCCACGTGAACAACATCATCGGCATGGCGGCCACCCCGTCGGGGAACGGCTATTGGCTGGTGTCCGCCACAGGCACGGTCTACGCCTTCGGTGCCGCACAACAGAATCTGGGTACAGCCAAGGGCACGCCCTCTCCGGTCTCGGCCATCGCCGGGACCGCCACAGGGGGCGGCTACTGGATCACCACCCAGAGCGGAGCCGTCTACGCCTATGGCAACGCCCACTACCAGGGTTCCTTGCCTGGTCTCGGCGTCACCCCGACCCACCCGGTGATTGGTATCGTCCCCACCGCCGGCACAACGGCCTACTGGCTGCTCGGATCGGACGGGGGCATCTTCACCTTCGCCCCACCGGGGCTGACAGTATTCTACGGGTCTCTACCCGGGGTGGGGGTCCACGTCACTAACATCGTGGCGGCGGTGCCGAACTAAAGAGCGACCTCCGACGCCGGTCCTTGGCCAGATGACGGCTCGAACCGCAGGCGACTGAAAAGGAAGCGGCCGCGGTACGGTCGAGACGTCACCGGCCTACCTCGTATTGTCCAGTATCAGAGGTCAGCAAGGGTGCCCCAGACGGGTCGTGGTCACCGTCTGACCGCCCGGACCGTCAGGAGGTGGGTGGGAGGAAGCGCGCTGGCCGACGATTTACGACTTCGACCGCTCTACGCCGTCGTCGAGGTTCAGTGTTGGCCCCTCATTTTGGGCGGGCAGGGTTATCGAGGCCGGACGATAACCAAGCAGCCTTCCGTGCGCCATGCCGGCCCACCCTTCCTGAGGAGGAGTCACCCGGCATCGGCGGTTGACGGGCAGGGCTCCCAGGGCAATGAATCGGTCGGTAGCCGGATCTACCTGAGCCAGACGATCTTGGACCTGATTTCACACTCGTCGGTCTGAGTCATTGTGCACACAAGGTGCTGGTGGGCGTGATGAATTCGCTCAAACCCTTGCAACAGTGTCAAGCAACAGTGGATACTTGGTAGCGGGAAGCTGGCGGTGCCAGGGCGAATGGTCCATTGGCACAGGTGGCGCCAGAGAGGGAAGGGGCATTCAAGTGTTGCGTTTGCGGCGCACGCGCGTCCGCCGCGACGAGGTATGCCACGGGAAGTCTCCTTCTCCTGCGTGTGGATCCTAACGATGCTGGAGGAACGCCCCACTGGGGAGGTGAAACCTCCCAAGCCTCAGGTACGGCTTCCAAAGGGAGAGAGGCAGGTCCTCTCTGACACGTGGACCTGGAAGGGCACAAACTGGATCAGGGTTTCTCCGGCCACTCATCCCTCAGCACGCTGGGAAGCCTCGATGGCCTACGACACAGCGACCAGGAATATCTTGCTGTTTGGCGGCGATGGGTCGCTCGGGACCGACAACGACAGCTGGTCGTGGGGCATATCGGCTTGATTACTATCGGCTTGGACCGATGTGGCCTCGCCGACGAGCTCTACCCCGGAGCCTCGGTCATCGAACCATCATCCCGAGCGCAGTTCTGGGCGCGTGAGATCGGCATTCAGCTCCACGAAGTCCAAGTTGAAGCGAACGCCCACGAGATCTCCGTTCTCTTTTCCGATCTGACCGTGGAGAAGGTTGCTCCTGGGTACGCGCCACTCCCTCCGAGTCAGGGCGATGGCCGCCTTCGTGACATCGAGAAGACGGGACTCAGTCGGATTGCGCGGCGGAGTTGATCGGTGGCCAGTCGGCGGGCCACCAGTCTCCCTGTGGGTCGGTGGTTTGCCCGACCTCGATGATGTAACCGTCTGGATCTCGCATGTAGCAACGCATCTCGTACTGGTGCTGCTTCGGGGGCGTCAGGAACTGCGCGCCGCGGGCGCTCCATTCGGCATACGCGGCGTGGATGTCTGCGACCCGGATATTGAGAAAGCTGCTTACCCGGTTGGGATCGCTTGGCGTCTCAAGGGTGACCGTGGGCTTGTCGTCGGTGGGGCCTCCGCCGCCGTTGATGATGATGAAGCTGTTGGCGAGCGCGATGTTGGTCGGCTCTGGGCCGAAGACCACCCTGCCGCCGAGCACCTCGGTATAGAAGCGCCGGGAGCGCTCGACGTCATCGGAGACGATGAAGTGGCACACCAACATTCGCTCTGCGGGCTGCGTGGGTTCGGCCATTGCCACCTCCACTCGCTAGGGCTCATGCCCCGCTTACGACGGGGTCTGAAGGTCTCAGTCAACCACGTCGGTTCGTCAAGTGCTCGCCACTTGAGCGTGATGGCGAATGCCCCCTATCGTCGGATCCAGACACGATCTTCCGGTAAGCCAGAATGCCGGGAAGATGGCACTGTCCCGCGGCAGCACGTCGGAGACGGTGCACCCTGAGAATAGCCAGACTGAGCCATCTCAACTCAGATCGGTTGACGCAGGAAGGAGGCTGACGGCGTCGGCAACTCTCAGGTTGACGTATGAGGCAAACGGAGAGGAGGTCCGTCGAGGCACGTACGTCGTCGTCGACGGCAAGCAGGTCGACTCCGTCGAAGTGAATGACAGCATCGAGATGGTCGTCGAGCCGGGGCGTCATTCCCTCCAGATTCGCGATGGCCGCAAGTCCAGCAGCACGGAGGCTTTCGTCGCCGCTGAGGGCGAGCTCGTCGCATTCCGATGCACCGGGAAGAGGTTCTTGCCCATCTTTCTGGCATCCTTCTTCGTTCCCAAGCTTGCGCTGAAACTTGCTCGCGAGTAGTCGGCCCTCACCGCCCGGAACTCCCGTCCACGTGGTCATCGCCGGTCGGATTGCCTGGACTGGACGTGCCCCGGAGCGCTGGGCCGCGGGCACCGTCCCAGGGCGGCACCACGGGGCGGAATGGAGTTGGCCCGCTCTCGTGGACAAGGTGCTCCAGAAGATTTGGTGCGGGCGCAGCCGATGGGTGACACCTATATCGCTGCCGGGTAACGGCGCAGACACGGTCGTAGTGGCGGCAAAGGCCCTGTTCGACAGAGTGGGAACGCCCTGAACGGTCCGTCCTTACTCGCGATTGAGGACGAAACGGCGCATCGCAGTGGCGAACCCCTCGTGGTCGTTGCTGCCGGTGACCCGTCGGGCCGCACGTTTCACCTGCGGATCGGCGTTGCCCATGGCGATGCTGAGTCCGGAATGAGCAAACATGAGAACGTCATTTGCCATGTCGCCGATGGTGGCGATCTCGTCCGTAGAGAGCTCGTACTTCTTGGCGAGGTACAAAGCCACCCAACCCTTGTTGGCACGGGGATGCGTGAAGTCGAGGTAGTACGGCTGCGAAGTCGCCACGGTGACGTGGTCTCCGAACGTGTCCTGCGCCGCCGCCCAGGCGCCACTGACCACGTCGCGATCGTCGCTCACTCCCACGATCTTTGCTACGGCGTCGGTGAGACCGTCGAGGCTCTTCATGACCTTTGGGTCGAATTTCACGGTCCAGGATTCGCGTGCCACGTGCGGTCCGTGGGGATCCGGGACGTACCAATCGGCGCCGCGATAGATCCAAATGTCGAGGCTGCGAGACTTGAGAAGGGCGCAGATCGGCTCAATCAGATTTTCGGGCACGACCTGCTGCTCGATCACGTTCATCGCAGGATCGACGAGTAACCCGCCATTGAAGGCGGAGATTGGGGTCTCGATACCGAGCGGTTCGACAAGCATGGACATGCCGCGCGGGGGGCGGCCGCTGGTGATGGCGAAGAGAATGCCTTCCATTCTGAGGTGGTGCACGGCGTCGATCGCTGCGGCCGTCAGGACCTTATCGGGAGTAACCAACGTGCCGTCCACGTCGGCCAGCACCAAGCGAATCGGGACGGAGGGCACGAGGACTAGCTTACGAGTAGCCCTCGACTGCCGGTCCCCCTCCCCAGCGGCACATCGTGTTGCCTCCACGGAGTTCGTCGGAGTCCGCCTCTGCCGCGCGGTGAACTGAGGATGTGCACCTTCCCCGTCACGCCGGGTCGCGGGTGCCGTCCCGCCGCAGCCCCTCGAAGACATTGCCCTTCAGAGCCGAATGGAAAGCACCGCCCCGCCGCCGAACCTCATGAGGCAGCCTGATCGACCACCTCTGGCTGATCCGGAGCACCATCTCTCAACCGTCTGTGATCACAGATCGTCTGCGCGAATCGGACCGAGCGAACACTTGCACGCCTTGTTCGCCGGACATCAAGCGCCTGTACGCACCGGGTTTCCGGTAGGCGTCGCCCATCGTCTCACGCCCTCGGTACTCTCTGAGTGCGTCCAAATTGAGCGTGGCAAGGTAGACGTCCTCGCCATCGCCTGCCTCGAAGATGAGCTGGTCACGAGGTTGACCATTGGGTTGGCCGATCGCTTCAAAGACCATTCCGTCGAAGACGCTGGAATGGCCATCTTGATCGGGAGCCGAATAGTTCACCGTTGCGATCGCGGTCATATTCTCGAAGGCTCGGGACCAAAGCTGATAGGTCCGCTCGCCAGCCATGGGGCAGGCGTTCGGCACCAGAATGAGTTCAGCACCTCCTAGCATCAGTTCACGCGCTGCTTCGGGGAACTCCCGGTCAGCGCAGATCATGACGCCGACGTCGACGAACCCGCCGTCAATGTCGAGCCGTGCGACCTCAAAGGATTCTCCAGGCGTCAGGGCTCTCTCCATTCCCCAGTCACACGTGTGCACCTTGGCGTAGCAAAGGACATCTTGACCATGCCTGTCGATGAGCAGGGCGGTGTTCCGTGGAGATCCAGACCATCGCTCCAAGAAGGTCCTCACAATCGCCAGGTTGAGGTCGGACGCAGCCTTTCGGAATGCGCTCACCCAAGGATCGTGACGTGCGACGGCCATCTCCTTCCACCGTGCCCGTCCGGCCTCATCATCAGGGCAAGGGGCGTAACCGATTTGCCACATCTCTGGCAGGATCGCGATGTCCGCCCCCTCTTCGGCGGCCCTGGAACACATGGCCAGTCCCCTTTCGAGGTTGGCCTGTGGATCGCCACAGGAGGCCGCTTGACAGAGAGCCAGCCGTAGGTCGGTCACCAGTCAATTATGCGGTCCGAAGACCGGCACCGTCTTCTCTTGGAGTGTCCCACTACGCGGGGCGATGGGCGCCCCTCGCAGCAGTAACCACGCCTAGCCGGGTGGGGCGAAGAACTCAAGGGCGATGTTGTCTGGGTCGCGAAACGACAGGCCCGATCCATACGGGGCGTCGACGACGCCACCGTTCTCGACTCCGAATTCGTTCAGCCTCGATTCCCATTGCTCGAGTTCAGCGCGATTGGCGCAAGCGAACGCCAAGTGGTCGAGACCCGGCTGTCTCTCATCGAAAGGTTCGGATCCGTGTGGATCGGGGAACTGGTGGATGCCGACCAGGGTCTGGCTACCAAGAAGCCAGACGACGTGGTGGAACGGACCCGTATCTTCATCGATGATCGGTTCGGCTCCGAACAGCCTCTGGTACCACGGCCTGCTCCGGCCAAGATCGGTGACGGTCAGTGCGACATGGGTAACGGCGGGAAACTCAGCCATGGCTACCTCCTCGAGTCGGAACGCTCGATCACCATATCCCCGACCCACAGGTGGCTTCGACCCGGCCGAATGTGCTGACAGGGCACGGCGCCGCTGCCTCGATTCCCTTGTCAAATCTGCCCAATGGCGATGGGCCGCGGTCCCATCCGAATTGCCGCCTACCCCGGGTAACGGGCACCGTCGGACGGCGACACTTTGTGGGCACGCCTCTACCGCAATGGCGCGGGCAATTTGGGACCCCGAGCCGAGCGCCGACCGCCGACTCGGTGCCCACCTCGGAATGCAGCCCTCAGCCGGCGAACCACACCGAACGACACACGTAATGCGCCGTGATCAGCCTGTTACGTCCCGAGCTGCGGCGAAAGTCCGTCCACGTGCATCTCGTGGTACTCGTTGTTCGCCCATGGTCCGACCGCGCCTTCAACCACCTCTCGCACAGCGTCAACCGACTCGCCTTCCCAGATGCAGATGCCGAGGCCGTGATCGTTGGTGGCTGCATGGATTGGCAACGCCACGTGGGAAGGAAGCCCAGCTTCGAGAGCCTTGGCTTCGGCGGCCTGAAAGCCTTCGGGGTCGTGAATTCGGTGGATAACGGTCACAAACACGGCTTTACCCTCCAATCGTCCGGGTAACCGCGCGGATGCGGCGGCACCAATGGCTATCACACCCGACAAAGGGGTGATCTGTCGTGTACGAACACCACCACGACGCGCCGACAAGTTGCCCATTCGGGAGCGCCCTCGTGCATCGCCGCAGCCACCCAGACCCGATCAGATCGCCGGATCCGAGGACGTGCAGGTATCCATGGCGCGTCCTTCGATCGTGGTGGGGGCGTCCCCATCCGCCGTCCCCGACGGTGACATGTCAGGCGTGTGACGGTGGTCCTGTCCCCGCCCTTGTCAGTTGGGATCAAGTGGACGGGTGGTACACCGCACAGGCGCCGACCATCGCGCACCTGTCGCTGGATCGGCCGAGCGATGGGTCCTGCGGCATCCGAAGGTCGTACAGTCAAACCCGTTGAAAGGGAGGACTTCTGATGCGCAGCGTGACCTATTCGATGGGTGTCTCACTTGACGGCTACATCGCCGGGCCGCATGGCGAGTTCGACTGGACGGAGCCCGACGAGGAGGTCTTTCGCTTCGTCACCGACGAGATACGAGAGGTCAGTGTCCACCTGCTGGGACGACGGCTGTACGAGACGATGCTGTACTGGGAGACCGCCGACCAGGATCCATCGCTCGACGACGCAGTGCTTGAGTGGGCCGCACTCTGGAAGCCGCTCCCAAAGGTGGTGTTTTCCACCACGCTGTCGGCGGTGCAGGGCAGGGCCCGCCTGGCCTCCAGCGGCCTGGCGGAGGAGATCGAGCGGTTGCGAGCCGAGCCGGGAGAAGGCCACATCGCGATCGGCGGAGCGACTCTCGCCGCCGAGGCGGCCGCGCTGGGTCTGATCGACGAGTACCGCGCCAGGGTCTACCCAGTGCTGGTTGGGGGTGGCCGTCCGTTCTTTTCGCAGTGTGAGCACCGCGTTGATCTCGATCTCGTCGAGTGCCGCACGTTCAGCTCGGGAGTCGTCTTTCTCCGCTATCGCGTGGCACGCTAGCCAGCTCATCCGCCGAACGCTTGGAAGAACGGGCAGCCAAGTCAATCTCGAGGTCGAGTCTGGGCGGCTCTGGGATCATTCGTTTCACCCAACGAGCGGCACGCTGCTTGCGGGGGCCGTCACCGAAATGGGCTCGCCCCACTTCGAGAAGGTGGCGGTGGCGATCGTCTTCCGCCCGTTCTCCGTGATGTGATACACCGCCTCAACTGGTAGATATGGCGCGACGGCCGATATGTAGATGACGGCTGAGCCTTTGACATCGGCGGGCCAATCGGCAGGGATGATCCCACCAGAGAGACCGATCAGCTTCTTGCCGTTGATCGCAGTTTCCGGCCTCACGGCCAGGCGCCCGGCTGGCTTCTCACTGCTGAGCAACGTACTGAGCGTGACGCCGTTGACAGTGGACGAGTAATTGGGGGTGCTCGGAGACATCGCCAGCCATTTCCCGGCATAGGACGACGGCAATGTCATGATCATCGAGGTCCAGTGTGCGTCGCCTTGCACGTAGGCCATTCCCGGGACGACGAGTATTGTCCCATGCCCGTAAATGCCACCCGACGAAATGCTCTGCATCCCTTCACTCTGGCCAGCGTCGGTCACCAGCACCCCGCTGGTCCCGAACACGTTCGTATCCCCACAGCAGAAGAAGGGCTTGACGACTAGATGCACTGACCCTTCGGCATTTGCGGCCGCCGCAGCCAGAGCCCACACCTGTTTCGCCGACTTGCCCTCGAGGCCGCTGCTGTGTGAGGCGCCGGCATGGAGGCTGAAGCTCACCATGCTCACCATCGCAATCGCGATGACCCCGATCATTCGGACGTGCGCGCGGCCAATCGCTGTCCCGACTGGTCTCGGCATGACCTTCACCTCCGAGTCGATGGTCCCAGGACACTCACCTGTCCCAATCTTCAACTCGATCTACGGCTATCCATAGAGCCGAAAGCCTCTTAGCGCTCGCGACCGCCACGAAACTTGGTGGGCCATGTCCGGACTCGCAGACAAGTCATTCGGACCCACCACCATCCGAGGCACCTACTTGCTGGCACCGCGATTCGACCTGGGTCGGTCGGAAGGGCTGACTCGCTGAGCGCTTGTCCGCTGAGAAGCGGGGCTGCCAACGCGTTTGTCGCTGCTACAGATTGCGGGAAGCGCGGCCGAGAGGTCTGCCCCCCTACTCCCATTAGTACCCACGCCACGGGCGGCGCTGATCCCAGTGGTGCCATGTCAATAGACCGACCTACCGCCGGAATGACCCTTTGAAACGCGGCCGGAGGCGAGACGCGTCTCTCCACGAGAGCGCTGCGGGAGCCAGGTTCCACTCCCACGGTCGGCTTGCGCCATCGAAGGCCTCGTCCCAACGACATCCTGCTGAACGTAGGCATCGGCACGTCCAAGGGCTGTAGTGAGGATGCCCCGAACCGGTCGATGGACGATGGAAACGCGGTGCGCCGCCGTGCACCATCGGCTCGCACTTCACGTAAGAATATGGACATGACCATTGGGGACAACGGACACAACTGGGATGCCTCCTACGCGGGACCGTCGCCGCCGTGGGACATCGGCCGCCCGCAGCCTGCCATCGTTCGCCTCGCCGACACCGGGGCGCTCACCGGCGCGTTCCTCGACGTCGGCTGCGGCACCGGCGAGCACACGATCCTCGCCGCGAGCCATGGCGCACGCGCACTCGGCATCGACGTCTCCCCTCGTGCCGTCGAGATCGCCCGCCGCAAGGCCACCGAACGTGACGCCGAAGCTAGCTTCCAGGTGCTCGACGTTCTCGATCTCGACACGCTGGGCGAGATCTTCGACACGATCGTCGACAGCGGGTTGTTCCACGTCTTCGACGACGCCGCTCGCGCCGGTTACGTAGCGGCCGTGCAGGCCGTCCTTCGACCAGGTGGCCACCTCCACCTCATGTGCTTCAGCGATCGCCAGTCCGGCGACTGGGGTCCCCGCCGCGTCACCGAAGGCGAATTGCGCGACGCGTTCGACGCCGGCTGGCACATCGACTCCCTCACCGACGAGCGCTTCGAGATCAACCCGGGAATGGGCACCCCCACCGCCGAAGCCTGGCTGGCCGACATCGTCCGGCTGGCCGACTGACCTGCACCCCGACCCCGCGCTCGCAAGACCGTTGAGGGCCGCCCACGAGAACCAGCGGCACGGGAGCCCCGATCGTCGGACAGGCAAGCAGGATCCGCGTCGCCTCGCTAGTCGGGCCACGGGCTGTCGACGACCCCGAGTTGGATGAACAGACCGAGTTTGTCGGCTCCGATCCATTCTCGAACCACCTTGCCGCCCTCCAAGTGCATGATGGTGACGACCCACTCCTCGACCGCCCGCCCCGTCGCGGCCCGTCCCACATACCCGCCCGTGTCGGTCCCGTGGAAGGTGGCCCTGAGCACGACGGTCCGGTCGGCGACGATCATCTCGTCGATGTCGATGCGGAGGTCGGGGAACGCCTCGTGGTAGCGGCGGATGGGTTCCACTCTGGCTGCCGGTCCGGTCCCGAACGAATTGACGTATCCCTCTCCGTAGAGGTCTGAGGCGGCGTCGTAGTTTCGACGGTTCCAGACTTCCTCGACGAACGTGCGGACTCGTGTCTCGTATTCGACCGCACCCATCGCTCTCTCCATTCTTTGATCCGTGTCCGACCACTTCGACAAGTCAGACCGCACCAAGTCGGGCGTCAGTCGTCACCAGGGAAAGACCAAGTTGGTCGGCCAGTTCGACGTACAGGGACTCAGTCCGGTGGGCGACGCCTCCCGACCAGCTCGGCCAACACCTCGGCGGTGTGCTCGCCCACGTGAGGTACCCGCGGGGCCGGTGGCGCGATCCCCGAGAAGCTGACCGGACCGTTCACCGACCGGACCGCGCCGCCGTCCACCTCCACGATGCCGTCGTTCGCCAGGAGCTGCGGGTCCTCCACCACCTGGGCCGGCGTCTGCGCCGGGGCCCACCAAACCCCCTCGGCCTCGAAGCGCTCCGCCCACTCGGCCAGGGTCCGCCGCGCCACCAGGCCGTCGAGGACCGAGATGACCTCGGACCGGTGCCGGCGGAGCGTCGTGGCGTCAGCGAAGCGCGGATCGTCGAGGAGGTCCGGCCGACCCAGGGCGCGGCACACGGCGCCGATATGGCGGCCGGCCTCCAGGCCGGTCAGGAAGAGCCATTGCCCGTCGGCGGTGCGGTAGGGGTTCATGAGGGGCGCCTGGTTCTTGTGCCGGGGCTCGGCCCCGGCCACCTTGCCCAGCGCCAGCTGGAGCCCGAGATCCCAGCCCAGCACGTAGGCGCCGGTCCGAAGCAGCGACACCTCGACCAGCCGGCCCCGGCCGGTAGCGCGCTGTTCGAGGACGCCGGCGAGGATGCCGCTGAGCGCGGCGAGCCCGGTGATGTGGTCCCCCACGCCGCCGCGGGCGTTGAGCGGGTTGCCGTCGGCGTCCGCCATCTGGCGCGCCAGCCCCGGCCTCGCCCAGAAGGCGCCGATGTCGTAGCTGGGCCGGTTGCGCTCCTCGCCGCGCAGGCCGTAGCCGCTGACGCTGCAGTACACGAGACGGGGATGGCGCACGAGGGTGGCGGCCGGCTCCAGGCCGAGCTTGTCGAGGGCGTCGGGGCGCAGGTTGGTGACGAACACGTCGGCCGCCTCCAGCAGTTCCTCGAACCGAGCCCGGTCGTCCTCGGTTCGCAGGTCCAGCACCACGCTGCGCTTGCCCCGGTTGTCCAGGGCGAAGGCCGGGTTCGGGAGGTCGTCCTCGATGCCGATCGACCCGAAGACCCGGCGCATCGGGTCACCGGCCGGCGCCTCCACCTTGACGACGTCGGCGCCCCAGTCGGCCAACAGGGCCGTCGCCGCCGGCGCGGCCACCCACACCCCCAGCTCGACGACGCGCAGGTCACGCAGGGAAGAGAGGCCCTCGGTCGGGACGTCGGTCACGCCGTGGCCCGCGGGCGCCGACGCGCCGCCTCCTCCCGCAGCTCGGCCTTGTGCACCTTGCCGGTGGCGGTCATCGGAAGGGCGCCGACCACCTCGACCGCCCGGGGCGCCTTGTAGTTGGCCATGTGGGCCCGCGACCACTCGATGACCTCGGGGCCGTCCACGGCGTGGCCCGGGGCGGGGACCACGAAGGCCACGCCGACCTCGCCCAGCCGGCCGTCGGGCACCCCGACCACCGCCACCTGGCCCACGGCGGGGTGCTGCAGCAGGTAGTTCTCGACCTCGGCCGGGTACACGTTGAAGCCGCCGACGATGAACATGTCCTTGGACCTCCCCACGATCCGCAGGCACCCGTCGTCGCCCACCACCCCGAGATCGCCGGTGCGCAGCCAGCCCCCGTCGGCGAACGCCTCGGCGTTGGCCGACGGGTCGTCCAGGTAGTGGGACATGACGCTCGGGCCGCGCAGGAGGATCTCGCCGGGCTCCCCGGCCGGGACGTCCCGGTCCTGTCCGTCGACGATCCGCAGCTCGAAGCCCGGGCGCGGCCGGCCGACCGTGGTCGCCACCGTCTCGGCGTCGTCCTGCGCCGAGGTCGCCGTGGCCGTACCGGCCTCGGTGAGCCCGTAGCCGGTGACCACGAGGGAGAACGGCAGCTCCTCTCTGACCCGGCGCACCAGTTCGACGGGGATGTCCGCGGCGCCAGTCACGGCGACCCGCAGGCTGGAGAGGTCGTACCCGGACCGGTCGGCGCAGTCGAGGACCGACTGGTAGAGGGTGGGCGGGCCCGGCAGCACGGTCACCCGCTCGGCCGCCACCCGGCCGAGGAGCTGCTCCACGTCGAAGACCGCTTCGGGGAGCATGGTGGCCCCGGCCGCCACCGAGGCCAGGATCCCGGCCTTGAAGCCGAACATGTGGAAGTAGGGGTTCACCATCAGGTACCGGTCGCCCGCGGTGAGGCCGGTCATGGCCACCCAGTCCGTGGCCACCCGCAGCGTCCGGCCGTGCGTCTGGACGACGCCCTTGGGGGCGCCGGTGGTCCCCGAGGTGAACAGGATGTCCGACGGCTCGTCGGGCCCGAGGCCGGCGGCGCGCCCGTCGGCCTCGGCCACCGCCTCCGCCGTGGCCCGACCGGCGAAGGACTCCCAGTTTTCGGTCCCCTCCCGGGTGGGGCCCCGGGCGACCACCACGCTGCGCAATGTGGAGAGAGCGAACCCGGCGTCCTCGAGCAGCGCCACGTGGTCGACGCCCAGGAAGTCGGTCATGGTGACGAGCACGCGGGCCCCGCTGCGCGAGAGGACGTCGGCCGCCTCCGCGCCCTTGAACCTCGTGTTGACCGGCACCACGACGCCGCCGGCCTGCAGCGTCCCGAGCGCGGCGATCACCCACTCGAGGCTGTTGGCCGCCCAGATGCCGACCCGCTCCCCGGGCTCGGCCCCCGACGCCACCAGCGACCCCCCGAACCGCCGCACCCGATCGAAGAGCTCGGCGTAGGACAGTCGCCGGTGGCCGTCGACGACCGCCAGTTGCCCGCCGTGGTCGGCCGCCGCGGCGGCGGTCATCTCGGGGATGCTCCGCCAGCCCCCGGCGGGGATCATGCGGCCACGGGGTCGCCGATGTTCATGAGCCGGGAGAGGTTGCCGCCCATGATCTTGCGGACGTCCTCTTCGGGAAGCCCCTCGAGCTCGTCCACGTAACTCACGGGGTCGGCCAACCCCTCGGGGTGTGGGTAGTCGGACCCGAACAGGACCCGGTCCACGCCGACCAGGTCGGCCAGGGCGCCGAGGTCCTCCTCCCAGAACGGGCTGATGTGGACGTTGCGCTTGATCACGGCCACCGGGTCCTCCAAGAAGTCCTGGGGCATCTTCTTGTAGATGTCGGCCATGTTCGAGAGCAGCGGCGCCACCCAGCTGCTGCCGTTCTCGATGACCGCCACTTTTAGTCGGGGGAAGCGGGAGAGGGCGCCGTGGCAGACCAGGGCCGACACGGCGTCCTCCACCGGTCGCCACTGCGACAGCATGCCGAAGGCCTGGGGCTGGAACGGGAGCATCTCGGTGTCGCTGCCCAGCCAGTCGTTGGTGTAGCGCTCGTAGCCGCTGTCCGAGGAGTGCATGGCCACCAGGACGTCGTGCTCGACCACCCGCTCCCAGAAGGGGTCGAACTCGGGCAGGCCGAACGACCGCGAGCCCCTGAACCCGGGCACGGGCGCCGGCCTGATGAGGACGACCCGGGCCCCGCGCTCGACCACCCAGTCGAGCTCCTCGATGGCCCGCTCGACGATCGGCAGGCTGATCACCGGCGTGGCGAAGATGCGGCCCTCGTAGTCGAACCGCCACGTCTCGTGGATCCACTGGTTGAGGGCGTGGACCACGGCGTGGATCAGCAGGGGGTCGTCGCGCATGCGCTCTTCGACCAGGCTGGCCAGGGTCGGGAACATGAGCGCCCGGTCGAGCCCCTGCTCGTCCATCAGCTCGATGCGGGGGCCGGGCTCGCGGAACGCCGGGATCGCCCGCATGGGCTCGCCGAAGATCTGCCGCCGGGTCTTGCCCTCGGGGTTGCCGTGGCGGAAGTACTCCTCTTGGGCCCCGGGGCGGGCCACGACGTCGAAGGTGGGGTTGGGGATGTACTCGCTGATCCGCCCCCGCACGACGATCTTGGTGCGGCCCCGGAGTGTGACGTAGTCGATCACCCCGCGGTAGCGGTCGGGCAGGAACTTCGTCAGCGCCTCGCGCGTCTCGTAGAGGTGGTTGTCGGCATCGAAGACCGGGATGCCGAGCGATCCGTGGCCCATGGCCTCACCTTTCGTCGCCGTGGCCGGCCGACCTCCCGATAGGCGGCCTCTTGCTCCTGAGAATAGCGTTTTCATACGGGGGACCACCACTGTCCGCCCGACCCGTCGATGCTAGGTTTCGGGCCGTGAAGATCGTGGTCGTCGGAGCGTCCAGCGGCCTTGGGCGGTCGATCGCCACCGCCCTCGGCCGCAACGGTGACCAGCTCGCGCTGCTGGCCCGCCGGCACGAGCGGGTCCAGGACGCGGCCAAGGAGCTGGGCCCGGGCTCGGTGGGCATCCGCTGCGACGTCACCGACGAGGACTCCTGCCGCTCGGCCATCGAGGAGGCCGCCGAGGCCCTGGGCGCCATCGAAGGGCTGGTCTACGCCACCGGCGTCGGACCGCTGGCCCGGCTGGTCGACACCGACGCGGCGACCTGGCGCCATGCCTTCGACACCAACGTCGTCGGGGCGGCCCTGGTGACCGCGGCGGCCATCCCCCACCTCACGGCCTCGGGCGGCGGCGCCGTCTACCTGTCGTCGGTGAGCGCCTCGGTGACGCCGCCCTGGCCCGGGCTGGGGGCCTACGCCGTCAGCAAGTCGGCACTCGACACCCTGGTCGAGGCCTGGCGGTCCGAGCACCCGACGGTCGGCTTCACCCGGGTCGTGGTGGGCGACTGCGTCGGCGGCGAAGGCCTCTCGGGCACCGAGTTCATCAACACCTGGGACCTCGAGCTCGCCGCCGAGCTGCACCCGGTCTGGGCGGCGCGCAACTACCTGAGCGGTGCGCTGCTCGACGTCGCCGAGCTGGCCAGGGTGGTGGACACCGTGCTGCGGTGCGGCGCCACCGCCTCCATCCCCTCGGTGACCGTCGTCCCCCGGCCGGGCCAGGGGCCACCGCCCGAGATGCCGACCGCTATCGGTTGAGGAGCAGGTTGGCGATCGCCGTGGCGTCGGGGAACGAGCCGGTGATGCCCGAGCTCATGTACCCGGTGTCAGAGATCAGGATCACGCCGTTGACGGCGGCCGCGGCGTCGCTGCAGAGGAACACCAGCGGGTAGGCCTGCTCCAGCGGGGTCGACACCTCGGTCCCGACCTCCTGGCGGAAGTCGGCCCCGAAGGTCAGCCACAGGTCCTTGTTGGCCAGCGCCAGCGGGGTCTCCGTCGGGCCGGGGCAGATGGCGTTGATGCGGATGCCCTTCTTCAAGAGCGGGAACGCCTGGCTGGCCACGTAGGCGCAGATGGCCTGCTTGGTGGACATGTAGTCCGCCTTCCCGTGCTCCTCGAACCAGCGGGCCCCGCTGTCGAAGTCCGGGGTGTCGAGCAGCCCCTGCAGCTCCTCCAGGTTGGCCTCCCAGCCCAGGCCGGCGGCCGAGGAAATGAAGCCGATGGCCCCGCCCCGGCCCAAGGCACCCGACGCCACCAGGCGGTCGATGAGGTGCCGGTGGCCCACGAAGTTGACCTTCTCGATGCCCGGGGTGCCGTCGGCGACGCCGGCGCAGGAGAACAGGGCGTGGACCGGTCCCCCGCACTCCTCGACGGCGCGGTCGATCGAGGCGCGGTCGGTGAGGTTCACGTGGATCGCCGTGACCCCCTCCATGGCGACGTCGGCGAAGTCCATCACCACCACCTCGGCGCCGGCGTCGGGCACCAACAGGGCCGCCGCCGCCCCCATGGCGGTGGCCCCGCCAACCACCAGCACGCGCTTGCCGTCGTATCTGAACGCATCGAACAGGCTCATCTCGTCAACCTTGCCCTTTCTGGCTTCACGTTGTTCGGTTCACTGCACAAAGGACCGCCCCACCGCCGGCGGCTGGCCGCGTCAGGCGACGACGCCGCGCACCTTGAGGTCGACGATCTCCTCGTCGGAAAGGCCGAGCTCGGCGAGGACGGCGTCGCCGTGCTCGTTGAACTCCGGCGCCCGCTGGGGGGCCGCCGGCTCCCCGTCGTACTGGACGGGCACGGTGACCAGCTGGAACGGGGTCCCCCCCGCCGTGTGGCACTCCTGGACGTAGCCGTTGGCCACTGCCTGGGGATCGGCCACCGCCTCGAGGGTGTCCTGGACGACCGCCCACTGGCCCGGGAAGCCGGCGAGCGTCGCCCGCCACTCCTCCAGCGTGGCCGAGGCGAAGACCTCGGTGAGCACGGCCACCGCCTGGTCGCTGTTGGCCAGCAGGGACGCGTGGTCGCAGAAGCGCTCGTCGGCGGCCAGCTCCGGGCGGCCCACGGCCTCGCACAGCGGCGGCCAGTAGCGGGCGGCCTGCAGGCAGGTGAAGGCCAGGACCCGGTTGTCCTGGGTGAGGTAGTTGCGCGAGAGCGGGTTGCTCGACAGGCGCGAGGCCGGGGGCGGTGCCCAGCCCACCCCGAGCTGGAGCGAGAGCGCCACGGCCTGGCCCATCGCCCACAGCCCGACCCCGAAGAGCGAGACGTCGACGACGGTGGCCTCGCCGGTGCGCTCGCGGTGGTAGAGGGCGCCCATGATCCCCCCGGCGATGGTCATCCCGCCGATCGAATCGCCGAACCCCGGGGCCGGGGGGACCGGCACCAGGTCGTACTCGGGTCGCTTGGCGCCGGCGGCGATGCCGGCCCGCGCCCACAAGGCGAGCGAGTCGGAGGACCCCTTGTCGGCGTCGGGCCCCCGCTCGCCCTGCCCGGTGCCCCGCACGTAGATGATGTTGGGGTTCTGGGCCCGGATGTCCTCCACGCCGATCTTGAGCTTGTCGCGGACCGACGGGAGCTTGTTGGTGAGGAAGACGTCGGCCGTCTCGGCCAGGCGGTAGAGGATGGCAAGGCCCTCAGGCGAGGCCAGGTTGAGGCCGAGGCTCCGCTTGCCCCGGTTCGAGTGCTCCAACAGCACGTGGACGTCGGAGGAGACCAGGGCGATGCCGGTCGAGGCGAGCCCCCGCATAGCGTCGCCCCGCTCGACGTGCTCGATCTTGATGACCTCGGCCCCGAGGTCGGCCAGGGCCGCCGAGGCCGCCGGGACGAAGGTGTGCTCGGCCACTTCCAGGATCCGCACGCCCTCGAGCACTGCGGTCACCGGCAGCCACCCCTGCGACTCCGGATCGGACCTTTCAACAACCCCTCCCCTTTCGATGGCACCCGTGCCCCACCGGCCGCGTCGCGCTCCCGTGCGGCCCGTCAGGTGCCCGACGACGGCTGCGCCGTGAGATCGGCAGTGTAACGGAATGAGATCTTGATTCTCAAGATCTGAGTGCGGCCGTCTGCGCGACTACGCTCGCCCCGTGGTCAGTGCGGATCTCGCCGTGAACACCCCTGGTGCCACGACCCTCACCGCCGCGCAGTCCCGGATCCTCGCCGCGGCCCTCAACCTCTTCGCCCGGCACGGGGTCGGCGGCACGTCCCTGCAGATGATCGCCGACGAGATCGGGGTGACCAAGGCCGCCGTCTACCACCAGTACAACACCAAGGAGGAGATCGTCCTGGCCGCCGCCGAGCTCGAGCTGTCCCGGCTCGTAAGGGTCCTCGACGAGGCCGAGGCCCGACCCTCGAGGGGAGAGGGGCGTGATGCGCTCATAGCCGGCATGGTGGACCTGGCCATCGCCCACCGGCGGGGGATGGGCGACATCCTCACTGATCCGGTCATCGCCGAGCACTTCGCCGCCAACGAGGGATTCGCCGACGTCATGCACCGCCTGCGCCACCTGCTCATCGGCGACGACACCGGTCCCGCGGCGCGCGTGCGCACCGCCATGCTCCTCGCCGCGGTCAGCGGCACGGCGATACACCCGTTCGTTGCCAGCCTCGACGACGAGGTGCTGCGGGTGGAACTCCTGCGGTTGGCCCGCCGATCGCTCGGGCTCCCCAACTGACCGCAGCAAAGGGGGCACCGCACATGGACGGCACGCAGAGGCGGACCCAGGTCGTCGTGGGCGCGGCGTCGGGCATGGGCGCGGCGGTCGCCGACATCCTCGCCCAGCGCGGGCCCCTGATCGTCGCCGACCGGGATCGGGACCGGCTCGAGGAGCTGGCCGCACGCCTCGGCCCGGAAGTCACGGCCGTGGCGTGCGACCTGACCGACGACGGGCAGGTGGCCTCGCTGGCGGCTGCCGTCGGCTCGTTGGGGGCCCTGGTCATCACGGCCGGCCTCTCCCCCTCGATGGCACCGGGACGCAAGATCTACGAGGTGAACCTGCGCGGCACGGCGCGGCTCCTCGACGCGCTGGAGCCCATGGTCGGCGAGGGCTCGGTGGCGGTGTGCTTCGCCTCGCTGGCTGCGCACCTGGTGCCGCCGGTCGAGGCCATCGACCGGGTCCTCGACGGACCCCTGTCCCCCACCTTCTTCGAGGACCTGGTGGCCGTCGGCGTCGACGTGGACCTCCCGCAGTCGGCATACCCGCTCTCCAAGCGCGGCATCATCCGGATCGTGCAGAAGCGTTCTGGCGCGTGGGGCCAACGCGGGGGTCGCCTTCTCTCCCTGTCGCCGGGCATCGTGGACACGGGCATGGGTCGCCTCGAGGCCGAGCATGAGCCGGCCATGGCCCAGATGGTCGAGGCGAGCGCCCTCGGGCGGACGGCGCGGGCCGAGGAGGTGGCGGACGTGGTCGGCTTCCTCGTC
>JBKQNY010000004.1:0-8774 GCA_052145775.1 Acidimicrobiales bacterium
GTGCCCGGGGAGGGGGAGAACCGCCCGCCCGTCGGGTCCTCGGCGTTGAGGCGGACCTCGATGGCGTGCCCGCGCCGGACGATCTCGTCCTGGGCGAAGGGGATGGGCTCGCCCGAGGCCACGCGCAGCTGCCAGGCCACCAGGTCCAGGCCGGTGATGAGCTCGGTCACCGGGTGCTCGACCTGCAGCCGGGTGTTCATCTCCAAGAAGTAGAACTCGCCCTCCTCGTAGAGGAACTCGACGGTGCCGGCGTTCACGTAGCCGCAGGCCTGGGTCACCTTCACGGCGGCCGCCCCCATGGCCTGGCGCACCTCGTCGGGGAAGTCGGGGGCCGGGCTCTCCTCGATCAGCTTCTGGTGGCGCCGCTGGCACGAGCAGTCCCGCTCGCCCAGCCACAGGGCGCGGCCGTGGGTGTCGGCGATCACCTGCATCTCGATGTGGCGCGGCCAGACCAGGTAGCGCTCGACGTAGACCTCGGGCCGGCCGAAGTAGGCCTTGGCCTCGCGCTGGGCCGACTCCACCGCCTCGGCCGCCTCCTCGGCCGAGCGGACCACCTTCATGCCCCGTCCCCCGCCGCCGTAGGCGGCCTTGATGGCCACCGGCCAGCCGTGCTCGGCACCGAAGGCCACCACCTCGTCGGGCGAGGCCAACGGCTCGGAGCGCCCGGGCACCCCCGCCACCCCGGCGGCGTCGGCGGCCAGGCGCGAGCTGATCTTGTCCCCCATGACCTCCATGGCCTCGGGCGGGGGACCGATGAAGGTCACCCCCTCCGAGGTGATGGCCCGGGCGAAGTCGGGGTTCTCCGAGAAGAAGCCGTAGCCGGGGTGGACGGCGTCGGCACCGCTGCGCTCGATGGCCGCCAGGATGGCCTCGGTGTTGAGGTAGCTCTCGGCGGCCGTCTCCCCGCCGAGGGCGTAGGCCTCGTCGGCCAGGCGAACATGGAGCGCCTCGCGGTCGAGGTCCGAGTAGACGGCCACGGTGGCCACGCCCATCTCCCGGCAGGTGCGTGCGACGCGGACGGCGATCTCCCCCCGGTTGGCGATGAGGACCTTCTTCAGCACGCTGCGCCTTTCCCTTCCCCGGCGACGGGCCGCCAGGGCGGCCCGACTGGTCCCGTCAACACTGTCACGACCCGTATGGTTCCTGCCATGTCGCCGGAGGCCTACTTCGACGTGCGCCGGTTCGACGCCATCGGGTCGACCAATTCCTACCTGCTGGAGGAGGCCCGCCGGGGCGCCCCCGAGGGACTGGTGGTCGTGGCCGACCACCAGACGGCCGGCCGGGGCCGGCTGGGCCGGAGGTGGGAGGCGCCGCCCGGGACCTGCCTGCTCGTCTCGGTGCTGCTCCGCCCGGTGCTCGAGCCCGACCGGCTGCACCTGTGCACGGCGGTGGTGTCCCTGGCCATGGCCGACGCCTGCTCGCAGGTGGCCGGCGTCGTCCCCGCCCTCAAGTGGCCCAACGACCTGCTGCTCTCGGGGAGGAAGGTCGCCGGGGTCCTGGCCGAGTCCGACCCCGCCGCCCCCGGCGGGCCCCCGGGCTCGGTGGCCGTGGTGGTGGGCGTGGGCTGCAACGTCGACTGGCCGGGCCCGCCGGAGGCCGCCGGCGCCGCGCTCAGCGAGGCCGCGGGCCGTGCGGTCGACCGTGACGCCCTGCTCGGCGCCCTCCTCGACGCCCTCGCCGCCCGGCGGGGGGACCTCGACGAACCGGGGGGCCGGGCGCGGATCGCCGACGAGCTGCGCCGGCGGTCGGCCACCCTCACCAGCCCGGTCCGGGTGGAACGGGCGGGGGCGCCGCCGCTCCGCGGGACGGCCGTCGACCTCACCCCCGAGGGCCACCTCGTCGTCGAGACGGCCGAGGGCCGGGTGGCCGTGGCCGCCGGCGACGTGGTGCACGTACGCCCCGACCAGGGGCCGGAGGGGGGCTGGGCAGGCAGGTAAGGTCTCTCGGATATGCGACTGCTCGTGACCGGTGGCGCCGGTTTCATCGGCTCGAACTTCGTCCGTTACTGGGTGGAGCAGCACCCCGACGACCACGTCGTGGCCTACGACGTGCTCACCTACGCCGGGAACCGCCCCAACCTGGCCGACGTGGAGGACCGGATCACCTTCGTCCAGGGCGACATCTGCGACCTGGCCTCGGCGAGCGGGACCATCGAAACCGAGTCGATCGACACCGTCGTGCACTTCGCCGCCGAGTCCCACAACTCCCTGGCGGTGCTCGACCCCGCCCTCTTCTTCCGCACCAACGTGCTCGGCACCCAGACCATGCTCGAGGCGTCCCGCCGCCACGGGGTCGGGCGGTTCCACCACATCTCGACCTGCGAGGTCTACGGCGACCTGGCCCTCGACAGCGACGAGCGGTTCAGCGAGGAGAGCCCCTACCGCCCCCGCACCCCCTACAACGCCTCCAAGGCCGGGGCCGACCACGCCGTGCGCGCCTACCACGAGACCTACGGCCTCCCGGTCACCATCACCAACTGCTGCAACAACTACGGACCCTTCCAGTTCCCCGAGAAGGTCATCCCCCTGTTCACCACGCGGGCCGTCGACGACCGCCCGCTGCCCCTCTACGCCTCGACCGAGAACCGACGGGAGTGGCTGCACGTGCTCGACCACTGCCGGGCGGTCGAGGCGGTGCTCGACCGCGGCCAGGTGGGCGAGACCTACCACGTGGGCAGCGGGGTGGAGGCCAGCATCGCCGAGATCGCCGACCTGGTCCTGGGCGTGCTGGACAAGCCCGCCTCGCTGAAGGAGATCGTGCCGGACCGACCGGGCCACGACCGCCGCTACCTGCTCGACTCGTCCAAGATCGAGCGCCTGCTCGGCTGGCGGCCGCAGATCGGGTTCGCCGAGGGGCTGGCCGAGACGGTGCGGTGGTACGCGGACCACCGATCGTGGTGGGAACCACTGGTCGACCGGGCCCCGGTGGCCGAGGCCGCCTGGGCCAAGGCCGGCTGAGGCCCACCGTGCGCCGCACCAGGATCCTGGTGACCGGGGCCGGAGGGCAGCTCGGACGCGATCTGGTGGCGGTGCTCGGCGGGGCGGTGGCCCCCGGGGGCCGGCGGCGGGCGCTCTTCGGACCCGAGGGACCGGGGTCGCCGGTGGCCGACGTGCTGGGGGCCGACCACTCCCTGCTCCCGGTCGACCGCCGGGCCGAGGTGCTGTCCGCCGTCGAGGCGTTCGGACCAGACGTGGTGGTCCACGCCGCCGCCTGGACCGCCGTCGACGCCTGCGAGGGTGACCCCGACCGGGCCTTCGCCGTGAACGCCCTGGGCACCCGCCACGTGGCCGAGGCGTCCCAGCGCGCCGGCGCCCACCTGGTCTACCTCTCGACCGACTACGTCTTCGACGGGTCGTCCCTGCGCCCCTACGTGGAGTGGGACGAGCCCAACCCGCTCTCGGTCTACGGCCGCAGCAAGCTGGCCGGCGAGCGGGAGTGCCCGCCGGGGTCCACCGTGGTCCGCACCTCGTGGGTGTGCGGGTTCTCTGGGGCCAACATGGTGAAGACCGCCCTGCGCCTGGCCGAGGGCGAGGGGCCGCTGCGCTTCGTCGACGACCAGCGGGGCTCGCCCACCTTCACGGCCGACCTGGCGGCGGCGGTGGCCACCCTGGCCGCCGACCGGCGGCCGGGGACCTTCCACGTGACCAACCAAGGCGAGACCACCTGGTTCGGCTTCGTCAGGGCCGCCCTGGCCGCGGCCGGCCACGACCCCGAGCGGGTGCTGGCGTGCACCACGGCCGACCTCGACCCGCCGCGGCCGGCCCCGCGCCCGGCGAACTCGGTGCTCGACAACGCGGCACTGCGGCTCTCGGACCTGCCGCTCCTGCCCGACTGGCACGACGGCCTCGCACGGCTGGTGGGCGCCCTGCGCGAGCCGGCAGGGGTCGGGTGAGCACCGCCCGGCCGGGCCGCGCCGAGCCGCCCGGCGGCCGGCGCACGGTGGCCGTGATCGGCGCGGGCTACGTGGGGCTGCCCACGGCCGCCGCCCTGGCCCACTTCGGCCACCGGGTGGTCTGCGCCGAGCGCGACCCCGAGCGCCTCGAGACCCTGGAGCGGGGCGACCTGCCGATCGTGGAGAAGGGGCTGGCCACACTGGTGCGCCAGGGGGTCGAGGCGGGGTCGCTGCGGTTCGTGGCCTCGGCCGCCGAGGCCGTCCGGGGGGCCGGGTTCGTCTTCCTCTGCGTCTCCACGCCGAAGGCGGAGGACGGGTCCGCCGACCTGCGGGCGGTGGAGCAGGCGGCCGAGGAGATCGCCCCCGAGCTCGTGCCCGGGGCCGTGGTGGTGAACAAGTCGACGGTGCCGGTGGGCACGGCCACCCTGGTCGAGCGGGTCACCGGGAGGGCCGACATCACGGTGGTCTCCAACCCCGAGTTCCTGCGCGAGGGGTCGGCCGTCCGCGACAGCCTCCACCCCGACCGGGTGGTGGTCGGGGCCGAGGACGGCAGGGCCGCGGTGCGGGTCGGGGAGCTCTTCGCCGCCACCGGGGCCCCGCTCATCGTCACCGACACGGTGACGGCCGAGACCATCAAGTACGCCTCCAACGCCTTTTTGGCCACGAAGCTCAGCTTCGTCAACGCCCTGGCCGGGCTGTGCGAGCTGGTCGGGGCGGACGCCCGCGACCTGATGCTGGGCCTCGGCTACGACAAGCGGATCGGCTTCGAGTTCCTGCGCCCTGGTCCGGGCTGGGGCGGGTCCTGCCTCCCCAAGGACACGAGCGCCCTCCTGCGCATCGCCGAAGGGGCCGGCTACGAATTCGCCCTCCTGCGCGAGGTCATTGCCGCCAACGACGAGCAGCTGGCCAGGGTGGGGGCCAAGGTGGCCGAGGCCGTGGCCGGATCCGGCGGCGCCCCGGCCGCCGTCTGGGGGCTCTCCTTCAAGGCCGGGACCGACGACCGCCGCAACTCGCCGGCGGTGACCGTGGCACGCCGGCTGCTCGAGACGGGCGTGGCCGTGCGAGCCTACGACCCGACGGTGGACCCCGGCGGCCGCCCGGGCACGGACCTCGAGGGCATCGAGCTCTGCCCCGACCCCTACGAGGCGGCTCGGGGGGCGGCCGTGGTGGCGGTGCTCACCGAGTGGGACGAGTTCAGGTGGCTTGACTTCGCCAAGGTGCGCGAGCTCATGGCGGTGCCCTCGGTGGTCGACGGGCGCAACCTGCTCGACCCCGCCGCCCTGCGCCGGTTGGGCTTCACCTACACCGGCGTCGGCCGCCCGTGAGCCGGGTGGTGGTGGCCGGCGGCGCCGGCTTCCTCGGCTCGCACCTCTGCGACCGGCTGGTCTCCCGCGGAGACGAGGTGGTCTGCCTCGACGACCTGTCGACCGGCCGCAGGCAGAACGTGGCCCACCTTGCCGGCGCGCGCTTCGCCCTGGCCGAGGTCGACGTGAGCGGCCCGTTCGAGGTGGAGGGGCCGGTGGACGCGGTCCTGCACCTGGCCAGCCCGGCCTCGCCACCGGCGTACCTGGCGCGCCCGATGGAGACCCTGGCCGCCGGGAGCGAGGGGACCCGGCGCCTCCTGGAGCTGGCCGGACGCCACCGGGCCCGCTTCCTCTTGGCGTCGACCAGCGAGATCTACGGCGACCCCGCCGTCCACCCCCAGGTGGAGTCCTACCGCGGCAACGTCGACCCCGTCGGCCCGCGCAGCGTCTACGACGAGGCCAAGCGCTTCGCCGAGGCCCTCACCATGGCCGCCCACCGCGCCCGGGGGGTCGACGTGGCGGTGGCCCGCATCTTCAACACCTACGGCCCGCGGCTGGACCCCGGGGACGGCCGGGTGGTGTCCAACTTCGTGGTGCAGGCGCTGGCCACAGAGCCCCTCACCGTCTACGGGGACGGGAGCCAGACCCGGAGCCTGTGTTACGTCGACGACGAGGTCGCCGGCCTGCTGGCCCTGCTCGACTCGACCGAGACCGGTCCGATAAACATCGGTAACCCCGACGAACGCACCGTGCTCGACCTGGCGCAGCGGGTGATCGAGGCCACCGGCTCGCACGCCCCGATCGTCTTCGGGCCCCTGCCCGCCGACGACCCCGTCCGGCGGTGCCCGGACATCACGCTCGCCCGGACCAGGCTCGGCTGGGAGCCGCGCACCCCGCTGGCCGAGGGACTGGCGCGCACGGTGGAGCACTTCGCCGCGCAAGGGCGCGCCGCTTCGGCCGCCACCTCGCGCTCGGGGGGCGACGGTGGCTGACCGCTCGCTCACTCCGGTCGACTACCGCACGCTGACGGTGATCGTCCCCGTCTACAACGAGCGGGCCACGGTGGCCGAGATCGTGCGGCGGGTGCGGGCCGCCGACGTCCCGGTCACGGTCGACGTCGTGGTGGTGGACGACGGGTCGAACGACGGCACCGACAAGGTGCTGGCGGCGATCGAGGACTCGACGGTTCGGGTGGTGACCCACGAGAGGAATGCGGGCAAGGGCGCGGCCATCCGCACCGGGCTCGCCCACGCCCGCGGCGACCTCGTGGTCATCCAGGACGCCGACCTCGAGTACGACCCCGACGACTGGCCACGGCTCCTCGAGCCGGTGCTCAAGCACAAGGCGGTCGTCGTCTACGGCAGCCGGTTCACCGGCGAGCGCAAGAACATGCTGCCCCTTCACTGGGTGGGCAACCGCTTCCTCTCGCTGGTGACCAACGTGCTCTACTCCTCCACCCTCTCGGACATGGAGACCTGCTACAAGCTGTTCGACCGCAGGGTCCTCGAAGGCATCACGGTGGTCTCCAACCGCTTCGACTTCGAGCCCGAGATCACGGCCAAGGTGCTCCGCCGCGGCTACCGGATCTACGAGGTGCCCATCTCCTACGCCGGGCGCGAGGTGGATGAGGGGAAGAAGATCACCTGGCGCGACGGCTTCGGCGCGCTCAAGGCCCTCATCAAGTACCGGTTCACGAGGAAGTTCTGAGGTGGGGTCCCCACCCGAGGCCAACGGGACCGGCGGTATCGCCGCGGTGGTGGTCGACTACGACGCCGGCCCGGTGCTGGCCGACTGCGTGGCCTCGCTGCGCGGCGACGGGCTGGAGCGGGTCGTGGTGGTGGAGAACGGCGGGCCCGACGGCGCCCGGACCGCCCTCGAGGCGGCCGGCCTCGAGGCGCCGGTGGTGGCCACCGGCCGCAACCTCGGCTACGGCGCCGGGGCCAACCGGGGAGTGGCCGCCTCGGGGACAAGCGCCTACGTGCTGGTCTGCAACCCCGACCTCGTCGTCCACCCCGGGGGGGTGTCGCGCCTTTGTGCCGCGCTCGACGCCGAGCCCTCCTGGGCCGTGGTGGGGCCGCGCATCGTCGACGCCGACGGGAGTGTCTACCCGTCGGTGCGCCGGTTCCCTTCCATGGCCGACGCCGTCGGCCACGCCCTGCTGGCGCTGTTCAAGCCGGACAACCGCTTCAGCCGCCGCTACCGCGACGCCGACGCCGGCGACGGCCGGCGGGCCCCGGCCGACTGGGTGTCGGGCGCGTGCTTGCTAGTGCGGCGCCGCGCCTTCGAGGAGCTGGGCGGCTTCGACGAGTCGTACTTCATGTTCGCCGAGGAGATGGACCTGTGCTGGCGCGCCCACCGGGCCGGGTGGGGCGTGGGCGTGGAGCCGGCGGCCGTGGTCACCCACGTCGGGGGGGTGTCGAGGCGCCGCCACCCCTACCGCATGCTGTTGGCCCACCACCGGTCCGCCCTGCACTTCGCCAACCGGACGACCGAGGGGTGGCGGAGGCTGGCCCTGCCGCTCGCCGCCCTCGTCCTGGGGGTGCGGCTGGTCATGGCCCTGGCGAACGAGGCCCTCCGCCACTGACGGCTCGCCGGCGGGCCGACCGCCGAGCCCGGCGTAGGGTGCCGTCGTGGCGTCGGACCCCCACCGCGTGCGCCGTGCCGGTGAGACCGAGACGGCGGCCGTGGGCCGGCTGCTCGACCGGTTCAACCGCGAGTTCACAGACCCAACCCCGGGTCCGGCCGTGCTTGCCGAGAGGGTGGCGGACCTGGTGGCCGACGGCGACACGGCGGTGCTGGTCGCCGGGGAGGGCCCCGACGGCCTGGCCGTCCTGCGGTTCCGCCGGGCCATCTGGACCCCGGGCCTCGAGTGCTACCTGGCCGAGCTCTACGTCGTCCCCGAACGCCGCGGGCACGGGGTCGGGCGAGCGCTGCTCTCCGGCGCGCTCGACGAGGCCCGCCGTCGCGGCGCCGACACCATGGACATCGGGGTCGACGAGGGGGACGTGGCCGCCCGCCGCCTCTACGAGTCGGTGGGCTTCACCAACCGCGTCGCCGGGGACGCCGACGGGGTCATGTTCGTCTACGAGCGCGACCTGTAGGCCGGCCGCACAGTGCTCCCCGCGGGGCCGGCAGGGCTAGGCTCGGGCCGGGCTGCGTGCGGGTCTGTGGTTGCAAGTCGAGGCCAGTCGCAGGCGAAACGACCCACGTAAGGCAACTCATGGTTGCTGAGCATGGTGCGACTTAGAGGTAAGCCCTGCCCGTCGGGACGCCGGCTGTCGGCGTCGGACGGAGAAGGAGTGAAGCCGTCCGTCATGGCCGACGCCGGGTCACGGGCGTGTCCCGTGGCCGCCGTCGGTCGGGCGGTCAACTCCTCGGCAGGCGAGTGTGGGGACAAAGACCAGGTCAGCCGGACGCGGTCCACGAACGCCACACGTGTCATCGGCACGGCGGGGGACCACCCCGCCCATGGCCGGAAGGAGGTGCTGCGGTGGACGTCGACGTCCTCGGACGCAAGGACCTGGTGCCTGACGAAGTGCGGGCGCTGGCGCACGCCAAGGTGGCCAAGCTGGGGAGGC
>JBKQNY010000005.1:0-34648 GCA_052145775.1 Acidimicrobiales bacterium
TCCCAGAGCTCGGCCTCGCGGGTGGCCCTTGCCTCCCGGCCGGCGTCGACGGCCGAGCGCACCCGGTCGCCCACCTGGCGGACTGACTGGCGCGCCCCCGCCACCACCTGCTCGGGGGCCAGGCGCCCGGCGGCCCGGCGGGCCGCCCGCCGCACCCGCTGCTCGGCCCAGAGGGTCCCGCCCACCCCGAGCGCCATCCCGGCGGCCAGCCAGACCGGACGGCGCATCACCGCCGGCCCCCGCTCTTCGACCCGTTCGACCTGGGCGCCCCGTTGGCCGGCCGCCCGTCGCCCTGGCGGAGCCGGCGCAGGCCGCCGACGGTGCCCGCCCGCAGGGCGAGGACCTTGACCACCGGGCTGGCGAAGGCCCGCTGGGCCAGTCGGCTGGCCGAGTCCACCGTGGCCGTCACCGACTCGGTGTCCTCGAGCACCGCCTCCACGCGGGCCATCTCGGACGAGGCGTGGTCGACCGCCACCCGGGCCTCGTGCACCAGGGGGACGGCCTCGGTGCGCAGGGCCTCGATGCCGCGCTCGAGGCGCCGGACCTGGCCCACCAGCACGACGGCCGCGCCGGCGGCGACGGCGGCGGCCACGCAGGCCACCACGGCGGCCACGAGCACGACGACGTCAGCGGCGGACACCCGTGCACACTACCGTCGGCGCCCCCGGTGGTCACCCGGCGGGCGGCGCCTCGGGGCGCCCGGCCAGCCGGCGGGCCACTTCGGCCTCGGCCCCATGGCCGGAGGGCTCGTAGTAGACGTGGCCCTCGAGCCCCTCAGGCCGGTACTGCTGGTCGACCCAGCCCGAGGGGTCGTCGTGGGGGTAGCGGTAGGCCTCGCCGTGGCCGATCTCGGCGGCCCCGCGGTAGTGGGCGTCGCGCAGGTGGGCCGGCACCGGGCCGCCGGCCCCCGAGGCCACGTCCTGGCGGGCCCGGGAGAGGGCGACGGTGACGCGGTTGGACTTGGGCGCACAGGCCAGGTGGACCACCGCCTGGGCCAGGTTGAGCGCCGCCTCGGGCAGCCCCACGGTCTCCACGGCCCGGGACGCGGCGTCGGCCACCACCAGCGCGGTGGGGTCGGCCATGCCCACGTCCTCGCTGGCCAGGATGACCAGCCGGCGGGCGATGAAGCGGGCGTCCTCCCCCGCCTCGAGCATCCGGGCCAGCCAGTACAGGCCGGCGTCGGGGTCACCGCCCCGCACGCTCTTGATGAGGGCGCTGGCCTGGTCGTAGTGGTCGTCGGCCCCCTGGTGGTAGAGGCGGCCGTCGCGGGCCCGGGAGACGTCGGCCACGGTGACCACCGGGCTCTCCTCGGGGGCCCGGGCCTCGGCCAGGGCCACCGCCACCTCCAGGGTGGTGAGGGCCGACCGGGCGTCACCCTCGGACGCCGCCACCAGGGCGGCGACGGCGTCGGCGTCGGCGCGCGCCCCCTCGGCCTCGAGCCCCCGGGCCACCACGGCCGCCAGGTCGTCGGCGGAGAGAGGCTGGAGGCGCCAGAGCGTGGTCCGGGACATGAGGGGAGGGTTCACCTCGAAGAAGGGGTTCTCGGTGGTGGCCCCCACCAGAACCACCAGCCCCTCCTCCACCCCGGGCAGGAGCACGTCCTGCTGGGCCTTGTTGAACCGGTGGACCTCGTCGACGAACAGGATCGTCCCCTGCCCCCGCTCCCCCAGCCGGCGCCGGGCCCCCTCCAGCGCCTCACGCACCTCCTTCACCCCCGAGGCCACCGCCGAGAGGGGCACGAACTCCTTGGCCGTCGAGGCGGCCACCACGCGGGCCAGGGTGGTCTTGCCCGTCCCCGGCGGACCCCACAGGACGGCCGAGCCCAGCCGGTCCGCCTCCACCAGTACCCGCAGCGGCGCGCCGGGGGCCACCAGGTGCCGCTGGCCCACCACCTCGTCGAGGGTCCGGGGCCGCAGGCGGGAGGCGAGGGGGGCGCGCGAGGCCAGCCGGGCTTCGGCGGCGGCGTCGAAGAGGTCGCCGGCCATCGGCCCTCAGCCCGACCCGGCCCCCCCGGGCGGGGCGACTACCCGGATGCCCAGGTCGGCGAGGGCGGCCGGGGCCAGGGGCTTGGGGGCTCCGGTCATGGGGTCGGCCCCGGACTGGGTCTTGGGGAACGCAATGACCTCGCGGATGTTCTCCTCCCCGCAGAAGATGGCCACCAGCCGGTCGATCCCGAAGGCGAACCCGGCGTGGGGCGGCGCCCCGTAGCGGAAGGCGCCCAAGAGGAACCCGAAGCGCGAGGCCGCCTCCTCCGCCGAGATCCCGAGCGCCGAGAAGACCTGCGACTGGATGTCGGCGCGGTGGATCCGCACGCTCCCCGACCCCAGCTCCCAGCCGTTGAGCACCAGGTCATAGGCCTGGGAGCGCACGGCGGCGGGGTCGGTCTCCAGCAGGTCGAGGTCGTCGGGGTGAGGCATGGTGAAGGGGTGGTGGGCCGGCACCGGGTTCCCCTCGGCGTCGACCCCGTCGAACAACGGGAACTCCACCACCCACACGTAGCGGTACGGCCCCTCGCCCACGGCGCGCCCGCCGAGGTCGACCCGGAGCTGGCCCAGGACCGTGCAGGCCGGCCGGTGCTCGTCGGCCACCGCCAGCACCAGGTCCCCGGGCGCGGCCCCCGTGGCCCCGAGGAGGCCGGCCCGCTCGGCCTCGGACAAGAAGCGGTCGAGCGGGGAGTCGAGGACCGCGGCGCCGTCGGACTCGGCCACCTTGAACCAGGCCAGGCCCTTGGCCCCGAGGGCCTTGGCCCGCTCCACCAGGCCGTCCAGCCGGCTGCGGGCGAACGAGGCGCCGCCCTCGACCACCAGGGCCTTGACCACCGGGGCGGCGAAGGCCCGCACCTCGGTCCCGGCGAAGACCGCCGAGAGGTCGACGAGCTCCATGCCGAACCGCAGGTCGGGCTTGTCGGTGCCGTAGCGGTCGATCGCCTGGGACCAGGTCATCTGCTCGATGGGGCCGGGGCGCTCGCCGGTGGCCGCCTCGGCGGCGTCGAGGACCGCCTCGGAGACGAACCCCAGCACGTCGGCCTGGTCCACGAAGGACGCCTCGACGTCGAGCTGGGTGAACTCGAACTGCCGGTCGGCGCGCAAGTCCTCGTCGCGCAGGCACCGGGCGATCTGGTAGTAGCGGTCGAACCCGCCCACCATGAGGAGCTGCTTGGCCAGCTGGGGGCTCTGGGGCAGGACGTAGAAGGCGCCGTGGTGGAGGCGGCTGGGCACGGCGAACTCCCGGGCCCCCTCGGGGGTGGGCGCCCACAGGAGCGGGGTCTCCACCTCGCAGAACCCCTGGCGCTCGAAGGCCCGGCGCAGGGCGGCGTTGACGGTCGCCCGCAGCCGGAGGTTGGCCTGCATGCGCGGGCGACGCAGGTCGACGTAGCGGTGGCGCAGCCGCACGGCCTCGTCCACCTCGGCCCGGTCCTCGACGGCGAACGGCGGCGGCTCGGCCGCCGAGAGCACTTCCACCGTGCACTCCCCCACCTCCACCGCCCCGGTGGCCAGCTGGGGGTTGTCCATGCCCTCGGGCCGGCGCCGCACCAGGCCCGAGACGGCCACCACGTACTCACTGCGCAGGTCGGCCGCGCCGTCGACCACGCACTGGACGATGCCGGTGTGGTCGCGCAGGTCCACGAAGGCCAGGTGCTCGCCGTGCTCGCGGCGCCGGGCCACCCAGCCGCACAGGCGGACCTGCTGGCCGACGTCGCCGGGACCCAGGGTGCCGCAGAGCCGGGAGCGCAAGGCGGTGGCGCCGCCCGTCGTCACCTCGCCCGCTGCCGTCATCGTCGCGTGCTCCGATCCCTCCTGGTGGCTGGCGCCGGCCGGGCCGGCGTCACGTCCCGGCCACCCGGGCCGCGGCGACCTCTTGCACCGCACGGTCCAGCGCCACCGTGCGCTGCTCGCCCCCTGTGCGCAGCGGGCGGACCGTCACCGTACCGCCCGCCAGCTCCTCGGGTCCCACGATGAGGGCCACCCGCGCCCTCGAGCGGTCGGCCAGCTTCATCTGGGCCCGCATGCTCCGCCCGTCGTAGGACCGTTCGGCGCGCAGCCCCGCCCGGCGCAGGGCGGCCACCAGGTCGCGCGCCGTCTCCCCGCCGGCCACGTCCACCACGAAGGCGTCGGGCGCCGCAGGGTCGGCCGGCAGCACCCCCTCCTTGGTGCAGGCGATGAGCACCCGTTCGATCCCGATGCCGAAGCCGATGCCCGGGGTGGGCGGGCCGCCCAGCATCTCGACCAAACCGTCGTAACGGCCGCCACCGCCGATGGCGTCCTGGGCGGCGTCAATGGCCCCCGAGGCGAACTCGAAGGTGGTCCGGGTGTAGTAGTCGAACCCCCGCACCAGGCGGTGGTCGAGCACGTAGGGGACAAAGAGCGACTCGAGCCCCCGCCGCACCCGGTCGAAGTGGGCGGCGCAGGGGTCGCACAGCCGGTCGACGAGCCGCGGCACCTCCGCGGTGGCGGCGCGGCAGGCCTCGCGCTTGCAGTCGAGGACCCGCAGCGGGTTGGTGTCGAGCCGCTGGCGGTGCTCGTCGCACAGCTGGTGGCGGCGCTCGGACAGCACCGAGCGGAGCAGCTCGACATAGGCCGGACGGCAGGCGCCGTCGCCCATGGAGTTGAGCTTCAAGGTGAAGTCCGAGAGCCCGAGCCGTCCGAAGAAGTCGTGGGCCAGCGCCACCACCTCGACGTCGAGGTCGGGGTCGGCCGCGCCGATGGCCTCGACGCCCACCTGGTGGTGCTGGCGGTAGCGGCCGGCCTGGGGGCGCTCGTGGCGGAAGGCGGGCGTCACATACCACGCCTTGAACGGCGGCACCGGGTGGTGCTCCACGTAGGCCCGCACCACCGAGGCCGTGCCCTCGGGGCGCAGCGCCAGCATCTGGCCGTCCCGATCGGCGAACTCGTACATCTCCTTGCCGACGACCTCGCTGCCCTCGCCGATGCCGCGGCGGAACACCTCGGCGTACTCGAACACCGGGCTCTGCAGGAGGCCGAAGCCGGCCCGCTCGGCCTCCTCGGCGAAGGCGGCCACGAACACCTCCCACCGCCATGACTCGGGCCAGAGCACGTCGTGGGTGCCCGTGGGGGCGCGCGGCGCCCGTCGCTCGTCGGCCACCTGGGTACCTACGCCTTCTTGCCGGGGAGCTGGCGGTAGGCGTCGAAGACGCCGTCGAGGTGCTTGAGGGAGGCGATCACCGACTGGAGGTGGGTAGGGTCGGCCAGCTCCACGTCGAAGGTCATCCGGCTCACCTGGTCCGGGGCGGTGGCGGTGCGGGCCGCCACGATGTTCAGGTGGTGCTCGGAGACCGCCCGGCTCACGTCGGCCAGCAGGCGCGAGCGGTCGAAGGCCAGCACCTCCAAGGTGGCCAGGAAGATCCCCTCGCTGCCCCGGTCCCACTCCACCTCGATCAACCGCTCCTGGGAGCGGCGGGAGAGGGCGGCGGCGTTGGAGCAGTCGGCCCGGTGGACCGAGACCCCCCGACCCTGGGTGACGAACCCCACGATCTGGTCGCCGGGCACCGGGGTGCAGCACCGGGCCAGGTTGACCATGACGTCGTCGAGCCCCTCGACGTAGACCCCGGCGGCCAGCCCCCGACCCGAGCGCGAACGGCGGACGCCGCGCGCCGCGGTGGTGGGCAGCTGCTCGGTCTCCCCTCCCCGCAGCTGGCGGGCGAGCCGCTGGACCACCGACTGGGCCGAGGTCTGGCCCTCGCCGATCGCCGCGTAGAGGGCGTCGTTGTCGGCCAGGTTCATCGAGCGCGCCACCTCGAGCAGAGAGCTCGAGGCCATCACCTTCTGGAGCGGCATGCCCTCGCGCCGCAGCGCCTTGGCCAGGTCCTCGCGCCCGTTCTCGATGGCGTCCTCCCGGCGCTCCCGGCTGAACCACTGGCGGACCTTGTTGCGGGCCCTCGAGGAGGCCACGATCCCGAGCCAGTCCCTCGAGGGTCCCGCCGTCGCCGCCTTGGAGGTGAAGATCTCGACGGTGTCGGCTGAGGTCAGGCCCGTGTCCAGCGGCACCAGCCGGCCGTTGACCCGGGCCCCGATGCAGCGGTGGCCGACCTCGGTGTGGATGGCGTAGGCGAAGTCGACCGGGGTCGAGCGCGCCGGCAGGGCGATCACCCGTCCCTTGGGGGTGAAGACGTAGACCTCGTCCTGCTGCAGGTCGAGCTTGAGCGCCTCGAGGAACTCCACCGGGTCGGCCGTCTCCTGGTCGACGTCGGCGATCCGCTGCATCCAGGCCAGGTCCAAGGAGATGTCCTCTTTCTCCTTGTACCCCCAGTGGGCGGCGATGCCGTACTCGGCCCGGCGGTGCATCTCGTGCGTGCGCACCTGGACCTCGATGGGCTTGCCGTCGAGCCCGATGACGGTGGTGTGCAGCGACTGGTAGAGGTTGAACTTCGGGGTGTTGATGTAGTCCTTGAACCGGCCCTGGACCGGCGGCCAGATGGCGTGGACGGCGCCCAGGGCCGCCCAGCAGTCCTTCTCGGCGGTGACCACGACCCGGATGCCCACCAGGTCGTGGATGTCGTCGAACTCCTTGCCCCGGACCACCATCTTCTCGTAGATGCTCCACAGGTGCTTGGGCCGGCCGGTCACCTCGGCCTCGATGCCCGCGGCGGCGAGCCGCTCGCGCACCGAGACCAGCACCCGGGCCAGGTACTCCTCGCGCTCGGGGGCCCGGGCCGCCACCATCTGCTCGATCTCGGCGTAGCGCTTGGGGTGCAGGGTGGCGAAGGCCAGGTCCTCCAGCTGCCAGCGCACCTGCTGGACCCCGAGGCGGTGGGCCAGCGGCGCGTAGACGTCGAAGGTCTCCTGGGCGGTGCGCTGCTGCTTCCACTCGGGCATGACCGCCAGCGTCCGCATGTTGTGCAGGCGGTCGGCCAGCTTGATGAGCAGCACCCGCCAGTCGCTGGCCATGGCGACCAGCATCTTGCGGATGGTGGCCGCCTGCTGCTGCTCCTTGGAGTCGAACTGCAGGCGGTCGAGCTTGGTCACCCCGTCGACCACCGAGGCCACGACGGGACCGAACTCCGCGGCGATCGCCTCCACCGTCAGGCCGGTGTCCTCCACCGCGTCGTGGAGGAGGGCGGCGGCCACGGTCGGGGCGTCGAGGCCCAGCTCGGCCACGATGGTGGCCACGGCCACCGGATGGGTGACGTAGGGCTCGCCTGAGCGGCGGAACTGCTTGTCGTGGGCGAGGGCCGCGGCCCGGGCGGCCCGCAGGATCATGGCGGGGTCCTCGCCCGGGCGTCGTGCCCCGAAGGCCCGGAGCACCGGGGCTAAGAGCTCGTCGAGCTCACCGGGCGCGAGGCCCCGCTCGCTGCCGTCGGTCGACACCTGGGCCAGGGTCACCATCACTCCACGCTACCCGACCGGCCGTCGCCGACCGCCGCATGCAGGAGCGTCAGCGGCGCTTCTTGGACTTGCCTTTCCCGCCGCCCTTGCGCGGCCGGGGCGGCGGGCGGTTGCCGCCCCCGCCCGAGGCGCCGGACGCCGCGGTCTGCGACCGCGTGGCCGAGCTGGCGCCGCCCGACGAGGAGGCGCCCTTGGACGCCGTGGCCGTCACCGGCTGGGGCTTGCGGGAGGAGCCGGGGCGCAGCGGCGCCGTCGAGCGAGACCCGTTGCCCCCGGACTTCCCGGCGCGCACCGTGCCCCCGCCGGCCACGGCCAGGGCGGCGGCGGCGGGGGTGAGCAGGCCGACCCGCTCGCCCCTGCTCTCCAGGCGCTGGCGGATCGCCGCGTAGCGCGGCTCGCGCTCTTTGAGCATGGCCAGCACCGGCGAGGCGATGAAGATCGACGAGTAGGCCCCGCTCAACAGGCCCACCGTCAGGGCCAGGCCGTACTGCTGCAGGGTGGTGGCCCCGAGGATCTCGGCCCCGATCACCAGCACCGAGAGGACCGGCAGGATGGCCACCAGCGAGGTGTTGATCGACCGGGCCAGGGTCTGGTTCATCGAGAGGTTGATCATCTCCGAGTACGTCATGCGACCCGAGGCGCCGAAGCCCTTGGTGTTGTCACGTATTCGGTCGAAGACCACGACGGTGTCGTAGAGCGAGTACCCCAGGATGGTGAGCAAGGCGATCACCGTGTCCGGGGTCACCTGGAAACCGGCCAGGGAGTAGATCCCGATGGTCACCAAGATGTCGTGGATCATGGCGATGAAGGCGGCCAGGGCCATCTTGGGTTCGAAGCGGATGCTGATGTAGATGGCCACCACGATGAAGAAGACGATGAGGGCCAGGATGGCGCGATGGGTCACCTGGCTGCCCCAGGTGGGCCCGACGTGTGTTGTCGACACCTCGCTGGCCGGCACGTGGGCCCCCTTGGCCAGGGCGGCGACCACGGCGGAGGAGATCTTCTCGCGCTGTGTGTGTGTCAGGTTGTTGAGGTCGGCCTGGACCTCGATGGTCCGGTGCGACCCGCTGCCGAGGACCTCGACGATGGGCTGGTTGAGCCCGGCCGCCGACACCAGGTTCTCGGCCTGGGTCTGCGACAGCGTGGAGGTCTTCACGATCCACGCTGTGCCGCCCTTGAAGTCGATGCCCAGGTTGAGGCCCCGTATCCCGAGGGAGAGGAGGCCGGCCACGATGATCGCGGCCGAGATCGTGAACCAGACACGGCGCCGACCCACGAAGTCGAACGACGTCTCCCCGTGGTAGAGGCGGCTGATCGGACCGGGGCCCTTGCCCGCCTCGACCTCGGCCCGCACTTCCTCACGGGCCTCCTCGTCCTCTACGAGCTCCTCTTGGAACTCCTCGCCCAGCTCGGCGGGCGACAGGCCGGCCTCTTCGAGCTCCTCCTCGGTGAACCCCTCGGTGGGCCCTGTGCCCGAGGCTGCCACCCGGTCGAGCGCCGAGCCGCCGCGCACCGTTGCGCCCTCGTCCGGCGCCGGGTCGGCACCGACCTCGTCGCCGGGGCCCGGGACCCCCTCGTCGCGCTCGTCCGGGCTCACGCCTCCGCCCCCGGGCTCATGGCCAGTCCGCTGGCGATGCCGATGCCCCGTGCCTCACTGAACCGCTCGTTCTGACCCAGCAGGATGACCACCGGCCGGGTGAAGAAGTAGGTCATGAAGATGTCGAGCAGCGTCGAGAGGCCCAGGAAGAAGGCGAAGCCCTTCACGTTGCCCACGGCCACCAGGTAGAGCACCACCGCCGCAGCCAGCGACACGGTGTCGGCGGCCAGCACGGTGCGCCAGGCGCTCTTGAACCCGCGGTCGACACTGGTGCGGATCGTCCGGCCCGAGCGCGCTTCATCCTTTAATCGCTCGAAATACACGATATAGGAGTCCACGGTGATACCGATGGACACGATGATGCCCGTCACGCCAGCGAGGTCGAAGCTTGGGGCGAGGGCGGTATGGCCCAGGGTCGAGATGATCGCCCACAGGAGCGCCCCGGTCACCAGGAGCCCCCAGAACACGATCACCCCCAGGAGGCGGTAGTAGATGATGGTGTAGATCAGGACGACCAGCAGGCCGCCGATGCCGGCGGCCAGCCCGGCCTTGAGCGACGAGGAACCCAGCGTCGGCGAGACGGTCTGGGTGGTGAGCTGGGTGAGCCTGATCGGCAGGGAGCCGTAGTTGAGGGCGAGGGCCAGGTCCTGGGCCTGGGCCTGGGTGAAGCTCCCGGAGATCTGCACGGTGCCCGAGAATGTCTTGAAGGTGGCTGTGTTGGGGAGGGTGAGCGGCGCGGACTGGACCACCCCGTCGAGCTCGATGCCGATCACCTCGTGGAAGTACTTCTTGGCCATGGTGTTCCAGCCGGTTGTGCCCGCCGAGGTCAGGCTCATGTTGACCACCCACTTGCCCAGCTGTGTTTGCTGGGCGACCGCCTTCTTCACCGCGTGGCCGGTCAATTCGGTTGGTCCCAGCAGGTAGCGGATCCCGTTGGTGGCGTTGAGGCCGGGCAGGAGCACGGTCTCGTTCTTGTAGTTCTTTGTTGTCGGTTTCGTCGAGTGGTACTTGGCCAGGTTCGGTGTGGCCGACACTGTGTAATGGACGCCTGTCCCGCTGCCGGCCGTCCCCTTCAGGTTGCTCGTAACCAGTTGGTAGGCGGCACCGCAGCTGGTGGGGAGGGTCTGGGACGGGGTCGTGGTGGTGGTCGTGCCCTTTGTCGCCGTCTTCGAGTAGGGCGGGGCGTAGCAGTACGTCGGGCGGAAGTAGAGCTGGGCGGTCTGCCCGAGCACCTTCAGCACTGTGCGGGCGTTCTTCACCCCGGGGACCGAGACCACGATCTCGTTGCCCTGGGTGCTCACTGTGGCCCCCGACACGCCCAGGCCGTTCACCCGGTTGCTCAGGATGGTCACGGTCTCGTTCAGCTCCGATGTCGTGGCGTGCTGGACCGGCTTGTAGACGACCGAGAACCCGCCGGCCAGGTCGAGACCGAGCTTGGGCGACCAGCCGGCGGCCAGGGTGGCGGCCAGGGAGCCGAAGGCCACCACCACCACGATCAGGACGCTCAGCATCAGCGAGCGCCGGCGCCGGGCCTGGGCGCGTGACGACGGCGGGCTCACGCGCCGCCACCCTCGGTGGTCGTGCCCTCGCCCTCTCCGACGTCATGGGGGTCGTGGTCGTCCCCGTCGCCGGACCCGGCGTGGTCCGCCTCGGGCAGTCCCCCGTAGCCCGGGTGGCCGCCGCTGGGCTCCGTGGCGTCCTCGGCCGGGCTGGCGGCCGGCTCGATCTTGCGCGCGATGGCGTTACGGACGAGGACCATCCTGGTCGGCGGCTCGCCGCCCGAGGACCCGTCCCGGTCCATGCCGGTGAGGATGGTGACCCGTTCGCTGTCGATGGAGAGCACGGTGCCCACGATGCCCCCGACCGTGAGGACCTCGTCACCCACCCCGATGTCGGACTGGAGCGCCTTCTGCTTGCGGGCCTTCTGCTGCTGGGGCCGCAGGAACAAGAAGTAGCCGGCCAGGCCGAGCAGCACCAGCACGATGAGGAAGGTGGCGCTGCCCCCGCTGGTCGTCTTCTTGGAGGAAGCGGCCAGCACGACGCCGGCCGCCCAGACGGCAGCGGTCATCGGCCACGGCTCCCGGCGGCCAGAGGTCGGAGGATGGCGGGTCGCACAGGAGGGCAACCATACAGCCTGGGCAGGGCCCCGGTGAGCTCACCCTGCCCGCCGTCCGACGGCTGCAGACCCCGCCGCCGGGGCCCCGGTCGACCGCCGCATCGGCCTCCCAGGTAGAATTCCTGGCCAACCGGACGCGGCCCGCCGAGGAATCCCGGGCAGCAGCGGACGGAGGGTGGTGGGCATGGAGCTGCAGGACGACATCACGGTCCTCGTGATCGAGGACGACCCCGACATACAGGACCTCCTGCGCGCCCTGTTGCTGCGAGCCGGCTACACCGTGGTCGACGCCGCCACCGGTCGCGACGGGCTGCGGGAGTTCCACGCGTCCCGTCCCCAGCTGGTCATCCTCGACGTGGGCCTGCCCGACCTGGCCGGATGGGACGTGCTCGAGCGGATCCGCGATATGAGCGACGTCCCGGTCCTGGTGCTCACCGCACGGTCCGCGGACCGCGACAAGGTCCGGGGGCTCCACGGCGGTGCGGACGACTACCTGACCAAGCCGTTCAACCGGGACGAGCTGCTGGCCCGCCTCGTCGCCATTCGGCGACGCCGGCTCTCGGCCGCCGAATCGCCGACCCATTTCATAGACGGCGACCTGCGCATCGATTTCACGCAGCGCAAGGTGACCCTCGACGGCAAGGCGGTCCAGCTCACGCCGACCGAGTTCCGGCTGCTGTGCGCGCTGGTCCGTCACAGCGGGCAGGTGCTCTCCCAGGACCAGCTGGTCGAGCTGGCCTGGGAGGACCGGGCCGGGCTGGGACCCGACCGGGTGAAGTACACCGTGCTCCGGCTCCGGCGCAAGCTCGATTGGGACCGGCCGGGCGACTCCCCCCTCGAGACCGTGCGAGGCTTCGGCTACCGCTACCAGCCCAAGGAGGCGGTGTGAGCGCAGCCCCCGAGGTGCCGATCCCGACCGCGTCCGCGCCGTCGACGCCCGCCGGGCCGCCCGGCCGCGACACCCGGGCAACCACCCAGCTCGCGCCCGGGGTCCGCCAGCAGCTCCCCGTCGTGGCCCTGGTCGGGGCCCTGTCGGTGCTCGTCGGGCTCATCGCCATCCCCCACCAGGCCGTCCTCGAGGTCTGCCTCGCCGGGGCGCTCTTCATGCTCCTCGTCGTCGCCGTGCTGGCGCTGCCCTGGCCCCGTCTCCCCCGCTGGTCGTGGCTGCTCGTCCCCGTCGGCTACATGGCGGTCATCGCCATGCTCCGCGACGCCCAGGGAGGGTCCGCCTCGGGCATGGGCATCGTCTTCTTGGTGCCGATCGTCTGGATCGCCTTCTACGGCAACCGGGCCGAGCTCCTCGCCGGGCTGGCCGCGGTGGCCGCCGCCCTGCTCGTCCCCGTCTGGCTCATCGGCGCCCCGGGTTACCCGCAGTCGAGCTGGCGGGGGGTGGCGGAGCTCCTTGCCATCTCCGCCCTCATCGCCTTCGCCGTCTACAACCTGGTCGCCCGCGAGCGCGCCCACGTGCGCAACCTCGCCACCCAGACCGAACTGGCCCGTCAGGCCGCCCGCCAGGCCGACGAGGCCAGCCGGCAACTGTCGTCGATCCTGGCCGCGGCCACCCGGTTCGCCGTGATCGGGATCGACGACCGGGCCCGGGTCTTCTTCTTCTCCACCGGCGCCGAGCAGCTCCTCGGCTACTCCGCCGACGAGGTCGTCGGCCGCATGGCCGGCGACCGCCTCCTCGACCTCGACGATCCGGAACGGCCGCCGCCGAACGGGAACGGCGCGGCTTCCTCCTTCCACCCCGCCCTCGACCGAGAGCTCGTGTGGACCTGCCGGCGAAAGGACGGGCGACCCGTCCGGCTGTCGGCCACCTTCAGCGCCTGGGCGGCCGACATCGAGGGCGGCCGGTCGTCGGGCTACGTGGTGGTGGCCAGCGACGTCACCCGCCGCGAGCAGCTCGAGTCCGAGCGGGAGCGAACGCTGGCGGTCCAACGCGAGGTGACCCAGGTCCTGGTCGAGCAGAACCAGCACCTGAGCGAGTTGAGCACGATGAAGGACGACGTGGTGGCCACCGTCTCCCACGAGCTGCGGACCCCCCTCACCTCCATCAAGGGGTTCGTCGACCTCCTGCTCGACGACGACGGTCCCCACCTCGACGACGAGCAGGTCCGCATGCTTCGGGCGATCGAGCGCAACGCCGAACAGCTGCTCAAGGTCTCCGAGGATCTGCTGGCCGACCCCGGCCGCGGCCGCGAGCTGCACGTGACCTTCGTCGACGTCGACCTCTCGGTCCTCGCCGTCGAGGCGGTCGACGCCATGGCGGCCAGTGCGATCGACCACGGCGTCGCCCTGGCCGCCGGGTCCTCCGGGCCGGCGATGGTCCACGGCGACCCGCACCGCCTCCACCAGCTCCTGGGCAACCTGCTCTCCAACGCCGTCAAGTTCACGCCCTCGGGGGGACGCGTCGTCGTCCGGGTGGACGGTTCGGGACCCTCGGTGCTGCTGCGCGTGCACGACACCGGCCACGGCATCCCCAAGGCCGAGCGGGAGCACCTCTTCGAGCGCTTCTACCGTTTGGCCGCCGCCTCCGAGCTGGGCATCCCCGGCTCGGGGCTGGGGCTGGCCATCGCCAAGTCCGTGGTCGAGGCCCACAGCGGGACCATCGAGATCGTCGACGTGCCCGGGTGGTCCACCACCTTCGAGGTGCGCCTCCCGTCGGTCTCCCTCCGCGCCCACCCCTCCTCGGCTCCCCTCGACTTGTCGGCTCGGGGCCCCGCAGGTGGTGGCGACGCCCACAGGCCCAACGGGGCGGGCGCCGGGGACCGCGCCGCACCCGCGGGAGGGAACGGCCGTGCCGGGCACCCGTTGTCCATCAGCCGGCCGGCCTCCCTCGGGGCCCCGGGAAGGCCGGTTCCCTCAGAACAGTGAGCTCGGGTCGTCCCCGGGTCCGGGCGGGGCGAGGCCCAGGTGCGCCCAGGCCCGCGCCGTGGCCACCCTCCCGCGCGGGGTTCGCTTGATGAGGCCCTCCCGGAGCAGGAACGGCTCGTAGGCGTCCTCGATGGTGTCGGCCTCCTCCCCCACGCACTGCGAGAGGGTCGTGAGCCCCACCGGCTGGCCGCCGAAGCGGCGGCAGAGCGTGTCGAGGATGGCGCGGTCGAGCTTGTCCAGACCCAGACGGTCCACGCCGAAGAGGTCCAGCCCCTCCTCGGCGGTGCGGTCGGTGACCACGCCGTCCCCCCGCACCTCGACGAAGTCGCGCACCCGCCGGAGCAGGCGGTTGGCGATCCGGGGGGTCCCCCGGGACCGCTCGGCGATGCGGGCCGCCCCGTCGGGCTCGACCCGCAACCCGAGCAGGCGGGCCGACCGTTCGACGATGGCCTGCAGCTCGGTCGGGTCGTAGAGGTCGAGGCGGCCGACGAAGCCGAACCGGTCGCGCAGGGGGCCCGCCACCAGGCCGGTTCGGGTCGTCGCGCCCACCAGGGTGAAGCGGGGCAGGTCGAGGCGGATCGAACGGGCGGTCGGGCCCTTGCCGATCACGATGTCGAGCTTGGCGTCCTCCATGGCCGGGTAGAGGATCTCCTCCACCGAGCGGGCCAGCCGGTGGATCTCGTCGACGAAGAGGACGTCACCCTCCTGCAGGTCGGTCAGCAGCGCGGCCAGGTCGCCCGCCCGGACCAGCACCGGCCCCGAGGTGACGCGCAGCCCCACCCCCATCTCGGCGGCCACGATGCCGGCCAGCGAGGTCTTGCCCAGCCCCGGCGGGCCGGCGAAGAGGAGGTGGTCGACCGGCTGGCGGCGACGCCGTGCCGCCTGCAGCACGATCCCGAGGTGCTCGACCAGTTGGGCCTGGCCGACGAACTCAGCGAGCGTGCGCGGGCGCAGACCCGCCTCCTCCAGCTCCTCGACCGGGGCCGCCTGGGGGTCGACGTCTCGCCCGTCGCCTGCGGCCTCGGGTGCCTCCTCCAGCACCTCGCGGCGGGCCCCGGGGGTCACCGGACGGCCAGCTCCCGCAGCGCCACCCGCAGCAGCTCCTCGACCCCCAGGTCCTCGCGCGCTCCCTCGAGGGCCGCGCGGATCTCGTCGGGCCCGTAGCCGAGCTCGGCCAGGGCCGCCCGGGCCGCGGCCCGGGCCGACCCGACGCCCGCGCCGGCGAACGGTGCCGCCGAGAGGTCGGGGAGGTCGAGGCGGCTCTTCAGGTCGATGAGGAGCCGTGCCGCCGTCTTGCGGCCCACCCCCGGGACGGCGCACAGGGTCTCGGCGTCGTCCTCCAGCACCGCCGTGGACAGGGTGGCCGGCGAGAGGGACGACATGATGGCCAGGGCCAGGGCCGGCCCCACCCCGTGGGCACCGAGCAGGGCCTCGAAGCACCGCCGCTCGTCGTCGTGGGCGAAGCCGTAGAGGACGATGGCGTCCTCGCGCACGTGGGTGTGGACGTGGAGGAAGACGTCGGACCCCACCGAGCCGAGCGCCGCCGCACCGGCCGTCGTCACCGACACCCGGTAGCCGACGCCCCCCACCTCGATGACGACCTCGCCCTCGCCCGATCGCGCCCCGAGGGTCCCGCGCAGTGAGCCGATCACGAGGCCGCCCCCTCGGTGGCCAGGGCCACCGCCCGCCGCAACGGCTCGGTGCTCAGGTGGCAGACGGCCAGGGCCAGGGCGTCGGCCACGTCGGGCGGACGAGGCACCTCGGCCAGGTTCAGCACGTTGGCCACCATCCGCTGCACCTGTTCCTTGGTGGCGCCGCCGTAGCCGACCAAGGCCTGCTTCACCTCGTTGGAGGTGTACTCGAAGACGTCGCACCCCGCCTCGGCCGCGGCGGCCAGGGCCAGCCCGCTGGCCTGGCCGACCGACATGGCGGTGCGGGCGTTCACCTGGAAGAACACCCGCTCGACCACCACCACCGGCGGCCGGATCTCCTCCACCAGGGCCCGCAGCTCCTGCTGGAGGATGAGCAGCCGCTCGGGCAGCGGCGCCTCGGGGTCGGTCTCGATGACCCCGGCCGACGAGGCGGCGAGCTTCCCGCCCCGCCCCGGGTCCCGGCCCACCAGGCCGTAGCCGCAGCGCGACAGTCCCGGGTCGATGCCCAACACGAACATGCGTTCGACACTAGCGCGGCCGGCCACCGCGGGCGGGGACCCTCAGGGCCTGGGCAGGGTCACCCGGTGGTCCGGCACCACGGCGTCGAGGACCCCGAGGTGCAGGACCCGGTAGCCGACGCCCTGCGCCGCCAGCAGCGACTCGAAGTCGTGCTCGGTGTAGTTGCCCGGCCCGGGCTCGGGGTTGCCCACGGCGCGGTCGGCCTCGAGCGCCTCCGCAGGGGCAACGAACAGCCACGCCGGGTCCGGCGCACGTCGCACGGCCGCGGCCTCGGCCGGCCAGCGCACCACGTCGAGGTACGAGGGGCTCACCGCCAGTCGCCCGGGGAACAGGTCGTCGAGCACGTAGGCGACCCAGTAGCTGGCGTAGGCGTCGTGCACGCCGGCGTCGACCAGGACCGCGCCGGCGGCGCGCATCGGCTGCTCGGGGTCGGACCATCCGGTGAAGAACGTCTGGGGGCGCACCGGGACCCCGGCGGCCGACGCCGTGACCACGGTCAGTCCCGCTCCGGCCACCACCGCCGCGCACAGGACCGCCACCCGGGCGGCCTCAAACCCCCGGCGCGCTGCGGCGTGCGCGGCCCGGGTTGACCGCACGGCCTCCCCCTCCTCGGCGGGGACCCCGACCCACGCCGTGGCCAGCAGCAGAACGACCAGTGCCGGGAGGGCCACCCCGTACCGGCCGTCCAGCCAGTACCCGCTGGAGGGCACCGCGGCGTAGAGGAAGGGAAAGGCGACCACGCCGGCCGCCGCGGCCAGGGCCGGTGCCGCCCGCCGCCCGCGCCGCGCGGCCACCACCGCCCGCGCCACCGAGGCGGCCACCACCACGAGGAGCACGCCGTAGAGGACGGGGCCGGCCACCGGCCCCACCGCCCACTGGCCGCCGGGGACCGAGCGCACCCCGAGCTGTACCGGCAGCATCGCCCGGAAGAAGACCGACAGCCGCCCGCCGTAGCCGATCCCCATGTAGGCGGGGAGGGACGAGGTGCGCAACGAGGCGAAGGAGGAGCCGGCGTTGGTGTAGATCCACGGGAGCGCCCCCACCGCCGCCGCGCCCAGGGCGGCCAGGACCGGACCGGGCCGCCAGGGGGCGGCCCACCGTCTCCGGCCGGCGAAGAGCCGCTCCCAGGAGGCCGCGAGCACGACGGCGGTCGGCAGCGCGAAGTAGGCGATCTCCGGCGAGGACCACCACCCCACGCCGGCGGCCAGGCCGAGGGCGACCCCGTTGCGCCACCGGTTTCCGCCGAGCCCGATGCGCACGGCGACGTACACCATCACCAGGCCGCAGACGACGTTGACGCCCCGGAACCCGGTCTCGCGCAGCGAGTTCCACACAACGGCGTAGGGCCAGACCCAGGCCAGCGTCCCCGCCGCCGCACCGGCAAACCGCCGGCCGGTGGCCTCGGCCACCGTCGCACCGACCACGACGGCTGCCACCGCCGACAGGAGCGCCGCCGTGGCGTCGAGAGCGAAGGGGCTGCCGCGCGTCGCCCACACGATCGGGGCCGCCAGGTAGGTCTCGGCCCCGCCGTAGGCCTGGCCCCAGTAGAAGGTGGAGAAGTGGCCGGCCAGCGCCGCCTTGGCCATCAAGCCGACGACGGCCTGGTCGCTGTCGAGGGGCGAGTGGGCCACCAACCAGGCCCGCAGCACGAACCCGTAGGCGGCCACCACCGCCAGGGCGGCGACGCCGGCCAGGGAGTAGGCACGGCGCGGTGCCCGCCGGTCTGCGGGTGCCGTGGCGACCTTCGCCGCCGGACCCGCCGCCGACGGGTCCACGGTCAGCCGTCGAAGCCCGCGAGCACCTCGTCGGGGATGTCGTAGTTGGCGTGGACCGCCTGGACGTCGTCGTGGTCGTCGATCAGCTCGAGCAGGCGCAGCACCTTCTTGGCCTCGTTCTCGTCGGTGACGGCAACCGAGGTCGTGGACTCGAGGGTCAGCTCGGCCGAGGTCGGGGTGACGCCCGCCTCGACCAGGGCGTCGCGCACAGCGGCCAGGTCCTGGGGGGCCGAGGTGAGGACCCAGCGGTCCCCGGCGTCGGAGAGGTCCTCGGCGCCGGCGTCGACCGCCACCTCCATGATCTTGTCCTCGTCCAGCGACCGGTCGAGCTCGAGAACGCCCTTGCGCTCGAACTGCCAGCTGACGGCGCCGGGTTCGGCCATCGACCCGCCGTTGCGGTTGAACAGGTTGCGGATCTCCGCCGCCGTGCGGTTGCGGTTGTCCGTGAGGGTCTCGACGATGACGGCCACCCCGCCCGGCGCGTACCCCTCGTAGTTCGCCGGCTCGTAGCGGACCCCCTCGAGCTCGCCCGATCCCCGCTTGATGGCCCGCTCGATGGTGTCCATCGGCACCGAGGCGTCGCGCGCCTTCTGATAGACGGTACGCAGGGAGGCGTTGGTCTCGGGATCGCTGCTGCCACCGTCGCGGGCCGTGACCTCCAGCTGGCGGATGAGCTTGGCGAAGACCTTCGAGCGCGCCTGGTCGGCCGCCCCCTTCTTGTGCTTGATGCTGGCCCACTTCGAGTGACCCGACATGGAGAACCTTTCTCGCGGGGCGCCCCTGGGGTGCGGGCCCGACCCGGTGATGCTACCCGCGGCCGCCGGATGCTCGGGGTCCGGAGGCGGCCCGGTCGCCGCGCAAGCCCCAGGGGACCGCGGAACTCGTACGCGGGCCGGCGTGGCGTCGTCCCTGATGCCGAGGGTCTATCTGCTTTCGCCCCTTCGACCGAAAGGTCGGGCCCACTGGCCCGTTCCCTCGAACGAGAGGAGTCGGGCAGGATCGGACCGACCGGATCTGCCCGGCCGGGTCTGACCGGCCAGGTCCGAAGCACCGGCTCCGAGAGCTGGAGGATGTCGAGTGAAGATCCGAGGGACCACGGGAGCCATCACCGCGACGACGTCCATGGCGGCGGACCTGTTGAGACTGGCCATGCTCTCGTGACTGGCGCGCATCGCCCGTCGAAGCCCGCGGCGGGTGGCTGGGCGCCTCATCCCCGACCGAAACGGAACATTCGCACCGGAAGTGACGCCGTCGGGCACGCGACCGGGGAATCCCCCGCTCCCCCTCGGTCCCCGAACCGTGCCCGGCTCCCCCGGTGAAGGTCGGGGGACGCCACGATGCGGGCGGCGCGACCGGAGCGCCCTCCGGACGTCGCATTGTGGTCGTCCCCCCGTCGGTCGGGCGTGGCGGATATGGCAGCCACCGTGGTCGGAGTGAGACCGTTGCGGGGCAACCTCGAATCCCCGATGCAAACCATGGACCATGAGGGGAGCAGCACCATGTACCACCTTCACAGGCACCATGACGGGCCTCACGCCACCACGAAGAAAGGTGCGGCCGGGCCGCACGCCGCCGCGGCGTCGCTCCGCCTGGTGGTGCGACGGCACCTGCGGCCGTTGGCCGTCGCGCTGGGCGCGATGGCCTTCGCCGTGGGCGGGGCGCTGGTCGGGGGGCTCGGTGCCAGCACCGCGGTGACGCCGGCCAGCGCCCAGTCCCTCCCTACCGCCGCACTGCCGTCGTTGCCGCTCACATCGTTCCCGCCGTTCCCCACGCCCGACGCACTCTCCTCGCCGGGCGCAGGGTCGGCGGGGCTGGCCGCCGGCGGGGCACAGCCGGGCGCCGCCGGGTCCAACTCCACGCTGGTGGGGACCGTCGGAACCTTGGGCGGGTCGCAGTCGGCCAGCGGATCGGGTGGCGGAGCGACCGCCCCAGCGTCGGGCTCGGACACCCCGTCGGGCGGGGCCCCCTCGTTGCCGAGTGCCTCGACGCCCCCGACGCCAACGTCGGTGCCCGGTCTCCCGTCGCTCCCTTCGCCATCGTCGTTGCCTGGTGCCTCGACACTGGCGTCGGCGCTCCCGCTCCCGAGCCTCCCGTCGTCGACATCGCCGGGGACAGGCTCCGCCTCGTGCCAACGCCTGCCTGGCGTCCCGGCGTCGGCTCCGGCCCCGGTGTCACTCGGCACCACCGTCTCGCTCGGAACGAGCGCGGGCTCGGCGAGTGTGAGCGCCGGGACCGGCGGCGTGAAAGTCTGCGCCGGGTAGGGGCGCGAGGGAGATCGCGCCCCGCCGCCCGGCACGAGCGCCGACCGGCGGGCCTTTACCCCACCACCGACTGGCCGGCCATGGCCGCAAACAGCCGGTGGAGCCGACGGTCGGCGGTGAGCTCGGGGTGAAAGGAGCTGGCCAGCGCGGAGCCCTGCCGGCAGACGACCGGCTGCTCGGCGCCCAGCGTGGCCAGCACTTCGACCTCGGGTCCGGGGAACTCGACCACCGGAGCCCGGATGAACACCGCCGGCATGGTTGGTCCGGCCGCGTCGACGCCGGCCACACCCAGCTCCCCCAGGGCCGCCATCACGCCGGAGCAGTCCACCTCGCACTCGAAGGAGAACCGCTGACGGCCGTAGCCGTTACGTCGGACCGAGCAGTCGAGAAGCCCGAACGACCGCTGGTCGGGGCGGCCGCCGAGGACGGTGCGCGACATGAGCACCATCCCTGCGCAGGTGCCGAAGGCCGGTAGGCCGCCGGCCAGCTCGCGGGCCAGTGGGTCGAAGAGCCCCGAGGACTCGAGCAGCAACGACAGCGTGGTGGACTCGCCGCCGGGCAGGACGATGCCGTTCAGCCCCTCGAGGTCGGCGGGCCGTTGCACCGTGGTGGTGGCGATACCCAGGTCGGCGAAGGCGGCGGCGTGCTCGCGGACGTCGCCCTGCAGGGCCAGGATCCCGATGGTCACCGCGGGCGGGGCGCGCCGCTACCAGCCGCGATCGGCGAGCCGCTCCGCGAGGCCGGAGATCTCCTGGCCGCGCATCGCCTCGCCCAGCCCCGTGCTCACCTTGGCCACGTGGTCGGCGTCGGCGAAGTGGGTGGTGGCCTCCACGATCGCCCGCGCCATGCGGGCCGGGTCGTCGCTCTTGAAGATCCCCGAGCCCACGAAGACCGCCTGGGCCCCCAGCTGCATCACCAGCGAGGCGTCGGCCGGGGTGGCGATGCCGCCGGCGCAGAACAGCGGCACGGGGAGGGCGCCGGTTCGGGCGATCTCCTGGACGAGGCCGATCGGCGCGGTCAGCTCCTTGGCCCAGCGGTAGAGCTCGGCCCCGTCGGCCTGGGTGATGGCCCCGATGTCGCCCACGATCGAGCGGAGGTGGCGGACGGCCTCGACGATGTTGCCCGTGCCCGCCTCCCCCTTGGAGCGGATCATGGCCGCGCCCTCCGAGATCCGTCGGAGGGCCTCGCCGAGGTTGGTGGCCCCGCAGACGAAGGGGACGGTGAACGCCCACTTGTCGACGTGGTGGGCCTCGTCGGCCGGGGTGAGGACCTCGCTCTCGTCGATGTAGTCGACGCCGAGCGCCTCGAGAACCTGGGCCTCGGCGAAGTGGCCGATGCGGGCCTTAGCCATGACCGGCACGGTCACCGCCTGCTTGATGCCCTCGATGAGGGCGGGGTCGCTCATGCGGGCCACCCCCCCATCGCGGCGGATGTCGGCCGGTACCCGCTCGAGGGCCATGACGGCCACCGCGCCGGCGTCCTCGGCCACCTTGGCCTGCCCGGCGTCGACCACGTCCATGATGACGCCGCCGCGCAGCATGTCGGCCAGGCCGCGCTTGACCGTGAAGGTGCCGGTCTGGCGCGCTGCTCCCTCGGACGGCCCGCTCATGGGTACATGCTACCGGCCTGGCGAACGCGAACCGGCGAGCGTGGCGTGCGGCGCGCCGTGGGGCCGGCCGTTCACCTCACCACTCGGCCAGGGCCGCCCGCCGGACCGAGGTGGCGTCGAGCTCCCCTTCGACCGGGTCGCCCCGGGACCCGACCATGGGGTCGATCCACAGCCACCGGGTGGCCCGCCACCGCCGTCCGGTGAACACCGAGCCCGGCAGCGGGGCCGGCGATGCCTCCAGCGTCCCCAGCGCATCGTGCAGACCCGGGGGGTAGCGCACGGTGGCCGCGGCCACCTCGTCGGCCCGGTACTCGCGTCCCCTCCCCAGCGCCCGGTGGACCAGCCCGTCGGCGCCCCGGGCGCCGGCCAGCGGGTAGCAGAGGGCGACGGCCACCTCCGAGACGGCCGTGTCGTGGCGCTTCACGTGGGCCAGCTCGTGGGCGACCACGCCCTCGGTCTCGATCAGCCCCAGCCGGTCGAGCAGCCCGCTCGTGACCACCAGCACCGCGGCCGAAGGCCGGCGCCCGAGCGCGCAGGCGTTGGGGACCGGGTCCTCGACGAGCCACAGGCGCGGCCGCGGGACCCCGAAGGTGGCGCAGAGGCCGTCGACCAGATTGACCAGGCGCGGCTCGGCGTCGTCGGCGAGCGGCCGCCCCCCCACGACGCCCAGCACGATGGTGGTCGCCCGTCTTGAGACCACGACGGCCACGAAGGCGGCCCCCAGCACGGCGGCCACGACACCGGCCACCGGGCCGGCGACGGCGCCGAGCACGAGCCCGACCACCACCCCGGGGACCGCTCCGGCGCCGACGGTCAGGACATGGGCCCGTCGGCGGGTGGCCCTGATCTCCCGGTCGGCCACGGCGACCCGGTCCGACTCGGCCGCCGCCACGACGGTGGCCGTCGCCACTGCCGCCGGAGGGGACGGGCTGCGCGGGCGATCGGCCCCTCCCCCGCCGCCGCGGCCCGCGCCGGACCCGGACGGGCGCGTGCGCTGGCCGCCGCCGCCCGACCCCCGGTTGCGCTGGCCGCCCCCGCCCCGGCCGCCGGACCGGTTCGACGACCCGCCGGAACCCTGTCGTCCCTCGCCGCCGGCTCTCTGTCCGCTCGACGACCGCCCCCGTGAGCGCCGGCGCCGGCTCGATCCCGAGCCGCCCGAGCCACCTCCTGAACCGCCCGAGCCGCCTGAGCCGCCCGAGCTGGATGACCCTCCGTCCCCGCCGGAGCCCCGGCCAGGGGGTCGCGGGGGTTGCTGGTCGCTCATAACCGGCCCAGGTTACCCGTCCCCGTCTCCCCCCCGGCGGCCGGGCCGCCGGGCTTGGCCGGCCCGGTGGTAGAGGTCCTCGTACCGTCGGGCCAGGCGGTCCATCGACCAACCCTCGGCGTGGGCCCTCCCCGCAGCCAGCCGATCGGGGGCGCTGGCCCCGGTCCCCCCGGCGGCGTCGGCCACGGCCGCGGCCAGGGCCGTCCCCAAGGCGGCGGTGTCGTCGGGCGGCACCAGCGCGGCGTGGCCGCCCGCCGCGTCGCGGTAGCCGGGGAGGTCCGTGGCCACCACGGCGCAGCCGGCGGCCAGCCCCTCGAGGAGCACCATGCCGAACGACTCGCCCCGCAGTGACGGGGCGCACAGCACGTGGGCCCCGGCCAGCCGCCGGGCCACCTCGTCATCGTCGAGGAGCCCGAGCCACACGATCCGCTCCGACCCGGGGTGGGCCCGCCGCAGCGCCTCGGTGTCCGGGCCGTCCCCGGCCACCCACAACGTCACGGGATCCGGCACCGCGGCGAACGCCTCGAGCAGCACGCCCAGCCCCTTGCGCTCCTCGTGGCGGCCGAGGAACAGCACCGTCGGGCGGTCCGTCGCCCGGGGCCGGGCCGACGCGAACCGCTCGACCTCCACCCCGTTGAAGAGCACCTCGTAGGTTCCGCCCATGGCCGCTTCCGCCGTGGAGCGGGCGGCCTCGGAGACGCAGCAGCGCACGTCGAGCCGCCGGCCGGCCCAGGCGGCCACCGGCCGCAGCCCCCGGTACCAGGCGCTCTCGCCCGAGCGGTGGAAGGTCCCGATGAGGGGGGCCGGGCGGGTGAGGAGGATGCCGTAGCCGAGGACCGGGGCCATCGGCTCGTGGAGGTGGACGACGTCGGGGCGGTGGCGGCGGACGAGCCGTTGCGCCCGCCACGCCGCGCCCGGCGACAGGGCGACCGGGGCCACCGAGCCGTTCGACCGCACCCCGACCGCCGCGCCCACCACATGGGTGCCGTCGAAGGGCGCGTCGGGGTCGGCGGCGGGCCGTCGGCCGCCGGGGGCGAGCACCGCCACCTCGTGGCCGAGCCCGCGCAGGGCGCGGGCCAACCCGGTCACCTGCCCCTGGACCCCACCGGGCCGCTCGAGGCTGTAGGGGCAGACCATCGCCACCCGCACCTTCAATCGCTCCCGCCGTCGATCGGCGCGTCGCTGGGCCAGTTCGGCTGGAAGAGGTGCCACTGCTCGGGCGACGGTCGGATCAGCCGCTCGAACTGGTCGGCGATGGCCTGGGTAACCCGCCCCACGTCGGCCCGCAGCCCCGAGCGGCGCGAGGTGTCGAGCGGGGCGGTGATGACGGCGGTGTGGTCACGGCCCGGCCCGCTGTAGACGGCCGCCGCCACCAGCGGCGCCCCGGACCGCAGGGCGAGCGTCGCCGGGCCGGCGGGGAAGGTGGTCCGCTCGCCGAAGAACTCGACCTCGACGCCGTGGCCCACGATGTCGCGGTCGCAGAGAAGGCCGACCAGCCCGCCCGAGCGCAGCGTCTTGGCCAGGACGCCGCCCGAGTCCGGCCCGAGCGGGACGATGGACAGGCCCATCGCCCGGCGCTCCTCGAGGAACCACTCGAACAAGGCCGGGGGTTCGACGGTCTCGGCCACGCTGGTCATGGGATAGCCGACGGCCGACAGCCAGGCGCCCCCCCACTCCCAGCTACCGACGTGCGGGAGGGCCATCACCACGCCCTTGCCCCCGGCCATCCCCGCCACCAGGTGCTCCCAGCCGCGCTCGACCATCATGTGCCCGCACACCTCGCCGGGAGGGGTGGACGGCAGTCGCGCCCCCTCCACCCAGTAGCGGGCATAGGCGCGGAAGGCCCGGCGGGTCCAGCGCTCGACCACGGCGGGGTCGGGCGCCACCACCGGGGAGTCCTTCGCCAGGACCCGGCGGAGGTGGTCGGCCCGCAGTGCCTCGGGGCCCGCGGACCGGCGGGCCATGACCTCGCCCGCCACCGCGGCGGCGGCGGTGGCCACCGGCTGGGGCAGCGCGGCGAGCGCGGCCCCCAGGGCGCGGTAGGTGACGTACGTCAGCCGGTCCTGCTTGGCTCCCACGGCGTCGGTCTGGTCGGCCGGGGCCGGTCAGTCCCGGCTGGGACGCGGCGGCCCGGGATCCCGGGTGGCCGCGGTGCGCGGCCGGCCGCCTGCCTGTCGGGCCGACCGGCGTGCCCGGTGGGTCCGGCTGGCCAGCGCCTCCTGGCGGCGGGCCCGCCACCGTCCGAGCGGCTCGCCGGCGCGGCCGGTGGCCGGTCGGGTGGCCGACCCCTCACGCCACGAGCGCCACCTCGACTCCACCCGGCCGGGCCGCCACCGCAGCGGCGCCGAGTCGGGGGCCATCGAGGCGCGGACACCGGCCTGGGGCCGGGGCGGCCCCTCGGCCACCCGCCACACCCGGACGAACCGCCCCACCGCCGTGGCCGTGACCAGTCCGAGCAGGATCCAAAGCACCGGCACCAGCAGCCAGGAAGCGAGGAACCCCGCGCCGAGCAGGATCATCCGCTCGGCCCGCTCCATGAGGCCGCCCTTGGCCGCCGACAGCCCCAGGGCCTCGGCCTTGGCCCGCTCGTAGGAGACGATCGAGGTCACCCCGAGCACGGCCAGCGGGAGGAGGGCCAGCTCCCCCTCGTGCACCGACACCAGGTACCAGGCCACCCCGCCCATCAGCACGGCGTCGGCCACGCGGTCGGCCACCGAGTCGAAGAAGGCGCCCCGCACCGACGCCGTCCCCGCCGCCTTGGCCACCGGTCCGTCGAGCAGGTCGTGGAAGCCGGTCAGGGCCAGCAGGGGGATGCCGAGCAGCAGGTGGCCGCTTCCCACCGCCACCGCGGTCGCCACCGAGAAGACGAGGCCCGACCAGGTCAGCAGGTCGGCGGTGACCCCCACCCGCACGAGCCACCCGCCGACCGGTCCCGTGCTGCGGTCCACCGCCTGCCGCCAGCGGCCGTCGAACATGGCGTCTCCTCATCTCGGGGCGCACCCTGCGTCCCGGCCCCGACGGGGGCGAGCGGGCCGATGTGTCGGCTCGGTTGTGTCGGCTCCGCAGGTGCTGGCGCCGTTCCCCTGTGGGTCCCTTGCGGGCGGCGCCGACCCCGTGCTCTCTGCATCCCAGCGTACCACCCGGCCCCCACCATCCCCCGGGAGCCGTGGGCGCCCTCGCACCCCGGGCACCGCCGCCCCGGCGACCGTAAGCTCGGCGGCGGGGGCGCACGACCGGCGGCGGTCGCCGGCCACGGCGCCCGAGGAGGTGCGCCCGTGCCACGCCTAACGCCCGCCGACATCCGCAACGTGGTCCTCGTCGGCCACCACGGGGCCGGCAAGACGACCCTGGCCGAGGCCCTGCTGGCCGCCACCGGGGCCATCTCCCGCCAGGGCTCGGTCGACAAGGGCTCGACCGTCTGCGACTTCGAGCCCGAGGAGACGTCGCGGCAGCTCTCGGTGCAGTTGGCCATCGCCCCCTTCACCGTCGAGGACCGCAAGGTCAACCTCCTCGACGCCCCCGGCTACGCCGACTTCGCCGCCGACCTGCACGCCGCGCTGTGCGTCGCCGACCTGGCCGTGGTGGTGGTGAGCGCCACCGACGGCGTCCAGGCCCAGACCGAGGACGCCTGGCGGGCGGCCGCCGCCCTCGGGCTCCCCCGGGTGGTGGTGGTGAACAAGCTCGACCGAGAGCGGGCCGACTTCGACCGGACCCTGGCCGAGGTGCGGGCCGCCTTCGGGGCCGGGGTGGCCCCGGTGGAGCTCCCGGTGGGGTCCGAGGCCTCGTTCCGGGGGGTGATCGACCTCCTCGACGACCGCGCCACCCTCTACGACCTCTCGGCGGGCCCGCCGGTGGCCGGCAAGGAGGGCCCCATCCCCGACGAGCTGGCCGTGACCGAGCACGAGGTCCACGAGCAGCTGGTGGAAGGGATCGTGGTGGGCGACGACGACCTCATGACCCGCTACCTCGACGGGGAGTCGATCGACCGCGCCGAGCTCGAGGCCGCCTTGGCCGGGGGGGTGGCCTCGGCCGCCGTCTTCCCCGTCCTGTGCTGCTCGGGGGCGACCGGGGTGGGGGTCGACCGGCTGGCCCGCCTGCTGGTCGAGCTGTGCCCCTCCCCCGACCAGCGGCCGCCGGCCCGGGTGCGGGCCGGCGACACCACCGCCGAGGTGGCCTGCGACCCCGACGGCCAGCCACTTGTGGTTGTCTGCAAGACGGTCACCGACCCCCACGTCGGGCGGATCTCCCTCTGCAAGGTCCTGTCGGGCACGCTGCGGCCCGACGTCGTGCTGTACAACCCCCGGACGCGCACCGAGGAGCGGCTCCACGTCCTCGAACTGCTGCGGGGCAAGGACGCCTCCCCGGTGGAGGAGGCGGTGGCCGGCGACTTCGTGGCCGTGCCCCGCCTGGCCGCCACCGCCACCGGCGACACCCTCGCCCCCAAGGGCACCCCGGTGACCGCGGTCATCCCGGCCCCCGAGCCCCCGGCCCTCTCGGTGGCGGTGCGCCCGGCCTCGCGGGCCGACGACGACAAGCTGATGTCCGGCCTCCAGCGCCTCTGCGAGGAGGACGGCTCGCTGCAGGTCTCCCGGGTCGACGAGACCCACCAGACCGTCCTCGGGGTGGCCGGCGAGGTGCACCTGGCCGTCACCCTCGAGCGGCTCAGCCGCAAGTTCGGCGTGGCCGTCGAGCGCGAGGAGGTCCTCGTCCCCTACCGCGAGACCGTCACCAAGTCGGCGGCGGCCGAGGGGCGGCACAAGAAGCAGTCCGGCGGCCACGGCCAGTTCGGCGTCTGCCACCTGCGCATCGAGCCGCTGCCTCGGGGCGAGGGGTTCGCCTTCCACGACGAGGTGGTGGGCGGGGCCATCCCCCGCCAGTACATCCCGGCGGTGGAGAAGGGGGTCCAGGAGGCCATGGCTCAGGGAGGGGTCTTCGGCTACCCGGTGGTCGACGTGTCGGTGACCGTCGACGACGGCAAATTCCACCCGGTGGACTCCTCCGAGCTCAGCTTCAAGATGGCGGCCATCCTCGCCTTCCGCCAGGCCATGGCCGAGGCCGGCCCGGTGCTGCTCGAGCCGGTGTCCAAGGTGGAGGTCACCGTGCCGGCCGAGCTGCAGGGCGACGTCATGGGCGACCTCCACTCCCGGCGGGCCCGGATCCAGGGCACCGACACCGCCGCCGACGGGCAGCAGACGGTGGTGGCCCTGGTGCCGGCGGCCGAGATGGCCCGCTACGCCGTCGACCTGCGGGCGGTCACCGGCGGGCGCGGGCGGTTCCGCACCGACCACGACCACTACGACGCCGTGCCCGAGCACCTGGTCTCGGGGCTGTCCAAGGCCGCCGCCGGCTGAGCCGTCGGGCCGGGCTCACCCCCAGGCCGCGGCCAGCCGCTGCCAGGCCCCGGCGAGGGTCTCGGGCATCACCCGCACCCCGGCCACCGAGGTCATGAAGTTGGTGTCCCCCGACCACCGCGGCAGGGCGTGGAGGTGGAGGTGACGCGGGATGCCCGCCCCCGCCGCCCGGCCCAGGTTCGCCCCGACGTTGATGCCGTCGGGGCCGTAGGCGGCGGTGATGGCGGCCACCGCGGCGCGCGTCGTCGACCACAGGGCGTCGGACTCCTCCTCGGTGAGCTCGGAGAGGTCCGAGAGGTGGCGGACCGGGAGCACCAGCAGGTGGCCGCTGGTGTAGGGGTACGCGTTGAGGACGGCCAGGGCCAGCCCCCCCCGCCAGACGACCCCGTTGTCCTCCGAGGGGGCGCCGCTCTCGGCGATGCGGCAGAAGACGCAGCCGCCCTCGGTGCCGTGCCGCTCGGCCTCGGTGGCCGACGTGACGTACTCCTGGCGCCACCCGGCCCACAGCTGCTCGAGCCCCACGGCCGGCACGCTGCCCCGCCGGCTAGACGCCGGACGGCGCGCCGTCGAGCGGGTTCACCCGTCGCTTCGCCACGTCCTCGAGCACCCGGGAGACCGCCTCGTCCACCGGGACCCCGCGCTCGGGGGCGTCACCGCCGCGCACGTTCGCCCCGACGGTGCCCGAGGCCAGGTCGTCGTCGCCGACGACCAGCACGTAGGGGATCTTGAGGAGCTTGGCCCGGCGGATCCGCCCGCCCAGGGCCTCCTCGGCGTCCTCCATCGAAGCCCGCAGCCCCGCGGCGCGCAGCCGGTCGACGACCCCGGCCCCGTAGTCGACGTGGTCGTCGCGCACCGGCAGGACGCGGACCTGCTCGGGGGCGAGCCAGGTGGGGAAGGCCCCGGCGAAGTGCTCGAGCAGGATGGCGAAGAAGCGCTCCACCGAGCCGAACAGGGCGCGGTGGATCATGATCGGCCGGTGCTTGGCGTTGTCGGCGCCGACGTACTCGAGGTCGAACCGCTGGGGCAGCTGGAAGTCGAGCTGGATGGTCGACATCTGCCAGGTCCGGCCGATGGCGTCACGGGCCTGGACCGAGATCTTGGGGCCGTAGAAGGCGCCGCCCCCCTCGTCGATCACCATCTCGAGGTCGCGGCTGGCCGCCACCGAGCGCAGCGCCTCGGTGGCCTCCTCCCACTCCTCGTCGGACCCCAGGGCCTTGCCCTCGGGACGGGTCGACAGCTCGAGGTAGAACTCCTCGAGCCCGTAGTCGCGCAGCAGGTCGAGCACGAAGCTGAGCACCGAATCGACCTCGGCGGCGATCTGTGTGCGGGTGCAGAAGATGTGCGAGTCGTCCTGGGTCATGCCGCGGACCCGGGTGAGGCCGTGGACCACCCCCGACTTCTCGTAACGGTAGACCGTCCCGAACTCGAACAGCCGCATGGGGAGCTCGCGGTAGGAGCGCTGGCGGCTCTTGTAGATGAGGATGTGGAACGGGCAGTTCATCGGCTTCACGTAGTACTCGGTGCCCTCGTCGATCTCCATGGGCGGGTAGATGCCCTCGGCGAAGGACTGCAGGTGGCCGGAGATCTCGAAGAGGTCCTTCTTCGTGATATGTGGCGTGTAGACGAACTCGTAGCCCGACTCGGCGTGGCGCTGGCGCGAGTAGTCCTCCATCAGGCGGCGGACGACGCCGCCCTTGGGGTGGAAGACGGCGAGCCCGGGGCCGACCTCCTCGGGGAAGGAGAACAGGTCGAGCTCGGCCCCGAGCCGTCGGTGGTCGCGGCGCTCGGCCTCCTCCACGCGGTGGAGGTACTCGGCCAGGGCCGCCTCGGACTCGAACGCCGTGCCGTAGATCCGCTGGAGCTGAGGCCGCTTCTCGTCGCCCAGCCAGTAGGCGCCGGCCACGCGCAGGAGTTTGAAGTGGCCGAGCTTGGCCGTCGAGGGGACGTGCGGGCCCCGGCACAGATCGGTGAACTCGGCGGTGTTGCGGTAGGTGGACACCACCGCCCCGCCCGCCGCACCACCGGCGGGGGCGGCGTCGACCTCCTGGGCCCCTGCGCCCACCGCCTCGATGATCTCGCGCTTGAACGGCTGGTCGACGAAGAGCTCGAGGGCGGCTGTGATCGACTGCTCGGCGCGGACGAAGGGCTGGTCCTCGGCGATGATCTCGCGCATCGCCGCCTCGATCCGCCCGAGGTCCTCCTCGCTGAAGTGCTGGCCGCCGGGGAGCTCGAAGTCATAGTAGAAGCCGTCGGCGATGACCGGGCCGATGGCGTAGCGGGCGCCCGGCCAGAGCCGCAGGACGGCCTGGGCCAGCACGTGGGCCGTCGAGTGGCGCAGCACCTCCCGGCCGGTCTCGGTTGTGGCCGTGACGATGGACACGCTCGCCCCGTCAGGCAGCTCGGCGGAGAGGTCGACCTCGGAGCCGTCGACCACGGCCACCAGGGCCGCCTCCGCCAAGCGCCGGCCGACGGCGCGGGCCAGGTCGGCGGCGGTCGACCCGTGCGCCAGCTCCTTCTCCGAGCCGTCGGGGAGCCGGACCGTCACCACCTTGGCCATCGCACGCTCATCTCCTGCCCGGACCCGGCGATCGGGCCTCGTGGACAAAAGAGCGTAGTTCGGGTGCCGGTCCGCCCAGGGCGGCGCCGGCCCTCACTCCGCCTCGGCGACGGCCTTGATGCGCTCGAGGGTGGTGCCCATGCCCCGGCGGTTGGTCCGGCCCCGGGACCATCCCAGCAGCGCCCAGTACAGGCGCAGACCCGCTGTGGAGCGGAGCTCGAAGGACTCGGTCACGTCGGTGCCCTCCCCCGCCGCCTCGAGGCGGTAGCTCCAGATGTTCAACGGCTTGTCCGGCGAGCCCACACCGAAGGAGAACACCCGGCCGGGCTCGGACTCGAGGACGGTGCAGCTCGTCCAGTAGACCGGGCCCCGGCCGTTGCGGCGCACGTGGCCCCGGAACCGGGCCCCCACCGCCGGCCCGTCGGCGCCGTCGTGCCACTCGGCCTCGAAGGTCTCGGGGCTGAAGCTGCCGATGCGGGTCACGTCGCTCACCAGCTCCCAGATCCGCCCGGCGGGGGCGTCCATGTGGACCGTCACCGAGTCGCGCACCGGCCCACACTAGAACCCAGGCGGTCTCCCGCCCTCGAGCGTCACGCCGAGGAGGTCCGCCCCGTCTCCGACCGGCTGGCCGGCACGGGCCGCGGCGTCGAGGGCCAAGAGGGCGCCGGGGGCATCGAGGTCGTCGTCGAGGTGCCGTCGGACCTCGACAAGAGCGGGGTCCTCCCCCACCGCCGCCCCCGCGGGCGCCCCCGCGGGCGCCGCACGCCAGCGCTCCAGCCGCTCGGCCGCCCGGACGAGGTCCTCGGGGACCCACTGCCAGTCCTCGCGGTAGTGGTGGCCGAGGAGGGCCAGGCGCACCGCCATCGGCTCCCACTGCTTGACCAGGTCGCCCACGAACACCAGGTTGCCGAGGGACTTGGACATCTTCTCCCCGCCCAGGCCGACCAGGCCCACGTGCAGCCAGTGGCGGACGAACGGCCGGCCGGTGGCCGTCTCGGACTGGGCCGTCTCGCACTCGTGGTGGGGGAAGACCAGGTCCCGTCCCCCCCCGTGGACGTCGATGGTCTCCCCGAGCTCGCGCAGCGCCAGCGCCGAGCACTCGATGTGCCACCCCGGGCGACCCGGTCCCCAGCGGGACTCCCAGCTGGGCTCGTCGGGCAGGGAGGGCTGCCACAGGACGAAGTCGAGCGGGTCCCGCTTGGCCGGGTCGTCGGGCCGTCCGCCGTGGACGGCCGCCAGGCGGAGCATCTCGTCGCGGCCGAGGTGGCTCACCTTGCCGAAGCCCGAGAAGGAGGAGACGTCGAAGTAGACCGCGCCCTGCGAGCGGTAGGCGTGGCCGGTATCGAGAGCCTCCCCCACGAGAGAGAGGATCTCGGGAATGGCCGAGGTGGCCCGGGGCTCGGAGTAGACGGGCAACAGGCCGAGCGAGGCCATGTCCCCGTCGAAGCGGGCCATCTCCTCGGCGGCCAGGTCGAGGTAGTGCACGCCGAGCTCGCGGGCCTTGCGCAGGATGTCGTCGTCGACGTCGGTCACGTTGCGCACGCAGCGGGTCTCGTGGCCCAGGTCCCGCAGCCGGCGCTGGAGGAGGTCGAAGGTCAGGTAGACCGAGGCGTGGCCGAGGTGGGCGGAGTCGTAGGGGGTGATGCCGCAGCTGTACATGGTGACCAGCGGCCCGGGGTCGAAGTCGACCACCTCGGCGCGCGCCGTCTCGAAGAGGCGCATCGGCACCGGGGTCCCTCAGATGCCGGCCAGGCGCAGCGTGGTGTGCGCCCGGTGGCGGATGTTCAAGGTGATACAGACTGCGGTGAAGGCTTCGATCGCCGCGGCCTGCGAGAGCGACCCGGCGTCGAGCGGACGCAGCCCCTCCATCAGTCCCACCAGCTCCATCGTGTCTCCGGTGGCTCGGGGGCGGTCCGAACAGACCAGGACGTCGGCCGAGAGGCCCGAATCGAGGTTCTCCATCTCCGAGGCCGGCAGGTGGTGGAAGGCGGCGGCCACTTCCGAGCCGCCCAGCGCGGCCTGCAGGGCGGCGGCGACTGATCCCCGGGGGTGCACCAGGGCCAGCATCTCCCTGCCCTCCTTCACCAGTGCGTTGCCCATCGAAACGACCACCTTGCCGGCGAGGGCGTCGGCCAGGGGCCGGACCGTGGGGACGGCAGAGTCCCAGGGCGTGGCCACCACCACCAGCTCGCAGGCGGCGGCCCCGGCGTTGTCGGACCCGGTGACCTCGCCCGCCAGCCGAGGTGCCCAGGTGGAGCGGAGCCCCTCGGCCACCTCCTCGCCCCGCGCCGCCTGGCGGGACCCGACGGTGACCGCCACCCCGGCGGCCGACAGCCGCACGGCGAGGCCCCGGCCGGCGGGGCCGGTGCCCCCGATGATGCCCACGTGCATGGACCAACTGTGGCACAGCTGCCCTTCACCCACGAGACCCGGGCCGCCCCGCCGCCGCCCCGGCGGCCGGCGCCCGCCGTTGACTAGCCTCGCCCCCCGTGGGACTGCTCGACGACAAGCGCATACTGGTGACCGGCGTGCTGACCGACGCCTCGCTCGCCTTCGCCGTGGCGCGGCGGGCCCAGGAGGAGGGCGCCGAGATCGTGCTCTCGGGAGCCGGCCGGGGGCTCTCGCTCACCCGGCGCACCGCCCGCAAGCTCCACGAGCCGGCCGACGTGCTCGAGATCGACGTCCAGCAGCCCGAGCAGCTGGCGGCGGCGGCCGAGCAGCTGGCGGCGCGCTGGGGCCGGCTCGACGGCCTCCTCCACGCCATCGGCTTCGCCCCGGCGGCGTGCCTGGGGGGCGACGGCATCCTCACCGCCGACTGGCCCGACGTCTCGGTCGCCCTGGAGGTCTCCGCCTACTCGCTCAAGGCGCTGGTCGGCGCCTTCCTCCCCCTGCTCGAGGCGGCCGGGGCCGACGGCGGGGCCTCGGTGGTGGGGCTCGACTTCGACGCCACGGTGGCCTGGCCCCTCTACGACTGGATGGGGGTGGCCAAGGCGGCCCTCGAATCGCTGGCGCGCTACCTGGCCCGGGACCTCGGTCCCCGGGGAATCCGGGTCAACCTGGTGGCCGCCGGCCCGGTCCGAACCATGGCCGCCAAGTCGATCCCGGGGTTCTCGGCGTTCGAGGACACCTGGTCCGAGCGGGCCCCCCTCGGCTGGGACGTCTACGACGCCGACGTCGTGGCCAAGGGGTGCCTGGCCCTCCTCTCGGACTGGCTCCCCATGACCACCGGCGAGCTCCTGCACGTCGACGGCGGCGTCCACGCCGTGGGGTCCTGACCGTGGCCACCCCCGAGGAGCTCCGCCTCCTGGTCGAGCGGTACGCGGCGGCGGTGAGCGCACGCGACGTCGACGCCGTCATGGCGCTCTTCGCCGAGAACGCCGTCCAGCGCGACCCGGTCAGCTCCCCTCCCAACGTCGGGCGCGAGGCCATCGCCGCCTTCCTGCGCAACGGGGTGGGGGCGTCGCAGGCCACGCGCTTCGAACCCCAGACCGTGCATACCTCGGGCGACCACGTGGCCATCGATTTCAAGGTCACCGTGACCCTCGAGGCCGGCACCATGACCATCGAGGGCATCGAGGTGTTCACGGTCGACGGCGACGGGCGCATCGCCGAGGTCAACGCCTACTGGGACGACGCCGACGTGACCTTCGTCGAGCCCTAACCCGCCGCCGCCCTCGGTCGGATGACTAGAGTCGGGGACCGCGGCGAACAGCACCCAGGGGGTGGGCAT
>JBKQNY010000006.1:0-2669 GCA_052145775.1 Acidimicrobiales bacterium
GGTTCTTCCGGATCGCCCGCTTCGCCGAACCCGCGACGTGCGAGGCCATGCTGACACGGGTCATCGAGATAGTGCGCGAGCCGGTGCTCTCCGAGGCGGTCGGCGTGAAGCTCGTGCCGGAGAGCAACAAGGCGGGCATGGAGCTGGCCAACCCCGAGGACGGCATGTCCAAGATCTTCAAGCTGCACCGGGACGGAGTCTTCGCCGACTTCGCCCACTCGACCGCCGTCGTCGACCCCGTCTCGGAGCTGATAGCGCCCGACGTCGACGTCTTCCTGTCCCAGTTCATCTTCAAGACGGTGGGTGCCTGGGGCCAGCCCTGGCACCAGGATTCCTTCTACTTCCCCTTCGAGCCGGCGCGGCCCGTAGTGGGCGTCTGGTTGGCCGTCACCGAGGCCACACTGGCCAACGGCTGCCTGCGCGTGTTGCCGGGGTCGCACACCGAGCCGGTGCACACGCACATACCGGACCGCCGACCCGGTGCCAACTACGGCTACTTCGAAATCGTCGACCACGACATGGCCGCAGCGGAGCCGGTGCTCATGGACCCCGGTGACCTGCTGGTCTTCGACAGCCACCTCATGCACTGCTCGACCGACAACGAGTCCGACGGCATGCGGGCCGCCATGGTGTACCACTACGCGGCGGCGGGCACGGTCGACCACACCGAGGAGTACTTCCCCACGGTCAACGACTGGGTGCCGGCACGGCGCGGCGGGCTGCCGACGGCGCCACAGGCGGCGTGAAGAGAGCGGGCCTGTGCCACTGAAATTCGACGCCATGCTGCCGGCGCAGCCGCTACGCCAGGCGGGCGCGCTGGGGCGGCGGGCTGCCGAGGCGGGACTCTCGGGGCTCGTGGTCACCGAGGCGGGCCGAACGGCCTATCTGACCTGCGGCGCGCTGGCGGTGGCGGCCGACATCGACGTGCTCACCGGGATCGCCGTCGCCTTCCCCCGCAGCCCGATGGTCACGGCGGCAGCGGCGTGGGAGCTCGCCGAGGCGACCGGCGGGCGCTTCCGGCTCGGGCTGGGTGCCCAGGTACGCGCCCACATCCTGCGCCGCTACGGGTCGGACTTCGACCCGCCGGGCCCCCGACTGCGCGAGTACGTCCTCGCCGTCAAGCAGATCTTCGAATCCTTCCGCACGGGGGCGCCCTTGGCCGTCGAGGGCGAGTTCTACGCCCTGTCACTGCTCCCGGCAACGTGGGCCCCGGGAGCCATCGACTACCCGGACCCGCCCATCGACGTGGCCGCCGTCAACCCCTGGATGCTGCGCAAGGCCGGCCAGGTGGCCGACGGGGTCCACGTCCACCCGCTCAACACGACGACCTACCTGCGCGAGACGGTGCTGCCCGAATTGGGAGCGGGCGCGGCACGGTCGGGCCGCACCGTGGACGACCTCGAGGTGATCGTGCCGGCCTTCCTGTGCGTGGGCGACACCGAGGAGGAGCGCCACGCCTGGCGGGAAATGGCGCGGGTCCAGGTGTCGTTCTACGGCTCCACGCCCAACTACGCCTTCATCTTCGAGCAGTTGGACCGGGAGGGGACGACCGAACGGATCCGGGAACGGCAGCGGGCGGGCGACGTCCCGGGCATGGCGGCGGTGATCGACGACGACCTGCTCGAGCAGTTCACGACGACCGGCACCTGGGGCGACATGGCCGACAAGATCGTGGCCAAGTACGGCGGCATGGCCACCCGGGTGGTGAGCTACTTCACGGGGTCCGACGTCGTGCGTGACCCCGGAGCTTTCGAGCGCTGGGGAGAGCTGGCCCGCCAGGTCACTGCCTCTGCGTAGGCATGGTCCCATGGAGGGAGCCGCAGCGAGGACCCACGGACCCGCCGCTCGGCGCTACGGGCGCCGGCGGAAGAGGCGGCGCTCGGACGTCTCCGGCTCCTCGGCCTCCTCGGCTGCCAAGGCGGCATCGAGCTCGGCGAACGCACCGTCCTCGTCATCGTCCTCGGATGGGTCGGCGAACTCTTCGTGAATGGGCTCGGTGTCCGCCTCGTCCTCGAGGTCGATGCGCTCATCATTGAGCTCGGCGAAGGCACCGTTGCCGTCGGGGTCATCCGTGTCCTGGCCGGCGGACGGAATCGGCGTCGTCGACGGCGGGGCCGGGCTGTCGGCGCGATCGAACATGGTCGAGAGCCGGTCCTCCACCGCATCGATGTCGGCTGTGGCCGCGGCCAGGGCCCGCTGGAGCTCAGGGACGTGCTCGGGCAGATGCAGAGAACGTCCCTTGCCCGCAGGGCGCACCCGGTCGGTCCAGTCGGACCCGTTCCAATAACGCTCCCGGTCCCCGTCCTCGGGGTCGGGCAGCCACCCCGGGCCGTTGTCCATCGGTCGTCCTCCGATCAACTCGGGATCCCCCGCGCCAGCTTCTCACGATATATGCGCAGCCAGGATGCAGAAGGACCTGCTGCGGCGATAGAAAGGGCCTCCGAATGTGTCGCGAGGGTGGAGGTGGGCCGCTCAATAGTATCCTGAATTTCCCTCCAGCGGCCGGTTGAGGGCGCCGGGACCAAAGAACAGTGACACCCGAGAGCGAGGTACGACTGCAGTGGGGATGCAACTGAAGGCAGGGACGAGGCTGCGCAGCGCAACCGACGTCTGCGAGGTCGTGGTGGTCCGGGTACCCGCAGAGCCCGTCGACCTGCGCTGCGGGGGGC
>JBKQNY010000007.1:0-65245 GCA_052145775.1 Acidimicrobiales bacterium
CCCCGCCCCGGTGATGATGGCCACACGCCCGTCGAGTGCACCCATGGGATCCGTCGCTCCTGTCGTCGATGGCCGCTCGGGCACCGGTCCCGGCACCGGCAACAGGGTAGCGGCCGGGTGGCTGGGCGGCGCCGGGCTCAGCGGCCTCCGAAGCGCCGGAACCACCAGTCGGGGTCCCGCGCGTGGGCGTGGAAGTGGTCGGGGATCTGGCGCATGACCCGGTCGACCGTCCAACCGTCGGGCCCGAACCGGGCGTCGGCCACCCGGGCCAGCTGGGCCAGCATGTGCTCGAGCACGCCGTCAGGGGGCTCGGCCCCGTGCTCCTTCCAGACCACCATCGGCACGTCGCAGATCTCGCAGTCGGCCACCCAGCAGACGTCGTCCTCGGCATGCCAGGGGGTGATCCGGGCCGCCTCGCAGAGGTCGCAGCCCGGCGCCCGCGGCGGGCGGTCGGTCACTGGGTGTACAGGGTGACCGCGCTCCCCTTCTTGGCCGTCTGGCCGGCCAGGGGGACGGTGGTGAAAACCTGGCCGCCGACCGGGCCGTAGACCTGTCCGACGGTGAGGCCGGCCTGCGACAGGGCGGCCGTCGCCTCGGTCACGGTGTCGCCGGAGAGGGCGGGCACTGTCACCGTCGGCGGGCCGGTGGACACCATGACCTTGACGGCGCTCCCCACTGTCGCCGCGGCGCCGGCCGCCGGTGTGGTGCCCACGACCTGGCCGGCGGGGACCGTTGTCGAGCTCTGCGAGACCTGCGTCGCCTGCAGTCCGAGGGCCACCAGCGCGCTCTGGGCCTGTGTGAAGGTGGTGCCGGCGGCGAAGGTGGGGACCGGGACCGGGGGCTTCCCCTTGGAGACGGCGACGGCGATGGTCGACCCGTAGGGGGCGCTGGGGGCGTTGAGCCTGCCGTTGTAGGACCAGTTGATGACCTGGCCGGTCGGGACCGAGGCGTTGTAGGCCAGCAGGGCCGGGCACTTGGCCGCGAAGTGGTCGGCGGCCAGCAGCTTGGAGGCCCCGGCGCAGTCGAGGCCGAGACCGACGAGCGGCGGGACCCGAACGATCGGCGGTCCCGCCGACGCCACCACCGCCACCGTCGTCCCCTGCTTGGCCACCACGCCGTGGCCGGGCCGCTGCCCCACCACCGCGCCGGCCGGCACCGAGGTGGAGCGGACCGTGCCCGAGACCGAGAGTGAGAAGTGGTCGGCCGCCACCGTCCGGCGCGCCTCGGCCAGGGAGAGCCCGGCAAGCGACGGCACCGGGTGGCTCGGGGTGAAGAGCTTGGCCCTCGACGCCGCGACGATCCCTCCCGCCACCAGCGCGGCCACCACCACCAGGGCGGCCACCACCCACGGCCAGCGCGAACGCCGCCGGCGCACCGTCGGCGGCGCCGAGCGGCCCCGCTCGGGTGGGCCGTCGAGGGCGTCGATGTCGAAGACCTCCCCGGCGCCCGCGGCACCGGCGGCCGGGGTCTGCATCGTGAGGTCGTTCGGCACGGCCGCTCGCGGCTCGGCCGCCGAGGTCCCCAGCAAAGGGAGCGTCTCGGGGGCCGGCAGGGCCGCGGCCACCGCCTCGAGGCGCGCCGCCAGCAGGGCCGCGTCGATCCGGTCGGCCCGCACCGGCGCGGCCGCCCGGGCCAGTACGTCGTCGAGCGGGCCGAGGGCAGGATGGTGGGGCAGGGGGGCCCCGACCCGGGCCGCCAGGGTCGCCATCGTGGTGTCGGCCACGAAGGGGACCTCCCCGGTGAGCGACTCGTAGAGCACGAGGGACAGCGAGTAGACGTCCGAGCGGCCGTCGACGCTCTCGCCCTGGGCCTGCTCGGGCGAGGCGTAGCGGGCGGTGCCGATCATGGCGCCGTCCGGCTCGGTCCAGGCCGCTTCGGCCAGGGCCCTGGCCACCCCGAAGTCGGCGATGCGCACCCGCCCCTCCTCGTCCAAGAGCAGGTTGGCCGGCTTCACATCCCGGTGGACGAGCCCCCGGGCGTGGGCGTAGGCGAGCCCCTCGGCCGCCTCGGACCCCAGCCGCGCCGCCTGGGCGTGGGTGAGCCGGAAGCCGCCGTCGAGCACGTCGCGCAGGCTGCCACCCTGGAGGTACTCGAGCACGAGGAACGGCCCGTCGCCGTCCTCGCCCCAGTCGAAGACCCGCAGGACGTGGGGGTGGTTCAGCGAGGCCACCGACCGGGCCTCGGCCTCGAAGCGCTTCAGGAACGACTCGTCCTTGGCCAGCCCGGGCTGGAGCACCTTGACGGCGACCCGGCGGCGCAGGGTCACGTCCTCGGCGAGGAACACGTGCGCCGACGCACCGGCACCGAGCGGGGCGACCAGCCGGTACCGGCCGCCGAGGACGCGCCCGATGGAATCGGAGATCACAGGCATGGCAGCTTTCTCAGGCTAGCGAGCCGCACCCCCCGAACGGTGGACGGCTCAACCGGGCACCTCGCCGGTCTCGAGCAGCTCCTCGAAGCGCGCGCCGTCGACGGTCGGCACCCCCAACGCCTCGGCCCGAGACGTCTTGGCGGCCCCGGGGGCGTCCCCCACCACCACGGCGAAGGTCTTCTTGGAGACCGAGCCCGGCGACTTGCCGCCGCGGGCGACGATCGCCTCCTCGGCCTCCTCGCGGGTGAACCCGGCCACGGTCCCGGTCACCACCACCGAGCGGCCGGCCAGGGTCTGGGGCATTCCGGGGGCCTCCGCCGACGCCGCACCGCCGCCGGGGGCGAGGAGCCCGCCGGGGGCCCCCGGTTCCTCGGTCGTCAACCCGGCCTCGACGAGGCGGTCCAGCACCCGGCGGTTGGCCGGGTTGGCCAGGAAGCCGGCCACGCTGTCGGCGATCACCGGGCCGATGCCCTCGACCGCGGCCATGGCCTCGCTCGGTGCCTCGAGCAGGTCCCCGAGCGTGCCGGCGGCCCGGGCCAGGGCCCGGGCACCGGTGGGGCCGAGGTGGCGGACGCCCAACCCCACGAGGAGCCGGCTGAGCGGCCGTGCCTTGGAGGCCTCGATCGCCTGGACGAGGTTGCTGGCCGACAGCTCGGCCATCCGCTCGAGGGGGACCAGATCGGCGACCCTCAGCCCGTAGAGGTCGGCCGGGTCGTCCACCAGCCGCTCACCCACCAGCTGGATGACGCGCTCTTCGCCCAGCCCCTCGATGTCCATGGCGCCGCGCGAGGCGAAGTGCACGATCCGCTGGACCCGCTGGGCCGGGCAGTCGATGTTGGTGCAGTAGGTGTCGCTCTCCCCCTCCAGGCGCACCAGCGGGCTCCCGCACGACGGGCACCGGGTCGGGAACTTCCAGCGCGCTGGGCGGCGCTTGGGCCGGCCCCCGGTGGCCGCCGCGGGGACGGGCCCGACCACCTCGGGGATGACGTCGCCCGCTTTGCGCACCACCACCAGGTCGCCGGGACGCACGTCCTTCGCCTTCACCTGGTCCTCGTTGTGGAGGGTGGCCAGCGACACGGTGGAGCCCCCGACGAAGACCGGCTCGAGGACGGCGAACGGGGTGGCCCGCCCGGTGCGGCCGATCGACACCTCGATCGTCCGCAGCTTGGTGGAGCGCTCCTCGGGCGGGAACTTGAAGGCGATGGCCCACCGGGGGGCGCGCGAGGTGGCCCCCAGCCGGCGGTGCAGCTCGAGATCGTCGATCTTCACCACCACCCCGTCGATCTCATAGGGCAGGCCGTGGCGCAGCTCGGCCAGCTCGGCGCAGCGTGCGAAGGCCGCGCCCACGCCCCGCACCCGGCCGGCGTCGGGGCTGACCGGGAGGCCGGCCCGGGCCAGGAGGGCCAGCGCCTCGCTCTGGCGACCTGGCGGCCACGCCGGCGACGGACGCGACCGCCCGCGGCCCCCGGACTCGGGTTGGGTCCCGTCGACCTCGCCGATCTGATAGGCCCAGAAGGCGAGCGGCCGGGTGGCGGTGACGGCGGGGTCCTTCTGGCGGAGCGAGCCGGCGGCGGAGTTGCGGGGGTTGACGAACGGCTTGGTCCCCTCGGCCCGGGCCCGCTCGTTGAACGCGGCGAACTCGGCGGTGGGCATGTAGATCTCCCCGCGCACCTCGAGGTGGTGGGGGTAGGGGCCGGCCGCCGGCTTCAGCGCGTGCGGGACGTCGCCGACCGTGGCCACGTTGGCCGTCACGTCCTCCCCGGTGACCCCGTCGCCCCGGGTGGCGGCCTGGGTGAACCGCCCGTCGATGTAGGTGAGGGACATGGCCACGCCGTCGACCTTGGGCTCGCAGGTGAAATCGAGGGTGTCGAGGTCGACGTCGTCCAGCAGCCGGCGGAGCCGGTCCGCCCACGCCTCGAGCTCGGACTCGTCGAAGGCGTTGTCCAGGCTCATCATGGGCAGGCGGTGGCGGACCTCGGCGAACAGCCCGGTGGCCGGCGCGGCCCCGACCACATGGGTGGGCGAGTCGGGGGTGGCCAGCTCGGGGTGTTCAGCCTCGATCCGGCGGAGCTCGACGACGAGGGCGTCGTAGTCGGCGTCGGTGATCTCCGGCGCGTCGAGGCCGTAGTAGCGCTCGTTGTGGTACTCGATCAGCGTGCGCAGCTCGGCGGCCCGCGCCGCCAGGGCCTCCTCGGCGGCCGGACCGTCGGCCGCGGGACCCGGCGCGCCGGCGCCGCCGGCTTTCGGGCTCACCGCCTCACCCGGCGATCCCGCCGCCGACGACCGAGTCGGGGTCGTGGGCGTCGTAGAGGGCGACGGTCTGGCCGGCGGCGACCGGGCGCTGAGGGTCGTCGAACCGCACGGCCGAGCCCCCTCGGCCGTGCTCGAAGGTGCACGGCACCGCACGGGCGTGCGCGCTCACCTGGGCCTCGGCCCGGCTGCCGTGGGTGAGGGGGCCGGCCACCCAGGTGAGCGACGCCGGGTCGAGCCCGACCCGCGTGACGACGGCCTGCTCCGCGCCCCCCACCACCACCCGGCGCCCCGGCAGGTCGACGGCCACGACGTAGCGGCGCCGGCCGTCGTCGCCGTGGCCCATCCCCCGGCGCTGGCCGACGGTCACCAGCTCCACCTCCTCGACGCGGCCCACCGTCTCACCGGTCCTGCCGTCGACCACCTCGGCCGGGTGGAGGTCGAGGCGCCGACCGAGGAAGCCGGCGCGCCCTTCGGCCCCGTGGATGAAACAGACGTCCTGACTGTCGGGCTTGTTCGCCGTGCGCAGCCCGCGGCGGGCGGCCTCGTGGCGGACCTCGGCCTTGGTCAGGTGGCCGACGGGCAACGCCACCTGGGCCAGGGCGGCCTGGCCCAGCATCGACAGCACGTAGGACTGGTCCTTCTTCGGGTCGGCCCCCCGCAGGAGCCGGTAGCGGCCGGTGGCCTCGGGCCCGGCCACCCGTGCGTGGTGGCCGGTGGCCAGGGCGTCGAAGCCGAGCCGGGTCGCCCGCTCCAGCAGCCGGTCGAACTTGATGTGCCGGTTGCACTCGATGCAGGGGTTGGGGGTGCGGCCGGCAGCGTGGGACGCCACGTAGGGCCCGACCACCGACGCCTCGAACTCCCCGGTCATGTTGAAGACGTGGTGGGCCAGGCCGAGCTGCTGAGCCACCCGGCGCGCGTCGTCGACGTCGGCCACCGAGCAGCAACCCGAGTCCGAGGGGCCGCCCCACAGCTTGAGCGTGGCCCCGACCACCTCGTGCCCCTGGTCGGCCAGGAGCGCGGCGGCCACCGAGGAGTCCACCCCGCCGGACATGGCGACCAGCACGCGCATGATCGGATTCTGTCAGGTCGCGGTGACGGTCAACGGCCCGGAGGCGCGCCGTCGCGTAGGCGCGCCACGGCCCGCGGGACCACCGACAGCGCCCGATCGACGTCGGCGTCGCTGGTGGTGCGGCCGAGGGTCAACCGCAGGGCGCCGCGCGCCTCGGAAGGCCCGACCCCCATGGCCGCCAGCACGTGGCTGGGTTCGAGCGCGCCGCTGGCGCACGCCGAGCCGGCCGAGGCGCAGACGCCCGCGTCGTCGAGGAGGACGAGGAGCTCCTCGCGCTCGATGCCCCCGATGCACAGGTGGCAGTGTCCCGGGAGGACCCCGCAGCGCGCCGCGCTCTCCGTTGCGCTCGGGACGGCGGCCAGGAGACCGTCGGCCAGGCGGTCACGGAGCGCCCGGACCCGTGCGCCCTCGGTCGCCCGGTCCGACGCCGCCGCAGCCAGGGCGGTGGCCAGGCCGACCGCCCCGGCCACGTCGTGGGTGCCGCTCCGGCGCTCCTGCTCCTGCCCGCCGCCGTGGATGATCGGCTCCACCCGGGTGCCACCACGGACCACGAGGGCACCGGCACCCTTGGGTCCCCCGAGCTTGTGGGCGCTCACCGAGACGAGGTCGCAGCGCGACGCCAGCTCGGCCACGTCCAGCCAGGCCGCCGCCTGCACGGCGTCGGTGTGCACCACCGCCTGGGGGGCGCGGCGGCGCACGGCCTCGACGACGGCGCCGATCGGCTGGACCGTTCCCACCTCGTTGTTGGCCAGCATCACCGACACCACCGCCGTGTCGGCCGTGAGCAGCTCCTCGAGGCCCGCCACCTCGACCGCCCCCGAGCCGTCGACCGGCGCCAGCTCCAAGCTCACCGCCCCGCGAGCCGCACGGCGCACCGCCGCCCGGGCCGGGGCGAGGACGGCCGCGTGCTCGACGGCCGAGCACACCACCGAGGTCGTGGTCCGGTCGTCGGCCACCGCCGCCAGCGGACCCAGGATGGCCAGGTTGTCGGCCTCGGTCCCCCCGGACGTGAAGACGACCTCGGAGGGGTGCGCACCGAGCACCGAGGCCACCTGTTCGCGCGCCTCCTCCAGGGCCGCCCGGGCGTCGCGGGCCGCACGGTGCGCTCCCGACGGGTTGGCGAAGCGCGCCCCGAAGAACGGGGCCATGGCCTCGAGGACCTCGGGCCGCAGTGGAGAGGTCGAGGCGTGGTCGAGGTAGGTGAGCGGGGGGCCGGCCGGTGCCGCGTCGCTCACGCCACCCATACCGCCTTGGCGTTGCAGAACTCCTTCATCCCCAGGCCTGAGAGCTCGCGCCCGTAGCCGGACCGCTTGATGCCGCCGAAGGGCATCTCGGGGCTGGAGGCCACCATGGCGTTCACGAACACCTGGCCGGCCTCCACCTCGGCGATGCAGCGCCGCTGGACCTGCGGGTCGCCCGCCCAGATGCTGGCCCCCAGCCCGTAGGCGGTGCGGTTGGCCAGGTCGATGGCGTGGTCGAGGTTCTCGGCCCGCTCCACGACGGCGACGGGACCGAAGACCTCCTCCTCGTAGACGCGCATCTCGGGCGTGACACCGCACAGGACGGTCGGGGGGTAGAACCAGCCCGGTCCGGGCGGGATCTCGCCGCCGCACGCCACCAGGGCGCCCCTCTGCCGGGCGTCGTCCACCTGGGAGGCAACCTCGGACCGCTGGTCCTCGGAGACGAGGGGACCCACGTCGGTGGCGGGGTCGAAGGGGTCGCCCACCGTGAGCCCGGCCATCTCGGCGACGAACCTCTCGGTGAACTCCTCGTAGAGGGCGTCCTCGACGACGAAGCGCTTGGCGGCGATGCAGGACTGCCCGTTGTTCTGGCAGCGGGCCCGGGCGGCCATTAGCGCCGCCTGGTCCAGGTCGGCCGAGGCCAGCACCAAGAACGGGTCGGAGCCGCCCAGCTCGAGCACGCACTTCTTCAGGACCTGGCCGGCGGCGGCGGCCACGGCCTGTCCCGCCCGTTCGCTGCCGGTGAGCGTGACGGCCACCACCCGGTGGTCGGCGATGACCGATGCCACCTCGCCTGCGCCGATCATGAGGGTGGTGAAGGCCCCCTCGGGGAAGCCGGCCCGCCGGAAGAGGTCCTCGAGGAACAGTGCCGACTGGGGCACGTTCGAGGCGTGCTTGAGCAGGCCGACGTTGCCGGCCATGAGGGCCGGGGCGGCGAAGCGGACAACCTGCCAGAGGGGGAAGTTCCAGGGCATCACGGCCAGCACCGACCCGAGCGGCTCGTAGCGCACCACGCTGCGCGAGGCCGACGTCTCGATCACCTCGTCGGCCAGCAGCTCCTCGCCGTGCTCGGCGTACCAGCGCATGGCCAGGGCGCACTTGGCCACTTCGCCGCGCGCCGAGCCGAACGTCTTGCCCATCTCGGTGGTGAGCACCCGTGCCACCTCGGGCAGCTCCCCTTCGAGCAGCTCGGCGGCCGTCGTCAGCAGACGGGCCCGGTCCGAGAAGGAGGTCCGCCGGTAGTCGGCGAAGGTGGCGGCCGCCCGGGCCACTCGTGCCTCCACCTCGGCGGGCGAGTGGTCGTCGAAGCGCTGCTCCAGCTTCCCGGTGGTCGGGTTGACGGTAGCGAACGGCATCGCTCAAGTCTTACCAGGACCCCGTGCAGGCGGCCGCGGCGGGCGGTGCCAAGCTGTCGGCGTGGCCGCCGCCCCTGCCCCGCATCGCGACCCGGCGAGCGCCGCCGCGTCGGCGCTCGTCTCCAAGGCGCGCCGGGTGGTGGTGCTGACCGGGGCGGGCATCTCGACGGACTCGGGCATCCCGGACTTCCGCGGCCCGAACGGGCTGTGGACCAAGGACCCCGGGGCCGAGCGGCTCTCGACCCTCGACGCCTACGTGTCCGACCCCGACGTGCGGCGGCGGTCGTGGCGGAGCCGCCTCGACTCGCCGACCTGGACGGCTCGACCCAACCCCGGCCACCTGGCCCTGGTCGACCTCGAACGGCAGGGTCGGCTCGACACGCTGGTGACCCAGAACATCGACGGCCTTCACCAGGTCGCCGGCAACGACCCCGACCTGGTCGTGGAGATCCACGGGACGATGCGCGAGGTGGTCTGCCTGCGCTGCGGGGACCGCAACCAGGCCGACGAGGCGCTCGGACGGGTGCGAGCCGGCGAGGAGGACCCCCGCTGCCTCGCCGCGGCGCCCGAGAGTGGTCACTGCGGGGGCATCCTCAAGTCGGCCACCATCAGCTTCGGACAGAGCCTGGTGGCCGCCGATCTCGAGCGGTCCGAGGAGGCGGCGCTCCGCTGCGACCTGCTCCTGGCGGTGGGCACGAGCCTCGGCGTCTACCCGGCGGCCGGGCTGGTGCCGGCGGCGGCCTCGGCCGGTGCCGCCGTGGTCATCGTGAACGGCGAGCCCACCCCCTACGACGGCCTGGCCGACGCCGTGGTCAGCGAGCCGATCAGCGGAGCCCTGCCGGCCATCGTGGCCGGCGGCCGCTGAACGGCGGGCGCTCCCCGCCTCTTAGGACGAGCCCTCCCGGCGGGCCTTGCGCCGTGGTTTGAGGGCGAACCACCAGATGCTGGCCATGGTGCCCAGGATCCCCACGGTCGCCGCCACCGGCTTGACCACCTTGTGTGCCCGCCCGTTCGCCATGGCGTGACACTACCGTGCCCGGGCCCGGGGGGACGGGCCGGTATACCTCGGCCCGGACGCGGCCCCGCCCACGCGCCCGGCCACCGGGTGCGTGGGCGGGAAGGGGGAACTCCTCGTCCCGGACGCCCCTACTGCAGGGCGGCCTCGACCTCGAGCTCGATCCTCACCTTGTTGCCCACCACGACGTTGCCGCCCTGGAGCACCCCGTTGAAGGAGACCCCGAAGTCCCGGCGGTCGATGTCGGTGGAGGCGGACAGCCCCAGGACCTCGGTTCCGGGCTGCAGGCCCGGGCCGGCGCCGTGGAACTCGACGTCGAAGACGACCGGGCGGGTCACGCCTCGGACGGTGAGGTCGGCGGCCAGCTTCCACTCGCTGTCCGACGTCCTCGTGAGGCCGGTGCTCTTGAGCGTCAGCGTGGGGTGGTTGGGGACGTCGAGGAAGTCGTTGGTCCGCAGGTGCTCGTCGCGCATCTCCACGCTGGTGTCGATGCTGGCCGCCTGCACCACCGCCTCGACGCTCGAGTCCTCGATCGGCTCGGCGACGACGATGGTGCCGTCGAAGTCGGTGAACCGCCCGCGGACCTTGGTCCCGATCAGGTGGCGGGCCACGAAGCCGACCTCGGTGTGGGCCTTGTCGACGGCGTAGGTGCCGGGGGTGGGGAGGGTGACTCCCTGGGTGGTGGTGACGGTCATGGCTGGCTCCTCTATCTCTCGGTGTCTGTCGGTGGGGATCTGGGCGCACCGCTGTGTGCCTTCCTTGATTATATCTGTATCTACAGATACTTGCAACACAGATTCTGTCATCTCATACGAAAGCCACCCCCGCTGGTATGCTGTACCCGTGACGACGGACGCCGACGCGGCCCTGAGGGAACTGGTCGACGACGAGCGGCTCACCCTGATGGGGCTGCTCATCGAGGCGCACGCCCGCCTCACCCGGACGCTCGGGGCCGAGCTCGAGGCCTGCTGCGGCCTCCCCCTCACCTGGTACGACGTGCTCATCCGGCTGGGCCGGTCCCCCGAGGGCCACCTGACCATGAGCCGGCTGGCCGCCGAGGTCTCGCTCACCTCGGGGGGGATCACCCGTCTGGTGGACCGGATCGCCGAGGCCGGCTACGTCGAACGCTCCAGCTGCCCCACCGACCGGCGGGCCATCCACGTCCGGCTCACCCCGGAGGGGTGCGAGGTGCTCGGCCGGGCGACGGTCGAGCACCTCGACGGCCTCGGGCGCCACCTGATGGCCCCGCTCGACCCCGCCGACCAGGAAGCCCTCGAGACCGCCCTCCGCAAGCTGCGGGGCGACGGGCCGGTCTGCGGGGCGGGCTAGACCCGGCGACCCGCCGGCCGGGGACCCCCGACCCTCAGACCCGCTCCACCCAGGCGCGGGCCCCTTCGACCCCGTCGAGCTCGAGCGCCGTCCCCTCACCGTCCCCGGGGCCGAGGACGACCTCGGTGGCCAGCACCTCCCGGGCGATGGACCCGACCAGCGCCTCCACCTCGTCCGCCCCGACCAGGTGGAGGCGGATGCGGTCGGACACCTCGAAGCCGCTCGCCTTGCGCAGGTCCTGGACGTGGCGGACCACCTCGCGGGCGAGCCCGCGCCGGCGCAGGTCGTCGTCGAGGCGAAGGTCCAGGGCGACGACCTCGCCCCCCTCCCTCGAGACCGCGAACCCGGCCTGCCCCCGCACCCGCAGCTCCACCTCGCCCGGGGAGAGCGCTACCCGCCCGGCCGACAGGTCGACGGCCACCGAGCCCCCGGACTCGAGCGAGGCGGCGGCCGCCGCCGCGTCCACCTTGTCCAGGGCGGCCCGCACCTCCTTCACCGCCTCGCCCAGGCGGGGTCCGAGCACCTTGAAGTTGGGCACCAGCTCGAACTGGAGGACCTCCCCCAGCTCCTCGGTGACCACCACCTCGTCCACGTTGAGCTCGTCCTCCACCACGCCGCCGAGGAGGGGCGGGGCGCCGGGGGGGAGGAACACCAGGGCCCGGGCCAGGGGCTGGCGGACGCGGACACCGGCCTCGCCGCGGGCGGCCCGGCCGAGCGAGGTGAGCCGGCGGGCCAGCGCCATCTGGGCCTCGAGGTCGGGGTCGACGGCCGCGCCCCACCCCGCGGCCGCCGCGGCGCGCCGGTCCGCCGGGGCCTCCCCGGCGGACCGCTCGGGCCAGTCGGCCAGGTGCACGGAGTCGTCCTCGGCGGCCCCGGTGAGCTCCCGCCACAGGCGGTCGGCCAGGAAGGGGCAGAACGGGGCGAGCAGGACCGACACCGTCACCAGCGCCTGGTGCAGGGTGGCCTGGGCGGACAGCGAGTCGGCCGGCGGCGCGTCGGGGTCGGTCCGCCAGAACCGCCGCCGGCTCCGCCGCACGTACCAATTGGAGAGGTCGTCCACCAGCTCGGCCAGGGCCGTGGCCGCCTCCAGGGGCTCGTAGGCGTCGAGGGCCTCCGTCACCCGGGCCACCGTCGAGCCCACCCGCGACAGCGCCCAGCGGTCGAGGGCCGGCCGGTCGGCAGCGTCGGGCACGGCGGGGTCGTCGGGGTCGAACCCGTTCAACGAGGCGTAGGTGGTGAAGAAGCTGAGGGTGTTCCACAGGGTGAGCGGCGTCTCGCGCAAGGAGGCGTCGATGACCGCAAGGCTCACCCGGGTGGGCGTCCAGGGCGAGCCCTGGCTGAACATCCACCACCGCAGCGGGTCGGCCCCCCGGGTGCCGAGGATCTCCCAGGGGTCGATCACGTTCCCCACGGACTTGGACATCTTTCGGCCGTCGGCGTCGACGATGTGCCCCAGGCACATGACGTGGCGGTAGGGGGCCCGGCCGAAGACCAGGGTGTTCACCGCCAGCAGCGAGTAGAACCACCCCCGGGTCTGGTCGATGGCCTCGGTGATGAAGTCGGCCGGGAAGGCGAACGCCTCCTCGGAGCCCGGGGCCCAGGGGTAGCCGACCTGGGCTGCCGGCATCGAGCCCGAGTCGAACCAGGCGTCGATCACCGCCTCGACACGGCGGGCTGCGGGCACGGTCAGCGCCGAGGCCACGTCCCCGGTGACCGCCCCGGCCGCACTGGAGGCCGCGGCCACCATGGCGCACTCGGGGCACGGGAACTCCACCTCGTCGATGGCCGGACGGTGCGGGTCGACGTCGCGCACGTCGTGCCCGGCCAGCTCGGAGAGCTCGGCCAGCGAGCCGACGCAGAAGACGTGGCCGTCGTCGCACCGCCACACGGGAAGCGGGGTGCCCCAGTAGCGGTCGCGCGAGAGCGCCCAGTCGACGTTGTTCTCCAGCCACTCCCCGAACCGGCCGTCGCGGATGTAGGCGGGGTGCCAGTCGACGGCCTGGTTGGCCGACAGCAGGTCGGCTTTGCGGGTCGAGGTGGCCACGTACCAGCTGGGCTTGCCCCAGTAGACGAGGGGGGTCCCGCACCGCCAGCAATGGGGGTAGGAGTGGACGTGGGGCTGGCGCCGGAGCAGCAGCCCCTCGGCCTCCAGCCGGTCGTTGATGTCGTGATTGGCCTTGCGCACCTCTCGCCCGGACAGCCACCCGGCCGCCTCGGTGAACCGGCCGTCGGGGCCGACGGGGTTGAGGGTGGGCAGGCCGTGCTCGCGGCCGACCTGGCGGTCGATCTCGCCGAAGGCCGGGGCCAGGTGCACGAGGCCGGTGCCCTCCTCGGTGGTGACGTAGTCGGCGGTCACCACCCGCCACCCGTCCGCCCCGTGGGGGACGGCCACCGCGTCGAGGGGTCGGCGGTAGCGGGCGCCGAAGAGGAGGCGCCCCGGGACGCGGTGGGTGATCCGGGCGCCCTCCCCGAACACCGCCTCGACCAGTGGCTCGGCCACCAGCTTGCGGTCAACCACGGCGTAGACGAGGTCGGGATGGACGGCGACCCCGCTGTTGGAGGGGAGCGTCCAGGGGGTGGTGGTCCACACCACGAGGTGGGTGGCGTCGCCCACCACCGCGGGGTCGGGGTCCTCCAGGGGCAGCAGCACGTAGGCCGACTCGTCTTCCTCGTCGGCGTAGACGCCGGGCTGCCCGAGCTCGTGGCTGGACAGCGCGGTCCCGCACCTCGGGCAGTAGGGGACGACCTTCAGGTCCTCGTAGAGGAGGCCCTGGTCGAACAGGTGCTTGAGGTGCCACCAGACGGACTGGACGTAGTCGGGGTCGAAGGTCCAGTAGGCGGCGGACAGGTCCACCCAGTAGCCGATCCGTTCGGTGAGCTTCTGCCAGTCCTCCACGTAGTCGAGGACCGAGTCCCGGCAGAGCCGGGTGAACTCGGCGATGCCCACCTCGTCCTCGATCTGGCGCTTGCCGGTGATGCCCAGCCGGCGCTCGACCTCCACCTCCACCGGGAGCCCGTGGGTGTCCCAGCCGGCCCGCCGGGCCACCAGGAAGCCGCGCATGGTGCGGTAACGGCAGAAGAGGTCCTTGTAGACCCGGGCCCACACGTGGTGCAGGCCGGGCCGGCCGTTGGCCGTGGGCGGACCCTCGTAGAAGACCCAGGGCTCGGACCCCTCCCGGCGGCCGACCGAGCGCTCGAAGACCAGGTGCCGGCGCCAGCGGGACAGCTCCTCCTCCTCCAGCGTGACGAAGTCGGCGTCGGGCGGGACGGGGCGGAACAAGGGTTCTCCAGGTCGGGACGGGCCGGCGGGCGGTGCGCCAAAGACTAGAGGCTGGCCGGACGGGTCCGGCCCGGGTGCGCGGCGCCCGGAGCGGCCATCGGGTCGGCGCCGTGCGCCGCCGCCACCCTGGCGTAGAGCGCCTCGTCGGCCTGGACGAGGGAGTCGAGCACGGCGTCGGCGATGGCGAACGCCGGCCGGTCGCGTTCGGCCGGCTCGGGCACCGCCACGCAGGCCATGCGGGCCGCCTTGGCCGCCAACACGCCGGCCGGGGCGTCCTCCCACACCAGGCAGCGGTCCGGGGCCACCCCGAGGCGGTCGGCGGTGGTGAGGAACACCCCGGGGTGGGGCTTGCCGTAGGGCTCGTCCTCGGCCGAGTGGACCAGCGAGAACTCGCCCGACAGGCCGAAGTGGTCGAGCACGTAGTTGATCAGCCGGTACTCCGACGACGAGGCGACGGCCAGCGGGAGGCCGTGGCCCCGGCACAGCTCCAGGGCCACCGAGACGCCCGGCTGCAGTCGCCCGCGGGCGGCGACCAGCTCCATGACCCGGTCCACCACGGCGACCGCCACGGCGTCGGGGTCGGGTCCCTCCCAGGGATGGCGCTCGAACCAGTACCGCGTCACCTCGCCCACGAACATGCCCTTGGTCTGGCGGCAGGACGAAGCGAGGAGCGGCACGCCGAGGCCACCCAGGATCTCGATCTCGGCCTCGTGCCAGAGCGGCTCGGAGTCGACGAGGAGGCCGTCCATGTCGAAGACGGCGGCACCGAAGACGGCGTCGTTCACCGCGGGCCTCCCGGGCGCAGCGAGGTCCGCTCAGCCGGGCAGCTGGGCCTCGATGGCCCCGACCAGCGCGGGGTCCTCCGGATCGACCTGGGGACGGAACCGGGCCACCACCTCGCCCGAAGGCGACACCAGGAACTTCTCGAAGTTCCAGGTCACGTCACCGGCCTGTCCGTCGTCGTCGGGCACCGTCGTCAGCTCGGCGTAGATGGGGTGCCGGTGCTCCCCGTTCACGTCGATCTTCTCGAACAGGGGGAAGGTCACCCCGTAGGTCGTCGAACAGAACTCGGCGATCTCCTCGGCCGACCCCGGCTCCTGGCCCAGGAACTGGTTGCAGGGGAAGCCGAGCACGCTGAACCCCCGGCCCTCGTAGCGCTCCTGGAGCCGCTCGAGGCCCTCGTACTGCGGGGTCAGACCGCACTTGGAAGCGACGTTGACCAGGAGCAGCGCCTTGCCGCGCTGGGGGGCCAACGAGGAGTGCTCGCCGGAGAGGGTGTCGATGGGGATGTCGTAGAGGTCCATCGCGCCACGTTAGCGAGGCCGGTCCACGGGCCGCCCGGCCGAGCCGCCCGTACAGATTCCACTGAGTACCGTCTGACTGCGGTCCGGCGCGCGGCCGGGCTGCACCGAGAGAGGGGGCGGCCATGCACGCCGTGGTCATCGACGGGGGCGAGCTCTCCTACGTGGAGCGGCCGGACCCGGTGCCCGGGGACACCGAGCTGCTGGTGGCGGTCGAGGCCGCCGGCCTCAACGCGGCCGACCTCCTGCAGCGCCGCGGCCACTACCCGGCCCCCGCCGGCTCGCCGGCCGACATCCCCGGGCTCGAGCTGGCCGGGGTGGTGGCCGCCGTGGGCCCCCGGGTCACCCGCTTCGCCACCGGGGACCGGGTGATGGCAGTGGTGGGTGGAGGGGCCCAGGCCACCCTGGCCGTGGTGGACGAGACGCACGCGCTCGCCGTGCCCGACACGGTGGGCTGGGCCGAGGCCGGCGGGTTCCCCGAGGCCTTCTCCACCGCCCACGACGCGCTGTTCACCCAGTGCGGCCTCGCCCTGGGCGAGCGGGTGCTGGTCACCGGCGCGGCCGGCGGCGTGGGCACGGCCGCGGTCCAGCTGGCGGCGGCGGCCGGCGCCACCGTGGTGGCCTCGGTGCGCGACCCGTCACGTCGCCCCGCGCTGGCCACCCTCGGGGCGGCCGAGGTGGTCGGCCCCGAGGAGGCGGCCGTCGCCGGACCCTACGACGTGGTCCTCGAGCTGGTGGGCGCCGCCAGCCTGCCCGGGGCATTGCGATCCCTGGCCACCGGTGGTCGGGTGGCGGTCGTCGGCGTGGGGAGCGGCGCCCGGATCGAGCTCGACCTGCTCGGCCTCATGGCCGCCCGGGCAAGGATCGGCGGCTCGACGCTACGGTCCCGCGACCGCCGGGAGAAGGCCGACGTGGCCGCCGCCGTGGCCGCGCACGCGGTGCCCCTCCTCGCCCGGGGAACGGTCCGGGTCCCGGTGTGCGAGACCTTCCCCATGGCCGAGGTGGAACTGGCCCACGACCGCTTCGCCCGCGGGTCCAAGCTCGGCAAGGTCGTCCTCGTCACCCGATGACGCCGGGGCTCTAGACCTCCAGCAGCTCGAGCGCGTCGAACTCCCAGAAGGCGCGCAGCGCCACCAGCTTCCCCTTCCCGTCGGTACGGTAGGTGGAGACGTTGTGCACCACGGCCACGTGCTTCCCCCCGGCCAGCGTCGTGCGGATGGTCAGCACGTCGGCCACCTCGTCGCCGCAGAGGTAGGAGCTGTGGACCTCGAAGGCGACGTGCTCGCTGGGGGCGACCACCGTGTCGTAGAAGGCGGCGATGGCCTCGCGGCCCCGGTGGCCCAGACCTGCCGGGTCGAAGGGCGAGGGCCCGACCGGGTCCGCCACCAGCGCGTCGTCGGTGAACAGGGCGAGCCACCCCTCACGGTCCTTGGCCTCCACCGCCGCCCTCGAGCGCCGTCCGAGCTCCCGAGCGTCAGGTGCCCCTCCAGCCATCGCCGCCCCCTTCCCTTTCGTTCCGGCGCCCTCAGCGCGTCTTTTGGATCACCGTCTCTGCGAACCAGCGGAGCTTGTCGACTTTGTCCGACAGCGGCTCGATGTCCGGCCCCACCTCGTACGGCCAGCGGAACCCCACGATGACGTCGGTCACCCCCTCCTCCTCGAGGCGCCCCACCCCCTCGACGCTGAACCCGTCCATGGAGATCACGTGGACCTCAAAGGGTCGCCCGGCCGTCCCCTCCTCCTGGCGCAGCTCGGCAAGGCGGTGGAGCAGGCCTGGCAGATCCTCGGGATCGCCGCCCCCGTGGACCCACCCATCGCCGTCGCGCGCCGCCCGGCGGAGGGCCGCCTCCCCGTGGCCGCCGATGAGGAGGGGGATGGGCTCGGTGGGGACCGGGGTGATCTTGATGGGCGGCACGTCGAACGCCTCCCCGTGGTGCTCGAAGTAGCCGCCGGCCGACAGCCCGCGCACGATGGCCACCGCGTCGTCCATCCTCGTGCCCCTCCCCTCCCAGGGCACGCCGAGGATGTCGTAGTCCTCCCGCCACGGGCTGGTCCCCACCCCGAGGACCAGGCGGTTCCCGGTGAGCACGGCGGTGGAGGTGGCCTGCTTGGCCACCAGCACCGGGTGGCGGATGGGCAGCTTCACCACGAAGGTCACGAAGCGGATCCGCTCGGTCACCGCGCCCATGGCCGGGATGAGGGAGAACGGCTCGAGGAAGGGCTTGTCGTCGAGGAACTCCCGGGTCCCGTCGGGGTTGAACGGGTAGACGCTGTCGGAGGTCTTCGGGTAGCAGATGCTGTCGGGAACGACCATCGAGTCGTAGCCGGCGTCCTCGGCCGCCCGGGCCAGGGGCAGGTAGAAGGCGGGGTCGGTCATCGACTCGGCGTAGGAGAAGCGCACGGGACCTCCGAATTGGGATGGGCGGCGGGGTCGGCCCCCAGCAGGCCGCTCTACCATTCGGCCTGTGGTCCCCCATCCTGCCAGCCCGCCGTCGGGCGCGCCCCACCCCTCCGACCACGTCGACCTCGACTTGGTGGAGGAAGAGGCGCGCCGGCTCATCGGCGAGATGCCCTACGCCTACTACGCCGGCGGGGCCGAGGGCGAGCGGCTCCTGGCCGACAACGTCGCCGCCTGGTCGCGCTGGCGGCTCCATCCCCGGATCCTGGTCGACGTCTCGGCGGTGTCCACGGCCACCACCGTCCTGGGCGCGCCGGTGGCCAACCCCTTCCTGGTGGCCCCCACGGCCATCCACGGGCTGGCCCACCCCGAGGCCGAGGTGGCCACGGCCCGGGGCGCGGCCGCGGCCGGTTCGTGCCTGGTGCTCTCGTCCCTCGCCACGCGCTCGCTCGAGGACGTGGCGGCCGCCGCCCCCGGGGCGCCGCGGTGGATGCAGGTCTACGTGCTGCGCGACCGGGGTCGCACGGCCCAGATGGTGGCCCGGACGGCCTCCGCCGGCTACTCGGCCCTGGTGCTCACGGTCGACGCACCGGTCTCGGGGCTCCGCCTGCGCGAGGTGCGCGGCGGCGTGCATCTCCCCGAGGACCTCGCACTCCCCAACCTGGCCGCCTCCAGCACCGAGCGCGCCCGGGAGGGAGGCTTCATGGCCGTGGTGACCGGGGAGTTCGACCCGGCCCTCACCTTCGACGACGTGGGGTGGCTGGCCGGCCTGGCCGGCCTCCCGGTGGTGGTGAAGGGGGTGCTGCGGGCCGACGACGCCGCCCGTTGCGTGGAGGCCGGGGCGGCGGCGGTCGTCGTCTCCAACCACGGGGGCCGCCAGCTCGACGACGCACCGGCCACCGCCGACGTGCTGGGTGCGGTGGTCGAGGCCGTGGGCGGGCGTGCCGAGGTCTACGTCGACGGCGGCATCCGCCGCGCCGCCGACGCCGCCAAGGCGCTCGCCATGGGTGCCCGCGGGGTGCTGATCGGCCGTCCGGTGCTGTGGTCACTGGCCACCGGGGGAGCTGAGGGGGTGGCCGGACTGCTCGGGTGCTTCGAGCGCGAGCTCCGTCGGGTGATGGCGCTGTGCGGGGCGCCGTCGGTGCCCGCCCTCGACCGCTCCCTCGTGCTGCCGGCCGGGCGGCCCGGCCCAGGGGAGGCGCCGTGACCACGGTGGCGAACCTGCTGGCCGAGCGGGCCGACGACGACCATCCCGCCGTGCTGGCCGAGACAGGCTCGTGGAGCTGGCGGGAGGCGGTGGGCGCCGGGGCGCTGCGGGGGGTGGTGGCGGGCCGGCTCCGGCTTCCCGGTCCCTTCCACGTGGGCGTCTTGCTGCCCAACGTCCCCGAGTACCTCTTCTGGTTGAACGGCGCCGCCTTGGCCGGGGCGGCGGTGGTGGGCATCAACCCCACCCGCCGGGGCGATGCCCTGGCCGCCGACGTCCGGGCCACCGGCTGTCAGCTCATCGTGACCGACGAGGAGGGCGCGGGGTTGCTGGCCGGCCTCGACCACGGCGTCGCCGGCGACCGCGTGCTGGTGGTGGGGACCCCCGCCTACCGCGCCCTGCTCGAGGAGGCCGACGGCGATGGGGCGGCAAGCCGCGCGCTTGTCGAGCGCGCCGGCGACGTCACCGAGGACCAGCTCTTCCTCCTGCTGTTCACCTCCGGCACCACCGGCACGCCCAAGGCGGTGCGCTGCACCCAGGGACGCCTCGCCGGCATCTCGAGGGTGGCGGCACCCGGCTACGGCTACCGCCGCGAGAGCGTGTGCTACTGCGCCATGCCCCTCTTCCACGGCAACGCCCTCATGGCCCTGTGGGGCCCGGCTCTCTTCGTCGGGGCCACCATCGCCGTGCGGCCCCGCTTCAGCGCCTCGGCCTTCCTCGACGACGTTCGCCGTTACCGGGCCACGGTGTTCAACTACGTCGGCAAGGCCATCGCCTACATCCTGGCCACCCCCGAGCGCCCCGACGACTCGGAGAACACCCTGGTCAGCGGGTTCGGCACCGAGGCCTCGCTGCGCGACCGCTCCCGCTTCTACAAGCGGTTCGGCTGCGTGCTCCTCGAGGGCTACGGCCAGAGCGAGGGCGGCGCCACCATCCACCCGGCCAAGGGCATGCCCAAGGGCGCCCTCGGCAAGGCCCCGCCCGGGGTCGACCTGGCCGTCGTCGACCCGGCCACCGGCCAAGAATGCCCGTCGGCCGTCTTCGACGCCGAGGGGAGGCTCCGCAACGCCGGCCAGGCCACGGGGGAGATCGTGAACCGCAGCGGCCAGGGGGGCTTCGAGGGCTACTACGGCGCCCCCGAGGCCGAGGCCGAGCGGACCCGTCACGGCTGGTACTGGACCGGCGACCTCGCCTACCGCGACGCCGACGGCTTCTTCTTCTTCGCCGGGCGGCGCGGCGACTGGCTCCGCGTCGACTCGGAGAACTTCGCCGCCGGCCCGGTCGAGACGGTGCTCTCGCGCCACCCCGACCTCTCGGTGGTCGCCGTCTACGCCGTGCCGGACACGACCACCGGCGTGGGCGACCAGGTGATGGCCGCCGTCGAGCTGCGGCCCGGGGCCACCTTCGACCCCGCCGGCTTCGCCCGCTGGCTGGCCGATCAGCCCGACCTCGGCACCAAGTGGGCCCCGCGCTTCGTGCGCCTCTCGACCGAGCTTCCCCAGACCGCCACCGGGAAGGTGACCAAGGTCGACCTGCGCACCGAGCGGTGGGACACCGCGGACGAGGTCTGGTGGCGGCCCGGCCCCCTCGACGGAGGCTACCGACCTCTCACCGACGAGGACCGGATGAGGCTGGCGGACGAGCTGGCCAACCAGCGGGGGCCGGCGACCACATGAGGCATGAAAGGAACGAGCTCATCTACGAGCTCCGTCGGCTGTGCATGGAAGACGGGGGATGCGCTGACGATCGCACGTGCATTCAGCGATTGGTGGCACCCCCCAGCTGCGCCGTGGCTCAGCGTTGAGGGGCACCCTGTCCACGAGGACGGGTCAACTCCGTGAACAGTGCAGTCAGGGGTCGGGCAACGTTACGGACGCCAGACGTGAATGACGGAAATCTCATCCCGTTCTGGTTCGGGAGGCAGCTCGTCGCCGAATACTTCACCAAGCAGCCCATGGACGACAGGGTGAAGACGTTCCTCAACGAACTGGTCCCAGTCGGCTTCTGACTCCCAGACGTCGATGTACTGAAGTCCTCCCTCTGGACGCTCCATGGCAATGTGAGTGATCAGACCCTTCGGGGGCTCTTTGCCGAGTCCATCGGTGATGCGCCTGCAGAAAGCAGCATCGATGGGGACGTGCTGGGTGAATGCGTACGCCATGGCTGGGCCTCCCGACTTCGTTCGAATTCTATTTCAATCGCTCATGCTGTCCACGGGTGAAGGTCAGTGGCTCCGTGGATGCACTTCAACCGCCCACAGGAGGCAGCACCGCGAGTCCCTTCCACTGTGAGGACGCGCGCGGTTCCGGCAGCATTCGGGGATACACGCCCATGACTTTCGCATCCGGGCCATTGGGGTGGACCGGGGACAGAACGTTGTCATCGAATACGACATTCGCTCAACTCGTCGTCGGCACGGCTCCCACGATATTGGCCACGTGCACTCCCACCCCGGGCAACGACCCGACGAACCCGGCGTCGCCGAAGGCGAAGATCCCGCCGTCGGCCCCGATCAGCCAGTAGCCGCCTGTGTCCGCGGTGTGGACGATCCCGATGACGGGCTGGGCCGGGGTGACGCCCAAGGCCGGCAGTGTGCCGAAGCCCCTGGCGTCACCGAAGGGGCGCACCGCGCCGTTCTTGGTCACGATCCAGTACCCGCCCCCATCGGGGGTCCCGGCGATTGCCGTCACCGGCGAGGAGGTGCCGGTGACAGATCCCAGGGTCTGGGCAGCCCCGAATCCGTAGACGGTGCCGTCGGCGGCCACCAGCCAGTAGCCGTTGCCCGAGGGGGTGGCCGCGATCCCGATGATGTCGTCGCGGTGCAACCCCATCCCCGGCAAGGAGCCCAGGTAGGTGGCATTCCCGAAGGCGAACACCCCGCCGTCCTTGCCGACCAGGAAGTAGCCCCCGTCTGTGCCCGTGGGCACGAGGCCGGCGATAGGTTGAGCGGGCTTGACCCCGAGCCCGGGGAGCGAGCCCAGGAACGGGGCGTTGCCGAAGGCGAAGACCCCGCCGTCCGATCCAACGAGGAAGTAGCCCTGGCCCGAGGCCGTGGGCACCATGCCCACTACGTCGTTCACCTCCACCCCGAGGCCCGGGAGGGACCCGAAGAAGCCGCCCGCGGTCCCCGGCGGGGAGAAGACGAAGACCCCACCGTCGGATCCCACCATGTCGTAGCCGGCGGTCTTGGCGGTTGGAGGCGGTGGAGACGGGGCCTTTGTTGTCGTCGGTGTAGTGTTCGGCGGCGGGGCCTTGCCGATGGCGAAGATCGTTCCCACCAGCTCAGCCACGGTCGGGCTCGAGGAACCAGAGAGGTTGGCGGTGCTGCACCCTGTGGCGTTGACGGCGCTCTGGGGCGACACCTTCTGCCAGGCCTGGGCCGCGGGGATCCACCACGAGAGGGACTGTCCCGACGCTAGGCCACACACGGTGACGGTGACCGCGCTGAAGGAACCGCCGGGGGCAGTGTGGACGTCGAAGTAGGTTGTCCCGGTCGACAAGGCGGCGACTGGGTCCGACGGATAGGTTGACACGGTGATGGTGCCGGTGCCGCTCGTGGAAGCCGAGACGGTGACCGGCGGTTTCTGCGTCGAAGCCGACGGATTGGTCCCCGACGCGCTCTTTGTCCCTTGCGGCGCCACCGAAGTCGGTACCACGGGGTTCGAGAATGTCGACGGTGTGCTTGTGCCGTCGGCGTTGTGCGCCTTCACGGTGAAGCTGTAGGCCGTCCCGTTCCTGAGTCCGGTCACTGTGCAGGTGAGGGCGCCTATGGTGGTGCAGGTCTTCTTTGTCGGTGTGGAGGTCACGGTGTACTTGGTGACCGGGCTGCCACCTGTTGTCGTCGGTGCGCTCCAGGTGACATTGGCCTTGGCGTCGCCGGCGGTGGCCGTGGGCTTCCCCGGCTTCCCGGGCGCCGTGACCTCCGTCCCTGTGGACGCGGGGAACACAGTCACCGACTGGCGATAAGTGTCCGTGACCCAGACGTGGGTACCATCCGAGGAGACAGCCGTGGGATCGTCGAAGCCGTAACGTGTCGCTGTAAGCACCTGCACCTGCTCGCCGGTCGACGCGTCCAGCTCGGTCACGGTGTTGTTGCCCGTGTTGGCGACCCAGACGTGTGTCCCATCGGAACTCAGATCGCTGGGGTCGTCGAAGCCATAGCGTGTCGCTGTAAGCACCTGCACCTGTGCGCCGGTCGACGCGTCCAGCTCGGTCACTGTTGTGTCTGCGACTACTTTTGGATTTTCGTCGTTGATGACCCACACGTGGGTGCCGTCGGAGGACACGGTGGTTGGGTGTTCGAAGCCTGTGATCCTCTGCACCAGCGCGCCCGTCGAGGCGTCCAGCTCGGTCACCGATGTGTAGTTGGTGATCCACACGTGGGTGCCGTCGGAGGACACATCACGGATGTCGTCGAAGCCGTATGTCGAACCCTTGAGCACCTGCACGAGCGCGCCCGTCGCGGCGTCCAGCTCGGTCACGCTAGAACCGTTGGCGACCCACACGTGGGTGCCGTCGGAGGATAGTGCGTGAGGGTAGGAAAAACCGAACGTCGACCCCTTGAGCACCTGCACCAGCGCTCCGGTCGAGGCGTCCAGTTCGGTCACGGTTGTGTTGTCGGCGTTGGCCACCCACACGTGGGTGCCGTCGGAGGACACGGCCATGGGATCGTCAAAGCCGTATGTGGACGCAGATAGCACCTTCACCAGAGCCCCGGTCGACGCGTTCAGCTCGGTCACCGTTGTGTCGCGCGAGTTGATGACCCACACGTCGGTGCCGTCCGAGGACACGGCGTCGGGGGTGGAGAAGCCATATGTCGAGCCCTTGAGCACCTGGACGAGACTCCCGGTCGAGGCCTCCATTTCGGTCACGCTGGTTCCACCCCAGTTGGGGACCCATACGTGGGTGCCATCGGAGACCACGCCATAGGGGTGGTCGAAGCCGTATGTCGACCCCTTGATCACCTGCACGAGCGCCCCGGTCGAGGCGTCCAGCTCGGTCACGCTGCCGGTCACACCGGTGCCTGGGACGACGTTGGTAACCCACACATGGGTGCCGTCGGAGGATACGGCGCTGGGGTCGTCGAAGCCGTATGTCGACCCCTTGAGCACCTGCACCAGCGCCCCGGTCGAGGCGTCCAGCTCGGTCACGCTTGTGCCATCCGAGTTGGTGACCCAAACGCGTGTACCCACGGCGGACACGGCGTCGGGATAGTCGAAGCCGTATGTGTAGCCCTGGATCCGCTTTACCGTTGTTCCGGTCCACTCGGCCACAGCATTGGTGCCGGTCATCCAGACAGTTGTGCCGTCGGCGGACACGTCGTACGCGTCGAATGTTGTGATCGGCACCTTGACCACCCTTATCAGCGCCCCTGTCGAGGCGTTCAGTTCGGCGAGCGTCTCGCCACCGGCGACCCAGACGTGCGCCCCTTGGCAGGACACGGCGCGGGCGGCGAAACCGTCGGCGGACGCTGTGATCACCCTGACCAGCGCCCCGCTCGAGGCGTCCAGCTCCGTGACATGTGTGCCTGTTTCGTTGGTCACCCACACGCTGGTCCCGTTGGTGCACAGACGAAAGGGACGGTCGAAGCCGTATTGCGAGCCCTCGATGACCCTGACCAGCGCCCCCGTGGAGGCATTCAGTTCGGTCACTGCGTCGTCCCCGGCGTTTGCGACCCATACGGCTGTGCCGTCGGAGTCCACTCCGTAGGGGACGTTGAATCCCCAGCCCAGGACTTTCGGTCCCATCAACGCCCCCGGCGCAGGACTTGCCGACGCCGTCCCAGAAGAGACCGGAAACGCCATGGCGCCGACCGTCGCCAGTGGTAACAGGAGAAGCCAGAAGCTGGGCCGCCTGATGCTCACCGCACGCACCTCCGCCTCTCGCCCAAGGATCCCGGTCTTCCAAAAGCGTTACCGGGATCAGAATTTTGCAAGAGCGTACGCGTTCGAAGCCATCGGCGACCGGTCGCTCCTGGATGCCCCCTGCCACGCATAGTCGGGGTCAGCCCTGAGCGTGGCATAGGTGCCGGTCGGAGCGCAGGCCACGATCGCGAACACTTGCGTGAGTGGGTCACCAGACCCCGCCCAAACCCGAGGTGCTGGTTTCATCGGTTCACTGACGGCGAGGACGCGCTCAATTGCCGGACACTGGGTCGGGGCGGCATCCAGCCGGGAAGTGGTCGATCCCGTGGATCCGACGCGTGCGACGATGGGCCCGTGGCCGGCTCCTCACCGTCGCCTCTGGCCCGCAAGCTTGGCATCGTCGACGGTGCCGTCGTCGTGCTCCTGGGCCCGCCCCCCGATTTTCAGCTCGACGTGCCGGAGAGTGTCACGGTAAGACGGCAGCTTCGCGGGAGCGCCGACGTGGCCTTCGTGTTCGCCACGAGCTCCTCTCACCTGCACCGGCGGTTCGAACGGCTGGCCGCTTCGGTCTTCCCGTCCGGTGGGCTCTGGATCGCCTGGCCGAAGCGGTCGTCGGGCGTCCCGACCGACGTGACGGACCACGTGGTCCGCCGGCTGGCGATCGAGCACGGCTTGGTCGACAACAAGGTCTGTGCCGTCGACGACACCTGGACGGCCCTGCGCGTCGTCTGGCGTCGTGAGCATCGGCCGTGAGTTCCCGTCGGGCGGGTGGCCGTCGACCACGGTCGGCGGGCGGCCCGGTCACCAGGAAGGTTGCGCCCTCGACCGCCGGCGCGCCGATCCCGCGGCGACCGGGGCGGTCAGCCTTCGTCAGTCGGCACGGCGGGCGATGAACACGAGCTCCCGACCGGGTCGATCTGGAGCCCCCCGGACGTCGATGACCGCGAAGCCCGCCTCCCCCAGTGAGCTCTCGAACCGAGCGCGGCTTCGGAATCGAAGCGTCGAATCCGAGGTGTACATGGCACCGTCGATGCTGAAGAGGTACGTGGAACGGAACGACACGACATCTTGGCGCACGTCGGTCACGTCGACCCAGTACTCGACCGGTCCGACACCCTCGAGCACGGCCCGCGTGTAGGTCTCCTCGCGGGTCCATCGACGCCACGCCCGGTCCTCGGGCATACGGCTCTCGAAGACCAGGTGGCCGCCGGGCCGCAGCGCCCGGTGGCAGGCGCTGAGCGTGGCCGTCCACTCGTCGTCGGTAACGAAGACCTGGGCGACGTTCCCGGTCATGGTGGCGAGGTCGACCTGCAGCGCTGGCAGCGCATCCATGTCGCCGTGCACCCATGTCACTCGCTCGGCACCGCGCTTGCGGCGAGCGACGTCCAACGAGGCGCCAGCGGGGTCCAGGCCGGTCACCTCCACGCCTCGGCCCGCCAGCATGCAGGCCAACGTCCCGGTGCCGCAGCCGATGTCGAGCACCCGCTCCGCGCCGAAGTCGTCCACGATGGCACGGTAGGCCTCAAGGTCCGATCGGTCGGGCTCGAGCGGGTCGTAGATCTCGGCGAGGCGAGGGAGCTCAAATTGCGCATCGGCCACCGCGTGACGATACGGGATCACGTCGGCCTGGCAGCATGGCCTGAGCCCCCGACCGAGGAGTGAGGAGATGTCGCCACCGACGGGCCACACGCTGGATGTCCCCGGGGCGCGTCTGTACTTCGAGGTGCAGGGCTCGGGTCCCGCGCTCATGCTGGTCGGCCACCCGATGGGCATCTCGGGGTTCGCCTCGATCGCGCCATTTCTCGCCGAGGCCTACACCGTCGTCACCTACGACCCGCGAGGGTTCGCCCGCAGCACGATCGACGACCCCGACCAGGACGCCGACCCGGACCTGCTGGCCGACGACGCACGCTGCGTCCTCGATGCGGTCGGCACGGTGCCCGCGCGGGTCTTCGGCAGCAGCGGGGGTGCGGTCACGGGCCTGGCGCTGGTCGCCCGCCACCCCGACCACGTTGAAAGCCTCGTCGCCCACGAGCCGCCGCTCACCCTGCTCCTGCCCGAAGCCGAAGAAGCACGCGCCGGCATGCAGGAGATCTACGACACGTACCGCGACCTCGGCGTCGGCGCCGCCTGGGAGAAGTTCTCCTCCTTCACCGGCATGGACACCCGCCACCAGGACGACGCCGTCGATGCGCAGCAGCCGTCGGCCGAGGTGATGGCGACGAGCGGGCGCTTCTTCGGCCATGGCCTCCTGCCCATCGCCCTCTACCAGCCAGACTTCTCCGCCCTCCGGGCGGCGCCGTCCCGGCTCATCGTCGGCGGGGGATCGTCCTCCAAGGGCGAGTTCCCTCAGCGCACCGCCGTCGCGCTCGCCGAGCGACTGGGCACGCACCTGATCGATTTCCCAGGGGGACACACCGGCTTCGTCAGCGAGCCGAGGGAATTCGCAGCCGTCCTCCTCCGCACCCTGGCGTAGCCCACCAAGGCTCGCGCCCGCATTGCAGCCCGCATCGCATCGGGTAGGCGGGTGAGCAGACCTCGTTCCCTTTTGGAAGGGCGCGGTCGCGGGCGCCGCAGCCTCGCACACCTCCGGGACGAGCCCGGGAGTCAGTAGAGCCCGGGAGTCAGTCGAGCACGGCGGCCGCCACCGCCTCCTCCAGGGCGCTGGTGTCGGACCAGCTGAGCTGGAGCTGCTTGGCCCGGCGGAAGTAGAGCTGGATGTCGAAGTCGAGGGTGAAGCCGATGCCCCCGAAGACCTGCTGGGCCATGGCCGTCACGTCCCGGAAGGTGCGGCAGGCGAAGAGCTTGGACATCGGCGCCAGGCGGTCGAGGGGCCGGCCCTCGGCGGCGGCCCACGCTGCCTCGTGGACAAGCTGCTCCCCGCCGTCGACGGTCGTCACCGCGTCGGAGAGGTAGTGGGCGATCGCCTGGAAGGCGCCGAGCGGCTTGTCGAACTGGCGGCGGTCCTTGGCGTACTGGACCGTGATGTCGAGCGCTTGGCGGGCCCCGCCGATGGCCTGGGCGGCCAGGAGGACCAGCCCGGGCTGGAGCACCTCGGACCAGGTGGCCCATCCCGACCCCGCGCCGCCGATCCGCTCGGCTTCGCCGACGTGGACCGACTCGAGCACGACGTCGTACTGGCAGTCCGAGGCGATCGAGAACTGCTGGGCCAGGGTCACGCCCCGTGCCGACGGATCCACCAGAAACAGGTCGACGTCGGCCGGCCCTTCGCCGGTGCGGGCCAACACCACCAGCCGGTCGGCGGCCTTGGCGAAGGTGACGTGGCGCTTGGTGCCCCTCAGCACGAAGCCCCCCGACGACGCCTCCGCCCGGAGCTGCACACCCAGCGGCGAGAAGGCGCCGCCCGGCTCGAGCCACGCGGGGGTGAGCACAGCCTCTCCCGAGGCGACGGGCGGCAGCCATCGCTCCTTCTGCTCCTCGCTGCCGGCCAGGGCCAACGCGCCCCCGCACATGACGGCCGAGGGGAAGTGGGGGGTGGGGGCGAGCGCCCGGCCCAGCTCCTGGTAGAGGGCGACGCCCTCGAGGAGCGTCATGGACGAGCCGCCGTAGGGCTCGGGCAGGAGCAGGCCCACCAGGTCGAGCTCGCCCAGCTGGCGCCAGAGGGCGGCCGGGTAGCCGATCGGGTCGTCCTCCATCCGGCGCACCACCTCGAGCGGGCAGTGGCGGGCCAGCACGTCACGGGTGGTCGTCGCCAGCAGCTGCTGCTCGGGACTGAAGTCCAGGTCCAGCACGGTCAGGTCACCTCCGGTTCACGGTCGCCACCGGTCGGCCCGGCGCGTCCAGGGGTTGTCGTCCTTCTCGATGGGCAGGGCCACCCGGGCCCGGCACGTCGTCTTCACCTCGCCGTCGACGGCGAGCTCGACGGCCACCTCCGCCCAGCCGCACCCCACTTCGTCCACCTCGGTGCCGGTCACGGTGCCCCTGAGCGCCATGGTGTCGCCCGGGAAGACCGAGCCCTTCATGGTGAACGTCACCCTGCCCAGCCGGCCGTGGGGGCCGGTCCAGTCGGTCAGGTACCGCTCGAACCAGGCCGCCTGGTTCGGGGTGTTCAAGAAGATGTCCCGGGTGCCGTTGCGCTCGACGGCGAAGTCCTTGTCGTGGTGCATCGGCCGCCAGTCCCGGCTGGCCAGGGCCCCGAGGACCACCGTGGTGGCCGTCACGTCGTAGCGGAGCTCGGGCAGGGCCTGCCCGGCGGCGACGTCGGAGAGCACGAGGCGCGGGGTCACGGCGTCGCCCCGTCGCGGCGGTAGCCGAAGCCGGTGTAGGACTCGACCCCCACCAGCTCGTCCCGCTGGTTGGTGTAGACGACCTCGATGACCCAGAAGCGCCCGGTCCCGAGCTTGGTCGTCTTCTCCTCGCTCACGCTGCGCAGCACCTGGTGGGTGCGGAGCCGGTCCCCCGGACGCACCGGCTCGTAGAAGGTGATGGTGTTGTCGGTCATGACCGCCTCGGGCAGTCCGAGCCTGGCCTTCAGGTCGAAGTGCACCTGCAGCGGCAGCGCGGCCTGGGCGCGGCCCGGCGCCCAGTGGTGCGGGCGGAACCAGACCGAGAGCATGGTGGGCGGGGCGATCGGGCCGCCGGTCACCTCCTCGGCCACCTCGTCGTCCCAGAACAGGGGGTTGCCGTTCTCGACCGAGGCGCACGTCGTCCAGACGTAGCCCCGCTCGACCGGGAACTCCCCCACCTCGGGGTACTGCTCGACCCCGATCAGCTCGGCCACCTCGGCCATCGGGTCGCTCACGCGATCGCCCCCCCGTCCCGCCAGGCGCCGATCGTCCCGGCGTCGACGCCGGCCGCCGCCAAGAGCGACTCGGTGTCGGAGGACGACGGGTCGGGCAGATCGACCGGACCCGGGGAGCGGACCATGCCGGCCAGTAGCGGCGCCAGCTGGCGGAAGGCCCCGCGCTCGGGGTGGCGCGCCTCGACCACCGACCCCCGCCCGGCGAACCCGGGGTCGTCGGCCACCTCCGCGACGCAGAGCACCGGCGCCACGCAGGTGTCGGCGGCCGAGAGGAGGGCCACCCAGTGGTCGCGCCCGTGGGCCGCGAAGGCGGCGGCGAAGTCCGCCCGGATCTGCGCCTGGGCGTCGTCGTCGAGCTGGCGGTCGACCCAGCGCTCCAGGTCGAGGGCCCGGCAGAGGTTGGCGAAGAAGCGGTGCTCGATGGCGGCCACGGCCAGCCAGCCCCCGTCGCCGGCGCGGTAGGTGTCGTAGCAGGCGAAGCGGCCGGAGAGGATGTCGTGGCCGGGTCCCGGCTCGGACCCGGTGGCCAGGTGCTCGTCGACGGCGAGCGACATCAGCCACAGGACGCCGTCGGCCACCGAGACGTCGAGGTGGGCGCCCTGGCCGGTGGCGCGGCGCGCGTAGAGCGCGGCGGTCACCGCCAGGGCCGCCTGCATCCCGCCGGCGGCGGCGTCGGCCACCGTGGCCCCCGGGATCGGCGGTCCGCCGTCGGCCCGGGGCCCCGTCGAGGCCAGGTAGCCCCCCACGGCCAGGTAGTCGAGGTCGTGCCCGGCCCAGCCCGAGCGCGGCCCGGACTGTCCGTAGCCCGAGGTCGAGCAGTAGACGACCCCTGGGTTGACCTCACAGACCGCCTGGTAGCCGACGCCCAGCCGGTCGGCCACGCCGGGTCGGTAGCTCTCGACCACCACGTCGGCGCCGGTGGCCAGGGCCAGGAAGGCCCGGCGGCCGGCCTCGGCCTTCAGGTCGAGCAGCGCCCGACGGGCCCCGCGCTGGCCGCTGTAGGCGAAGAAGGGCGGGGCGATCTGCGTCCCCGCGTCGCCGGGGACCGGCCCCACCTTCACCAGGTCGGCCCCGTAGTCGGCCAGCAGGCGCGTGCAGCGGGCCGCCGGCCCCACGCTGGCCAGGTCGAGCACGGTGACGCCGGCCAGCGGTCCGCGGGCTGCCGGCGCGACGGGCTCGGCTGCGGTGGGGCTCGGCATCGGGTCGGCTGGACTAGAAGTTCTTGGGCAGCCCGAGCTTGCGTCGGGCGATGATGTTCTTCTGCACCTCGGAGGTCCCGCCGCCGATGGTGTCGATCACCGTGTAGCGGTAGGTGGACTCGGCCCGGCCCTCCATCGGCGCGCCCTGCGTCTTCACCCTCAACTGGCTGCCCGGCCCGCCGATGTCCATGGAGGCGTCGGCCAGGCGCTTGGAGAGCTCGGTGGCGTAGAGCTTGTACTCGGATGCCTCGGTGGTGGGCGCCGCCCCGCCCTTCGACGACTCAAACACGAATTTCAGGCCGATGACGCGCGCCACCTCGGCCTCGGTGGCCAGCTGGGCGATGCGCCGGCGGACCACGGGGTCGTCGCGCAGCGGCTTCTGGTCGCGGCTGGACGTCTTCACGTACTCGATGAGCAGCTCCAGCCGCTGGGCGATGGGCGAGAAGGTGAACATCGTGAACCGCTCTAGGTCGAGCGCCTCGGAGATGTACTGGAACCCCTTGTTCAGCTCCCCCACCACGTAGTCGTCGGGGACGAACACGTCGTCGAGGAAGACCTCGTTCGTCCGCTCGTCTCCCATGGTCCAGATGGCGTTCACGGTGATGCCCGGCTGGTCGATGGGCACGAGGAACAAGGTGATCCCCGCGTGCTTGGGCGCCTCAGGGTCGGTTCGGGCCCCGACCCAGTACCACTCGGCGAAGTGGGCCGAGGTGGTCCACGTCTTCTGGCCATTGAGCACCCAGCCGCCCTCCACCTTGGTGGCCTTCAGCTGCATGGAGGCGGCGTCGGAGCCGGCGTTGGGCTCGGAGTACCCGACGGCGAACTCGACCTCGTTGCGCAGGATCTTGGGGAGGAACTCCTGCTTCATCTTCTCGCTGCCGTGGCGGATGATGGTCTTGCCGACGATGCCCACGCCCTTGCCGATCTGGGGGCCGCCCCGGCGCGCCAGTTGCTCGTTGAGCAGGTATTCGTAGACGCCCTCGCCCTCCTTGCCCCCGTACTCGGCGGGCCACGTCATGCCCAGCCAACCCTGGGTGCCCATCTCGGCCATGAAGGCGCGGCGCTTGGGGGTGTCGACGATCTGGGCCATGTTCTCGCGGGTGACGTCGAACACCTCGGGGTCGGCGTGGGCGTCGAGGAACTGCTCGACCTCCTTGACGAACGCCGTCTGCTCCGGTGAGAACTCGAAGTTCATGGTGGTGCCTCCGCGCTGCGCCCGGCCCGGGCATCCGATCTGACGCCTCGTCAGATCCGGACGGCATCATAGGGTGACGGCCGCGGCCCCGTCGCCCGTCAGTCGGTCAGCGGGGCCGCCACCGGCGCCGGCCGGACGTCGCCCCGCTCGGGGGCGACCGGGTGGCCGGGCCGGCCCTTGGGCAGCAGCAGCGTGGCCACCAGCCCCACCGCGGTCATGGCTGCCACCACCCAGAAGGTGTCGCCGAAGGAGTTGGCCAGCTGCTGGGCCACGGCCGGCGGGGGCTTCACCGTGATCGACGAGGGGACCGAGCCCAGGATGCTCGGCAGATGGGGCAGCCTCGAGGTCACCTGACGCTGCAGCACCACCGCCACCAGTGCGGTGCCGAACGACCCGCCGACCCGCATCATGATGTTGAGGGTGGTGGTGGCCCGGGGCACGAGTGTGCGGGTCAGGTTGGCGTAGGCGGCGGCCATGAGCGGCATCATCACCCACCCCATGCCCATCCCTCGGATGAAGAGCGAGAGGCAGATCCAGGTGTAGCTGGTGTCGGGGCCGAGCTGGGTGAAGAACAGGGTCCCGAGCAAGAAGACGGCCATGCCGATGGGGACGACGGTGCCGGCCCCGATACGGTCGGTGAGCTTCCCGCCGTAGGGCATGGTGATCATCGCCCCGATGCCCTGGGGCGCAAGCAACAGGCCTGCGACCAGCGCGCTGTCCCCCCTCACCACCTGCGAGTAGAGCGGCAGGAGGATCATGCCGGCGTAGAGCGCCCCGCCGAAGATGAAGATGGCCACGTTGGACACGGCGAAGCCGCGGTCCTTGAACAGGTGCATGTCGAGCAGCGGGCGGTCGACCCGCAGGGCGTGCAGGACGAATGCGGCCACCAGCACGACCCCTATGGCCATGCAGGCGATGACCGTGGTGCTGCCGAATCCGCTCCCCCCTCCGGCCTCCGACAGGCCGTAGACGAGCAAGGCCAGCCCCGGGGAGAGCAGGGCCATGCCGAGGAAGTCGAAGCGGCCGGCGTCCGTGCGCCCGCCGGGGGAGAGGAAGACGGCCGACAGGGCGATGGCCAGGATCCCGATGGGCACGTTGACGTAGAAGATCCACCGCCAGCTGGCGTTGTCGATGATCAGACCGCCCAGCACCGGCCCGATGATCGGCGCCAGCAGGGTGGGCACGCCGAGAATGGACATCACCCGCCCCATCCGCTGGGGTCCGGCGGCCCTGGCCATGATCGTCTGGCCGACGGGCATGATCATGCCGCCACCGACCCCCTGGAGCACCCGGAAGAAGATCAGGCTCTCCGACGACCAGGCCAGGCCGCAGAGGGCCGACCCCACGGTGAACAAGACGAGCGACGTGATCCAGGTGCGTTTGGCCCCGAACCGCTCGACCGTCCACCCCGACATCGGGATCACGATGGCCAGGGCGAGGAGGTAGCCGGTGGTGACCCACTGGATCGTGGAGATCGACGTGTGGAACTCCCGGGCCAGGGTGTCGAGGGCGACGTTGACGATCGTCGTGTCGAGGATCGACATGACGGCGCCGAGGATGACGACGATCGACAGCCGCCGGAGCACCGGGTCGCTGAAGACGGCATCCCTCCGGGGGGCGGGGCGCACCTGCCCCGGGGTGTCACTCATGCCTTGCGATGCTATAGGTGGGTCCCTTCTGGCAAGCACCCTCTCGCCCCTGATCTGCACCTGACGGCCAGTCAGATCCGTCCGGCCGACGGCTACGCTCTCGTCCGTGCGTGGAGTCACCGCGGCCGCCGGCTACGTCCCCTACCGGCGGCTGGCGCGCACGGAGATCGCCACCTTCCTCGGCTCGGGGGGCGGGCGCGGTGCGAGGGCCGTGGCCTCCCACGACGAGGACACGACGACCATGGGGGTCGAGGCGGCACGCCTGGCCCTCCGGGCGGGCCCGGCCCAGGCGCCGGGGGCCCTGTGGTTCGCCACCGCCAACCCGGCCTACCTCGACAAGACCAATGCCACCGCCGTCCACCGGGCGCTCCGGCTCCCTCCCGACGTGCCGGCCTTCGACTTTGGCGGGGCGCTGCGCTCGGGGATGGGAGCCTTCGTCGCCGCGCTGGCCGGCACCGGGTCGGTGCTGGTGGTGGCGTCGGACCGCCGCGACGGCCTGCCCACCGGCGGCGACGAGTCGGCGGGCGGGGACGCGGCGGCCGCCGTGGTGGTGGGGGACGCCGGGGCGGGCGCGCCGCTGCTCGCCGAGCACCTGGGGGGCGCCTCGGCCACCGACGAGTTCACCGACCGGTGGCGGGCGCCGGGCGAGCAGCGGGCCAAGCTGTGGGAGGAGCGGTTCGGCGAGACCCGCTACCTCGAGCTGGGGACCGACGCCTGGCACCGCGCCCTCAAGGACGCCGGGGTCCAGGCGGCCGAGGTTTCGGCGGTGGCGGTGACCGGCATGCACGGCCGGGCCTCCAGGTCCCTGGTCGGCCGGCTCGGGGTCGAGCAGACCGCGCTGGCCGACGACCTGTCGCAGACCGTCGGCCAGTCCGGCACCGCCCACCCCCTTCTCCTGCTCACCTCGATGCTCGAGGCCGAGGCGGCGGACCAGGCGGAAGGCACCGTGGAGGCGGGCAGGGTGCTCGCCCTCGTCCATCTGGCCGACGGGGCCGACGTCGTCATCGTCCGAACCACCGGGGCCCTCGCCGAGTGGCGACCGAGCCGGACCGTGGCCGATCAGGTGGCGACCGGGGCCGACGTCTCCTACGGCACCTTCCTCGCCTGGCGCGGCATGCTCACCCTGGAGCCGCCACGGCGCCCCGGGCCCGAGCGCGTCTCGTCGACGGCCGCCTGGCGGAGCGAGGACTGGAAGTTCGGGTTCGTGGGCTCGAGGGACCGCACCAGCGGGGCCCTCCACCTCCCCCCGGCCCGCGTCTCGATGCAGGGCGACGCCGTCGACGACATGGAGCCGGTGCCCATGGCCGACGCCGTGGGGACGGTGGTGGCCTTCACGGTGGACCGGATGGCCTACTCCCCCAGCCCCCCCGTCGTCTTCGCCGTCGTCGATTTCGAGGGCGGCGGGCGGTTCCCCTTGGAGCTCACCGACGTCAACGCCGACCGGCTGGCGGTGGGCGACCGGCTGGAGATGACCTTCCGACGGCTCTACACGGCCGACGGCATCCACGACTACTTCTGGAAGGGCCGCCCGGTCCGAAGGCTTCGGGTGGGAGGAGGGGGCTGATGGCCTCGCACGGCATCTGTGACCGGGTGGCCATCGTGGGGATGGGCTGCACCCGCTTCGGCGAGCGGTGGGACAAGGGGTTCGACGACCTGGTCATCGAGGCGGCCCAGGACACCTTCGCCTCGGCCGGCGTTACCAAGCACGACGTCGACGCCTACTGGATCGGCACCGCCCAGGGCGGCATGAGCGGCATCACCCTGGCCCGGCCCCTCCAGCTGCAGGCCAAGCCCGTGACCCGGGTGGAGAACTACTGCGCCACCGGCTCCGAGGCCCTGCGCGCCGCCGCCTACGCGGTGGCCTCCGGCGCCTACGACGTCGCCATGGCGGTCGGTGCGGAGAAGGTGAAGGACAGCGGCTTCCAGGGGCTGAACGCCCCGGCCCCGCCCGGTGACGGGACCGCACGGACCCTGACCGCGGCCGCCATGTTCTCCATGGTCGCCCCGGCCTATGCGGCCAAGTACGGGGTGGCCGACGACCAGATGACCGACGTGCTCGCCGCCATCTCAGCCAAGAACCACGCCAACGGGGCACGCAACCCTCGGGCCCAGTTCCGCCGCGAGGTCTCCAAGGAGACGATCTGCGCCTCGCCCCGGGTGGCCGGGCGGCTCGGGGTCTTCGACTGTGCCGGGGTGGCCGACGGGGCGGCGGCCGCCGTGGTGGTCCGGGCCGAGGATGCCCTGCGCTACACCGACAGGCCCCTCTACATCAAGGCGCTCTCCTTTGCCGCCGGGAGCGGCTCGGGGCTGATCGACCCCGGCTACGACTACACCCACTTCCCCGAGTGCGAGGCGGCGGCGGCCGACGCCTACCTCCAGGCCGGCATCACCGACCCCCGGCGCCAGCTGGCCATGGCCGAGGTGCACGACTGCTTCACCCCGACCGAGCTGGTCCTCATGGAGGACCTGGGCTTCGCCGAGCGGGGCACGGCCTGGAAGGAGGTGCTGGCCGGGACGTTCGCCCTCGACGGCGAGCTGCCGGTCAACCCCGACGGGGGGCTGAAGAGCTTCGGCCACCCGGTGGGAGCCTCGGGGCTGCGCATGATATTTGAGTGCTGGCTGCAGCTCAGGGGCGAGGCCACCCCCGAACGCCAGCTGCGCACCGACCGCACCCTCGCCCTCACCCACAACCTGGGCGGTTACCCGGGGGAGATGGTCTCCTTCGTTTCGGTGCTGGGCACCGAGCCCGGCTGATCAGCGCAGACCGGAGAAGAGGTCGTCCTCGGGGACCGGCGTGCCGGTCCGGTCCCAGGCCCGCACGAACATCTCCTCGCCGAACAGGGAGGCGAAGACCTCACGGCCCAGGTTCAAGAAGAAGATGTTGTCAGACTGGCTGGCGTGGGCGGCCAGGCTGTCGAACTTGCGGCCGGTCACGGCCGAGCAGTCGATGGTGGTGGTGATGAGCTCGTCGGGGGTTCCGAACTCGGGGTCCTCGTCGACCGGCTCGGGGAACTCCACCCCCATGGCGCGTACCGTCTCGGCGAAGCCGGCGATGGCCGAGCGCGGAAGGGCCGTGTAGTAGACGCGCCGGGGGATCCCGGTGGCCTCGGCAGCGGCCAGGGTGACCCGGTTGGCCTGGATATGGTCGGGGTGGCCGTAGAAGCCGTGCTCGTCGTAGGTGACGACCACCTGCGGGCGGTAGCGGTCCATTAGCTCGGCCAACTTCGCCGCCGCCTCGTCCACCGGGGTGTTCCAGAAGGCGTGGGGCGCCTCGTTCTGGGGCCAGCCCATCATCCCAGAGTCGTGGTAGCCGAGGAGCTCGAGGTGTTCGACGCCCAGCACCCGGCAGCTCTCCTCGAGCTCCTTGCGGCGCAGCCCCACCACTTCTGCCGTGTCGTGGCCCGGCTCACCGGGCTTGGCGCCGCCCGGCCCGTCACCCAGCTCCCCGTTGGTGCACGTGACCAGGACCGTCCGCACCCCCTCGTCGGCGTAGCGGGCGAGGACGCCGCCGGTGGTCGACCCCTCGTCGTCGGGGTGGGCGTGCACGGCCATCAGGGTGAGGGGCTCGTCGGGCATGCGGGGACAGCGTAGAGGTCGCGACGGGCGCTCAGAGCACAGAGGCGAGCGGGGTGTGGGGCAGGCCGTGCGCCTCGGCCACCGGCTCGCAGACCACCGAGCCCTCGACCACGTTGACGCCGAGGGCCAGGGCGGGGTCGTCGGCCACCGCCGCCCGCCAGCCCCGTTCGGCGATCGCCAGGGTGTAGGGGAGGGTGGCGTTCACCAGGGCGTGGGTGGAGCTGTGGGGCACGGCTCCGGGCATGTTGGCCACGCAGTAGAAGATGGAGCCGTTCACCTCGTAGGTCGGGCTCGAGTGGGTGGTGGGCCGGGTCGACTCGAAGCAGCCGCCCTGGTCGACCGAGATGTCGACCAGCACCGAGCCCGCCGGCATTCGGGCCACCAGATCGTCGGAGACGAGCTTGGGCGCCCGGGCCCCGACCACCAGCACCGCCCCGATGACGAGGTCGGCGTCGACGCAGACCTCCTCGATGGCGTGGGTCGAGGACGCCACCGTTTCGAGCGCCCCGCGGAAGTGGTGGTCGACCTGGCGGAGCCGTTCGAGGTTGCGGTCGAGGATGAAGACGTTGGCGTGCATGCCCACGGCCAGCGTGGCCGCCGCCATGCCGGCCACCCCGGCCCCGAGGATCACCACCTTGGCGCACTGGACCCCGGGCACTCCGCAGATGAGCGTGCCCCGGCCGCCGGACGGGCTCATGAGGTGGTGGGCCCCCATGAACGGCGCCATGCGCCCGGCCACCTCGCTCATCGGCGTGAGCAGGGGCAGGGAGCCGTCGGGCAGGCGCACCGTCTCGTAGGCGATGGCGGTGTTGCCCGCGGCGAGCAGTGCGTCGGTGCACGGCCGGGAGGCGGCCAGGTGGAGGTAGGTGAAGAGGACCTGGCCCCGGCGGAGGCCGAGGCGCGAATACTCGGACTCGACCGGCTCCTTCACCCCGAGGATGAGGTCGGCGGTCGACCAGATCTCGTCGGGGTCGGCCACCATGGTGGCCCCCGTCGCCACGAACTTCCCGTCGGAGATGGAGGAGCCCTCACCCGCGCCCTTCTCCACCCAGACCGTGTGACCGTGGGAGGTCAGCTCACGCACCCCCGCCGGGGTGATGGCCACGCGGTACTCGTCCTCCTTGACCTCCTTGGGGACGCCGACGATCACTGTGGTCCTCCTCCGGCCCTCGTCATCTACTCCTCGATGTTGCTCATGACGTGCTTGACGCGGGTGTAGTCCTCGAACCCGTAGACGGACAGGTCCTTGCCGTACCCCGAGTGCTTGAAGCCCCCGTGGGGCATCTCGGCCACGAGCGGGATATGGGTGTTGATCCACACGCAGCCGAAGTCGAGGTCACGGGCCATGCGCATGGCCCGGCCGTGATCCTTCGTCCAGACGCTGGAGGCCAGCCCGTACCGCACCCCGTTGGCCCACTCGAGGGCCTCGGCCTCTCCGTCGAACTCCTGGACGGTGATCACTGGCCCGAACACCTCCTGCTGGACCAACTCGTCCTCCTGGCGCACGCCGGCCACGACGGTCGGGGCGAAGCAGTAGCCCTGGTCGCCGACTGGCTCGCCGCCGGTAAGGACACGAGCGTGGCCCGGCACGCGCTCGAGGAACCCGCGCACCCGGTTGAGCTGCCCGGCATTGTTGAGCGGCCCGTAGTCGGCGTCCTCGAGCGAGGTCCCCCCCACCCTCTGCCCCCTGGCCTGCTCGACGAGCGCCTCCAGCAGGTCCGAGTGGACCCGCGGACCGGCCAGGACGCGGGTGGCGGCCGTGCAGTCCTGGCCGGCGTTGAAGAAGGCGGCGCCGGCCACCCCGGAGGCGGTGGCCTCCACGTCGGCGTCGTCGAAGACGATGACCGGGGCCTTGCCGCCGAGCTCCAGGTGGACGCGCTTGAGATCGACGGCGGCCGAGGTGGCCACCTCCATGCCGGCCCGGACACTGCCGGTGATCGACACCATGGCCGGGGTGGGGTGCTCCACCAGGGCCCTCCCGCTGTCCCGGTCGCCGCACACCACGTTGAGCACCCCGGGCGGGACGAACTCGGCGACGATCTCGGCGAGGAGCAGGGTGGAGACCGGCGTCGTGTCGGAGGGCTTGAGCACCATCGTGTTGCCGGCGGCCAGTGCCGGCGCCCATTTCCAGACGGCCATCATCATGGGGTAGTTCCACGGGGTCACCGCACCGCACACCCCGACGGGCTCGCGTCGTATGTAGGAGGTGTGGCCGGCCATGTACTCGCCGGCCGACCTCCCCTCGAGCAGCCGTGCGGCGCCGGCGAAGAAGCGGATCTGGTCCACCATCGGCGGGACCTCTTCGGACATGGTGAGGGCGAACGGCTTGCCCGTGTTCTCGCACTCGGCCGCCACCAGCTCCTCGGCGTGGGCCTCGATGGCGTCGGCGATGCGGATGAGGGCGAGGCTGCGCTCCGAGGGGGTGGTGCGCCTCCACTGAGCGAAGGCGGCGGCGGCGCTGCGCACCGCCCGGTCGACATCGGCCGGACCCGAGACCGGGGCCTCGGCGAACGGACGTCCGGTGCTCGGGTCGACGACCGGCGCCGTCGGCCCATCGGCGGCCTCCACGCGTTCTCCGTCGATGAAGTTCCAGAGCTCCCGCAACGACCCAGCGTCCTCTCCGACCACATCAGCCTCCCAGCCCTCGTCGGCCTTCGGTTGCCGCGACCGGCCGGGCTGGCGCGGGCGCACCGAAGCGTCGAGGCCCGGACGTCGGCCGAGCCGTCCCGGGTACAGGATCACAGAGGGATCGGACGATGACAAGGTTTTTAGCATCATTTTGCCCGTCCGGCGCCGAATCCACTTGACCTAGATGGCATATGTGACAGAATCCGACGGAGGCGAAATCCGGCGCGAGCCGGCCGCCGGACCGAGGTGCAGGGCGCCGACCCCCACGGGTGCGTCACTCTCCGACAGCGGCCCGGGGCCGAGAGAGGATCGAGATGCCCGCCGACCGCGACACGAACGAGGACCCCGACGTCGACGACGGCGGCCAGTCGGCCGCGCCGCTGCTCGACCAGGCGAACCGGTCCATCATCGAGGCCCTCCAGAAGGACGGCCGGCGCCCATACGGGGCGATCGCCGAAGAGGTCGGCCTCTCCGAGGCCGCCGTGCGGCGACGTGTGCAGCGACTTCGCGAGCACGGGGTCATCCAGATCGTGGCGGTGACCGACCCCCTCCAACTGGGCTTCAACCGCCAGGCAATGGTCGGGATCAGGGTGGAGGGCGACGCTCGCCAGGTGGCGGCCAAGGTGGCCGCCCTCGACGAGGTGGACTACGTGGTCATGTGCGCCGGCTCCTTCGACGTGCTGGCCGAGGTGGTCTGCGAGGACGACGACCGCCTCCTGCACCTCCTGAGCGACTCCGTCCGCTCGATCCCCGGCGTGCGGTCGACCGAGACCTTCCTCTATTTGAAGCTGGCAAAGCAGATCTACACCTGGGGGACCCCATGAGCGACATGGCACCTGTCAGCGGAACCGTCGACGACAACTCCCTGAGCGAGCGGGCCCAACGCCACCTGTGGATGCACTTCACCCGGCTCGGGTCCTACGGCGCCCACCACGAGGTGCCGGTGATGGTGCGCGGCGAGGGTGCCTACGTCTGGGACCAGAACGGCAAGCGCTACCTCGACGGGCTCTCGGGCCTCTTCACCAGCCAGGTCGGTCACGGCCGCACCGAGCTGGCCGAGGCCGCGTCGAAGCAGGCGTCGGAGCTGGCGTACTTCCCGTTGTGGACCTACGCCCACCCGAGGGCGATCGAGCTGGCCGAGCGGATCGCCGCCCTCGCCCCCGGCGACTGCAACCGCGTCTTCTTCACCACCGGCGGCTCCGAGGCGGTCGAGTCGGCCTGGAAGCTCGCCCGCCAGTACTTCCGGCTGGTGGGCGAGTCGAACCGGACCAAGGTGCTCAGCCGCAACATCGCCTACCACGGCACCACCATGGGGGCGCTGTCGATCACCGGGATCCCCGCCCTCAAGACGCCCTTCGAACCACTGGTGCCCGGCGCCGTCAAGGTTCCCAACACCAACTTCTACCGTGCCCCGATCCACGGCGACGACCTGGTGGCGTTCGGGCGCTGGGCGGCCGACGAGATCGGCCGGGCCATCGAGCGCGAGGGGCCCGAGACCGTCGCCGCCGTGTACCTGGAGCCGGTCCAGAACGCCGGCGGGTGCTTCCCCCCGCCGCCCGGTTACTTCGATCGGGTCCGCGAGATCTGCGACCGCTACGGCGTGCTGCTCGTCTCCGACGAGGTGATCTGCGCCTTCGGCCGGCTGGGCGAGTACTTCGGATCCGTCCGCTACGGCTACCAGCCCGACATCATCACCGTGGCCAAGGGGCTCACCAGCGGCTACGCCCCGCTCGGGGCCATGATCGCCAGCGACCGGCTGGTGGAGCCGTTCCTCCACGGCGACGCCAGCTTCGCCCATGGCTTCACCTTCGCCGGACACCCGGTGAGCTGCGCGGTGGCCCTGGCCAACCTCGACGTCTTCGAGCGCGACGGGATCATCCACCACGTCCAGGCGACCCAGGACGCCTTCCGGACGTCCTTGGAGTCCCTGGGCGACCTCCCCATCGTGGGCGAGGTCCGCGGCGCCGGCTTCTTCTACGGCATCGAGCTGGTGAAGGACAAGGAGACCCGGGAGAGCTTCGGCCACGACGAGAGCGAGTTCCTGCTCCGGGGCTTCCTCTCCGGCGCCCTCTTCGAGTCGGGGCTCATCTGCCGTGCCGACGACCGCGGCGACCCCGTGGTCCAGCTTTCCCCCCCGCTCATCTGCGGCCAGACCGAGATCGACTTCATGGTCGAGGTGCTCCGCCACGTGCTGTCGGAGGCGTGGCGCAGGATCTGACCGACCACCGGGCCCGAGGCGCCGCCGGCTACGGCCACCTCTCCCTGTGGTGGGACGACTCCGACGAGGAGGAGACACTGCGGCCGTCGCTCCCCGGCGACCTCGACGTCGACGTGGCGGTGGTGGGTGCCGGCTTCACCGGGCTGTGGACGGCCCACTCGCTGGTCCTGGCCGATCCCTCGCTGCGGGTGGCGGTGCTCGAGGCGGAGGTGGCGGGCTTCGGCGCGTCCGGCCGCAACGGGGGCTGGTGCTCGGCGCTGTTCGCCACCTCCCACGACCGCCTGGTCGCCGAGCACGGTGCTCCCGCCGCCCACGCCATGCGCCTCGCCATGCAGGGCGCGGTAGACGAGGTCGGCCGGGTGGCGGCCGAGGAGGGGATCGACTGCCACTACGCCAAAGGCGGCACGGTGGTGGCTGCCCGGGGCGCGGCCCAGGCACTCCGGGCCCGCCAATCGGTGGCGGCCGCCCGCCGCGCCGGGATCGGCGAGGAGGACCTGCGCTGGCTAGAGGGGGCCGAGGCCAGGGAGCTCCTCGGGGCCGAAGGCGTGGTGGGGGCCACCTTCACGCCCCACTGCGCGGCCATCCAGCCGGCGCGGCTGGCCCGAGGCCTGGCCAGGGCCGCCGAACGGCGCGGCGCGACGGTCTTCGAACGGTCCCCTGCCCTCTGCGTCGAAGGCGGCGGCGCAGGGCGGCGACCCCGGGTGCGCGCCCTCGCCGGGACGGTCACGGCCGACGTGGTGGTGCGGGCCACCGAGGGGTGGACGCCGTCGCTCCCCGGCCAGCGCCGGACCCTCGCCCCCGCCTACTCGTTGATGGTGGCCACCGCCCCGCTCGACGAGGGGTTCTGGTCGCAGGCCGGCCTCGGCCGGCGCCAGACCTTCTCCGACCACCGCCACCTCATCGTCTACGGCCAGCGCACGGCGGACGGGCGGATCGCCTTCGGCGGCCGCGGCGCCCCCTACCACTACGGCTCGGCCGTGCGCCCGGCCTTCGACCGGGTGCCGCGGGTCCACCGTGCCCTGGCCCGGACGCTGACCGAGCTCTTCCCGGCCCTGGCCGGGGTGGAGATCACCCATGCCTGGGGCGGGGCCCTCGGCCTGCCACGGGACTGGCGCCCCTCGGTCGGCCTCGACCGCAAGAGCGGCCTCGCTTGGGCCGGCGGGTACGTGGGCGACGGCGTCTCCACCGCCAACCTGGCCGGCCGCACCCTGGCCGACCTGGTGAGGGGCGTCGACAGCGACCTCGTGCGACTGCCGTGGGTCGACCACCGCTCGCCCCGGTGGGAGCCCGAGCCCCTGCGCTGGCTGGGAGTGAACGCCGCCCTGCTGGCGACGAGGGCGGCCGACCGCGCCGAGCGGCGCCGGGGCAGGCCCAGCCGGCTGGCCCGAGTCCCGGGGCGGCTGACCGGTGGCTGAGGAACCGACGGGCCGGCGGGCGGCCGACGACCGCGACGAGATCACCACCCTGCTGTTCGCCTACGCCGAGCGGATCGACGCCGGCGACTTTGCCGGGCTGGCCGACCTCATGGCCGGGGCCGAGCTCACCTTCGAGGGGTACGACACCGTCGTGCGGGGGCGCCAGGCCGTCCAGTCCCTCTACGAGCGGGGGACGTTACGTCACGGCGACGGGACCCCGTTGACCAAGCACGTCACCACCAACGTGATCGTCGAGGTGGCGCCGACAGGATGCACGGCCGCGGCCCGGTCGTACTTCACCGTGCTGCAGGCCGTCCCGGGGGAACTTGCCCTCCAACCGGTGATCGCCGGCCGCTACCGCGACCGTTTCGAGCGGGCCGAAGGGCGCTGGCGGTTCTCCGGCCGTCACATGCTCGTCGACCTCGCCGGCGACCTCTCGCACCATCTGCGGATCGATCTCGACGGCTGACCTCCGGTCGGGCGGGCGGCGTGGACGGCCCCGCGCGATGCTGGGTCACATGAAGCTGAAGCTCGACTACGAGTTCGACTGTCCCGCCGCCGACTTTTGGGCCCTGTACTTCGACCCGGACTACACGACCAGGCTGCACCTCGATGCCCTGGGTTCGACCAGTGCCGAGGTCATCGAGCAGGAGGGCGATCTCGAGACCGGCCTGCGTCGCACCCTGCGTTACGGCCAACGACCCGACGCCCCCGGACCGGTGAAGAAGCTTTTCGGCGAGGAGATCATCACCGTCGAGGAGAGCACCTTCGACCCCGCCACCGGCACCTCGACCTTCACCGTCACTCCCAGCACCATGGCCGACAAGACGAAGATCAGCGGATCGGTCCACGTCGAGGACCACGGGCGCGGGTGCCGCCAGCAGTTCGAACTGGAGGCCAGGGTCAAGATCTTCGGCGCCGGCCCCATCGTGGAGCGCTTCATCGAGCGCCAGACCCATGACGCCCAAGACAAGGCCGTCGCCCACATGAAGCAGGTGCTGGCGGGGAGCTGACCGGGAACGGGGCATCCCCCGGCGCGGGGTGGGCCTCCCTGGTGGACCGGCGCGCTTGGCCCACGGCAGCCCGCAGACCTGAAAAGATGCGTCCGTGCAGCGCCGAGACCCGATCGGAGGGTGTTGATGGAGCATCTGGCGGGCAAGGTCGCCTTCATCACCGGCGGCGGGAGCGGGATCGGCCGGGCCACCGCACTCGGCCTGGCCGCCGAAGGCGTGCACGTGGTGGTGGCCGACATCGACCGTGACCGGGCGATGAACGTCGCCGACGAGGCCAGCTGGCGGGGCACCGACTGCATCGGCATGGAGCTCGACGTGAACGACCAGGAGGTCTTCGAGTCGGCCCGGGACGTGATGTTGAGGCGGCTCGGCCACGTGGACATCGTGATGAACAACGTCGGCGTCGTCTCGGCCGGGCTACCCGAGCAGATTCCAGTCGAGGAGTGGGAGCGGTGCATGAGCACCAACCTGCTCTCGGTGGTCCGCAGCAACGCCATCTTCATTCCCCTCCTGCTCGAGCAGGGCAGCGGGCACATCGTCAACACCGCCTCGGCCGCCGGCCTCTTCGCCTACGCCTACGAGCGGACGCCCTACTCGGTCAGCAAGGCAGCGGTGGTGGCGCTCTCCGAGGCGCTCGCCCTCTACCTCCATCCCCGCAATGTCGGGGTGACCTGCCTGTGCCCGGGACCGGTGGCCACCAACATCCACCAGCACGTCACGTTCTCCGGCGCTCCGATCAGGATGCGGCCGCCGATGAAAGGGATGAACCTCATCGACGCGACGTCGGTCGGTGCCATGGTGGTCGACGCCATCCGCAACAACACCTTCCTCGTTCTCACCCATCCCGAGCTCCACGACATGCTGGTGCGACGGGCGAACGACCCCGAGAGCTTCCTGGCCGACGAGACCCGGGCCATCGAGGAGGCGTGAGGCACGCCTCGGGGACCCGACATGACACCTGCGGCGCGACACTCCTGCCCATAGAATCCCGGCCGCCTGCATCGTTAGGCTGAGCAAATGGGCGCCCTCTTGGAGTTCCAAGGGCTGCGGTGCCACTTCGGTCCGGTGACCGCCCTCGACGGTCTCTCCTTCTCGGTGCCCTCCGGACAGGTCGTCGGCTTCCTCGGGCCGAACGGGGCCGGCAAGACCACCGCCATGCGGACCGTCTTCGGCCTCACCGACCTCGACGCCGGCGAGGTCCGGTGGAGTGGTCATGTGGTCGGGCAGGCGGACCGCCGCCGATTCGGTTACATGCCCGAAGAGCGCGGCCTGTACCCCGGGATGCTCGTCGGGGAGCAGCTCGAGTATCTGGGTCAGCTGCACGGGTTGAGCCGCATCGACGCCCGAGAGTCCGCACGCGCCTGGCTGGATCGCCTGGGAGTGGCCGACAAAGCCGCCGTCAAGGTGGAGACGCTGTCCCACGGCAACCAGCAGCGCATCCAGCTGGCCGCGGCCCTGGTCCACGGGGCCGAGCTCCTCCTCCTCGACGAGCCGCTGGCCGGGCTGGACCCACCGGGGATCGACGCCATCGCGGGCGTGCTGGCCGAGCAGGCCGCGGCCGGCTGCTGCGTCCTGTTCTCCAGTCACCAGCTCGATCAGGTCGAGGACCTCTGCGAGTCCGTCGTCATCATCGACCACGGCCACCTGGTGGTCTCCGGGCGGGTCGACGACCTGGCCTCGAGTGGGACGCGCCGGCTGGTCGTGCGGGTCGAGGAGGACCGGGAAGCCGCCTGGGCACGCGACGTGCCCGGGGTCACCACGTCCGAGGTCGTCGGCGGAGAGGCCCGGCTGGTGTTGGCGCCGGAGACCGACAGCGACTCGGTGCTTCGGGCGGCCATGGCCGCCGGCCGCGTCACCGAATTCGTCTTCGCGCGCCGCCGGCTCTCCGAGGTCTTCCGGGAGGCCCTCTCGTGATCGGCTGGCCCCTGGTCGTCCTCGTCGTCGCCGTCGGCGCCCTCCGTCTGTGGATGCGCCGGCGCCGACGGGACCGCTCCGCAGACCGTGCGTTGTCATGGCCCGGTCGCAGCGACGTCGGGCTCGTGGCGGGGCGCGAGATCCGCGAGCGCTACCGGGCCAAGATCTTTCGGATCGGCACCCTGGTGATCTTGGCCGTGGTGGCCGGGGCGATCGTCATCCCCAAGATCGACAGCGGTCACCACCATCCCCAGCAGGTCGGCGTGGTGGGCCCGCTCGACAGCTCCCTGCGACAGTCCATCGACACCTCCGCCCGGAACGTCGCCACCACCGCCCACCTCGTCGACGAGCCCGACCTGGCGGCGGCGAAGAAGAAGCTCCGCCAGGGCGATGTCTCTCTGGTCGTCGTCGACGGTCGCGAGCTGGTGGTGAACGCCCCGGTCGCGGCGACCGACACCTCGACCACAGCGCAGTTCGTCCGCGCCGTGTCAAAGGAACTCGCCGTGGCCGAAGCGCTCCAGGCCGCGCACCTCTCCCCCGCCCAGGCATCGGTGCTGGCCCAGGCACACGCCCTCCCCGTCCACAGCCTCCAGCCGGGACGCACCCACGGCGCGGCCCAGGGCACCTCGGTGGTCGGGCTGATCCTCATCTTCATCATGCTCAATCAGTACAACGGGTGGATCCTGGTCGGCGTCATGGAGGAGAAGTCGAGCCGGGTCATCGAGGTCCTCATGGCCGCGGTTCGCCCGATCCGCCTCCTCACCGGCAAGGTCCTCGGCATCGGCTTCGTGGCCTTCTCCCAGGCCGCGCTCGTCGTGGCCTTCGCCCTCATCCTGGCCAAGGCCGTCGGCTCGGACCTGCTGTCGGGCACGGCGCCGCTGGTGCTGGTCAGCACCCTGGTCTGGCTGATCCTCGGCTACGCCTTCTACTGCTGGGTCTTCGCCGCCGCCGGCTCTCTGGCCGAGCGCCAGGAACAGGTCCAGACCCTCGCGCTGCCGCTCAGCCTCCCCATCATCTTCGGCTACGTGATTGCGCTGACCGTCGCCAGCTCGGGCAACGCCTCCTCCTTCTTCGTGGTCCTCGCCTTCCTGCCGCCGACGGCACCCTTCGCCATGCCGGTGCTGGTCGCCCTCTCCAAGGTCTCCTGGTTGGGGTTCGTCGCCTCCGCCGCCATCAGCGTCGTGGCCACCGTGGGCATGGCCAGGTTGGCCGGCGCGATCTACCGGCGGGCCATCCTGCACACCGGCCGCCGGGTCCAGCTGCGCCAGGTCTTCCGGCGCGCCGCCGGTTAGGCGGGGAGCCCCGCTTGTAGCCTTGCCGCTTATGCCGAGCCGACGCGACGTGCTCAAGGGGGGAGGGGCACTCGTCGCCGGCGGGCTCGGCGGCACGTGGGTGGCGTCGCCGGCCGGCGCGCTCCCCCCGGGCCCCGGCGACCCGGGGCCGGCCAGTCGGGCGCGGGCCGCGGCGGAGCTGGCGGCGGCGATCCCTTCGACGGCCTGGCGCAGAGGCGGGCCCGGTCCCCTCTACTGGAGCACCTACGGCTACAGCAACGCCAAGAACGCACAGATCCCCGAATCGGTGTGGCAGGCGAACATCGACTGGGTCGCCGAGGAGCTGGCGCCCCACGGCTACCGCATGGTGTGCACGGACGGCTGGATCGACGGCGACCAGGACGTCACCTCCCACGGCTACATCAAGAGCCTGAGCGACGACTGGGAGCACGACTGGGCGTGGTGGGCCGACTACCTCGACAAGCGCGGCATGCAGCTCGGCGTCTACTACAACCCGCTGTGGGCCACGAAGTCGGCGGTGACAGACCGCTCGGTCAAGGTCGTCGGGCGGCCGGACGTCGCCGTGGCCGACCTGGTCAACACGGGCGACTTCTTCGACGGCGGCGGCCAGCTCCAGTGGGTCGACGCCAGCCGCGACGGGGCCGAGGAGTACGTGAGGGGCTACGTCGAGTACTTCCGCGAACTCGGGGCCGTCTTCTTGAGGATCGACTTCCTCGGGTGGTACGAGATCGGCTACGACCAGAACGAGGGCACCATCGGCACCGGCCACGGTCGGGAGAGCTACGTGCGGGCCCTGCAGTGGATGCGTGAGGGCGCGGGCCCCGACATGCAGCTCAGCCTGGTGATGCCGAACCTCTTCGACCACGCGGCGGCCGAGCGCCTCTACGGCGACCTGGTCCGCATCGACAACGACGCCACATTCGGCCAGTGGTACCACCTGAGCGGGGGCCGGCAGACCTGGCAGCCCATCTGGTCGCAGTGGAACAACCCGTTCCAGGGCTTCACCGGGTTCTCCGACGTCTCCGGGCACGCCCAGCTCGTCCTCGACGGCGACCCGCTCCTCATGAGCACCTTCACCACCGACACAGAGCGCCGGTCCGCCGTCAACCTGTTCACCATGGCCGGTGCGCCGATCGCCGTCGGCGACCAGTACGACACCATCGGGGGCAACGCAGACCTCTACACCAACCCCGAGGTGCTCTCCGTCCGGCGCGCCGGGCTGGTCGGCAAGCCCCTCTCCTCGAACCCCCACGCCTACGACTACGACCAGACCGGCCGCGACCCCGAGCGCTGGATCGGCCAGCTGCCCGACGGCAGCTGGGTCGTCGGCCTGTTCAACCGCACAGACGGTCCCGGACCGTCCAAGCGGACCATCGACTTCGCCTCGGCCATGGGCCTCACCGGGCCCGCCAAGGTCCGCGACCTGTGGGCCCATCAGGATCTGGGCGCCTTCTCCACCTGGGGCGTGACACTGGCGCCCCACGCATCGACGCTGGTCACCGTGACCCCCCAGGACAAGGTGCGCTATCAGGCGGAGGTGGGCGCGCTCGGCGGGTCGGCGAGGTTCGACAACACCTTCGGCGGCCACACCGCCATGGGGTACGTCACCGGCCTCGACACGCCCGGCAGCAGCCTGGCCATCGCCGTGGCCGTCGACAAGCCGGGGACCCACCGTTTGACGTGCCGGGTGGCCAACGCCACCGGCGGCCCGGTGAGCCTGTCGGTGTCGGCGAGGAACCCCGACACCGGATCGACCACCGGGGCGGCGACCCTCGACGTCGGATCGTCGACGAGCTGGACGGAGTGGAGGGAGGTGACCGTCGACCTGGCCCTCGGCTCGGGGACGAACCTGATCGAGGTGACGTCGGGGGACCGGGATGGCGGGCCCGTGAACGTCGACAGCCTGTCGTTGTCCTGACGGACGGCCCCGCCAAGTGGCGGGCTGCCACCGGCGAGGACCCTGTGGCTCGCCGGAGCCGGCGGGGACCCCATGGGGGTGGACCGGTACCCTGGCCGTGTGCGCAGAAGGGTCCTGGTCGCCGTCGCCCTCTCCGTCCTCGTCGAGGCCCTCGTCGTGGGGAGCCGGAGGGGCCGCCTCCTCGCCGTCGACACCGTGGTCCGGTGCCGACGCGGCCACCTCTACACGACGATGTGGGTTCCCGGCGGCTCCCTCAAGGCGCTCCGCCTCGGCTGGTGGCGCTACCAGCGGTGCCCGGTCGGCGGCCACTGGGCGCTGGTCACCCCGGCCCGCGTGTCGGAGTTGTCCGGCGAGCAGCTCCGGGAGGCGGCCGCCGTCCACGACCTGCGCATCCCCTGAATCAGACCCGGACCGCCCTCCAGCAGTGGCAGCGCATGGGCAGCTCGATCCTCTGGCGGCCGGCCATGAGCGGGTGGTTGACCACGAAGTCGGCCAGCTCGGCCCGCACCCGCGCCCGCTCGGCCTCTGTGAGGACGATGAAGCCGCTGTAGGTGCCGGCCAACCCCACCAGCTGCTCAGCCGTGAACGTCTCCTGCCAGCGCACCGTCGTCCTCTCCGGCGGAGCGAAGGGCGCGTCGGCGGGGAGCTCGACCCGGTGGCGCCGGGAGCGCTCCTTCGCCTGGGCGGCCAGCGCCCCGGTGTCCATTCCGGGTCCGGCGATCAGCTCGGCCAGCCAGTCCTCCGAGCGGTCGGGCCCGCTCCACATGAGGCCGAGCACCCCGCCGGGGCGCAGCGCCCGGGCGGCCTCGCGGGCACCGCGCCCGGGCTCGACCCAGTGCCACATGGAGGACCCCACCACGGCCTGGGCGGTCCCGCCGATCAGGGGCAGCTCCTCGGCCCGGCCCACGGCCACCGGCACGCCGGCGAGGCGGGCGGCGAGCACGCTGCCCATGCGCCGGTCGGGCTCCACCGCCACCACCCGGTCCACCCGGCGCACCAGCTCCCGGGTGAGGGCGCCGGTGCCCGCCCCCACCTCGACCGCCAGGCCCCGCCGTCCGTCGAGCACCCAGGCCACGGCCTCGGGCGGCGGGCCCGGGCGGTAGCGGTCGTACTCCTCGGCGATGGATCCGAAGGACAGGGCGCGGACGTCGGCGTGCTCGTCGGCCATCGCGGCCGACGTTAGCCCTGACCGGCCAGGAGCTCGCCCTGCACGACGGCCTCCCGCCGCACCTTGCGGCCGGCCAGGACCAGGTACGCCAGCCCACCCACCCCGAGACCGAGGTAGACGCTGAAGTCGGCGCCGCCGGTGTGCGAGGAGAGCAGCCCCTCGTAGAAGGACTGGCTCAGCCCCATGAGGGCGGCGAACATGCCGACCACCTGGGCCACGACGGCCGGCCAGTGCACGCCGCCGTTGCGCCAGTAGAGGCCGCCGCGCTCGCGTTGGAGTTCGCCCGGCACGTAGCGGTAGCGCCGGAGCGCCCAGTCGACCAGGAAGATGGCGGTCCAGGGGGCGATCCAGACGATCACACAGGCCACGAAGTCGCTGAGCAGCGTGTTGAACGACGAGGAGAAGATGGCATAGGCGGTCAGGCCCCCGGCCACGACGGTGTCGACGAGGACGGCCTGCCAGCGCTTGAGGCGGAGCCCGATGGCCTGGAGGGTCACTCCCGAGGAGTAGAGGTCGAGGCTGTTGATGGCGAACAGCTGCAGGATGGCCACGACCAGGAACGGGACCAAGAACCAGCCCGAAAAGACGTGGGGCAGTGTGGTGATGGGGTTGCCGCCCTCCGACGGCACGTAGGTCCCGACGGCCGCCCCCAGGATCATGATGAGCACCGACGGGATGAACGTGCCGGCGAACACCCAGCCGACGATGGCCCGCTTGTCGGCCTGGCGGGGGACGTAGCGCGAGTAGTCGTTGCCGTTCTCGGTCCAGCCGAGGCCCGAGGTGACGATGATGAAGGCCAGGCCGGCCATCCACGACGCCCAGCCCGCCCCGTGGTGGACGCTGTGCACATCGAGCTTGCCCAGGGTGAGGACGGCCAGGATGACGAAGAGGGCGGCGAAGGGCGCCGCCAGCCACCGAAGCGTGCGCAGGATGGTGCCGTGGCCGAAGAGCGGGAGGACCAGCTGGATGCCGGCCGCCGCCACGATGAGGAGGATCTTCCAGGCCGTGCCGGCATGGAAGCCGGCCTTGGCGGTGAGGGCGATGCCGGCCAGCACCACCAGGGCGATGCCCTCGGCCTCGAACCCCACCTGGGTGAGCCAGTTGAACAGGGCGACGAGGCGGTTGCCGTTCTGGCCGAACGAGGCGCGGTTCACGATGAAGGTGGTCGTGCCGGCGTCGGGTCCCTGGAGCGAGGTCAGGCCCACCAGGAGGTAGGAGAGGTTCCCCACCACGATGATCACCACGGCCTGGGCGAAGCTCACCCCGAAGAAGGCCATGAGGACGGCCCCGTAGACGAAGATCTCGAAGTTGGTGAGCGCCCCGGCCCACATGCCGAAGAGGTTGCGGGGCTTGGACCACCGCTCGGATTCGGGGACGTACTCGATCCCGCGCTGCTCGATGTGGAAGAGCTCGTCGGCTGTCCCGCTCGGGGCCGGCCGGCTCGCCGCCTCGGTGGTGGCCATGGTCGCTCGCCCTCCCTCGCCGTCCCGCTTCCTGCGGCCGCACCGACCCGGGCCGTCCACAGAGTCGCCCGCCGCGCCGCGGGCCGTCAAGCACCTCGGACCCGCCCCGACGGTGGGCTCGGCCTCCCCGGTCGCCGTCGGCGCTACGCTCCCCCGGCGGTGCGGCTCGCCAGTCGCCCGGAACCTGGGGGGCGCAGATGATCCTCGACCGCTTCCGGCTCACCGACGCGGTGGCCGTCGTGACCGGTGCCGGGCGGGGCATCGGCGCGGCCACGGCCGTCGCCCTGGCCGAGGCCGGGGCCGACGTGGTGGTGGCGGCGCGCACCGAGGAACAGCTGCGCGAGGTGGCCGACCGGGTGGCGTCGGCCGGGCGTCGGGCGGTGGTGGTGGCGGCCGACCTCAACGACCTCGAGGCGGTGGCCGCCCTGGCGGCGACGGCCCGCGACGAGCTCGGCCGCCTCGACGTGGTGGTGAACAACCTCGGAGGGGCGATGCCGCGACCGCTCCTCGACACCTCGACCGGCTACCTGGAGCGGGCGTTCCACTTCAACGTGTCCACCACCCACGCCCTGGTGCGGGCGGCCACGCCGGTCATGCTCGAGGGCGGGGGCGGTGCCGTGGTCAACATCTCGTCCACTATGGGCCGGGCCGCCGGGCGGGGCTACCTCGCCTACGGCACGGTCAAGGCGGCGCTGGCCCACTACACCCGCCTGGCCGCCCGGGACCTGGCGCCGCGCATCCGGGTGAACGCCGTGGCCGTCGGCTCGACCGCCACCTCGGCCCTAGAGCTCGTCTTGGACAGCGACGAGCTGCGGACGGCCATGGAGGAGGCGACGCCCATGAAGCGCATCGCCGACCCGTCGGAGATCGCCGCGGCCGTGCTGTTCCTGGCGTCGCCGGCCGCCTCCTACGTGACCGGCAAGGTGCTGGAGGCCGACGGGGGACTCGAGGTCCCCAACCTCGACATGGGGCTCCCCGACCTGTGACCCGCGCCAGGGGGGCCCGTCGGGCCGAGGGCAGGAGGACGCCGTGACGCACCGGGTGGTCGCCTGGAGCACCGGGAACGTCGGCCGGCACGCGCTGGCCGGGATCGACGCGCACCCCGACCTCGAGCTGGTGGGGCTGTTCGTCTCGAACCCCGACAAGGTGGGGAAGGACGCCGGCGAGCTGGCCGGCCTGGGCCGCAGGCTGGGGGTGGCCGCCACCGATGACGCCGCCGCGCTCCTCGCCCGACAACCCGACTGCATCGTCCACTCGGCCATGGCCGACAACCGGCTGACCGAGGCCCTGGACGACCTGGCCGGGTTCCTGCGCGCCGGGGTCAACGTGGTCTCCAGCGGACCGGTCTTCCTGCAGTACCCGGCCGAGGGCGATCCGATGGCCGAGCCGGTGCTGCGGGCGGCGGCCGAGGGCGGCGCCTCCATCTTCGTGAACGGGGTCGACCCGGGGTTCGCCAACGACACCCTCCCCCTGGTGCTGACCGGGGTGTGCGAGCGGATCGACGAGGTGCGCTGCATGGAGGTGCTCAACTACGCCACCTACAACCAGCCGATGGTGCTCTTCGACATCATGGGCTTCGCCGGCCCCATGGACGAGCTGCCCATGCTCCTCCAGCCCGGGGTCCTCACCCTCGCCAGGGGCAGCGTGGTCCGACAGCTGGCGGCGGGGCTCGGGATCGAGCTCGAAGGGATCGAGGAGTGGCACGAGCGAGTGCCGGCCCCGTCCGACCTCGAGGTCGACGCCGGGCCGGTGCCCGCGGGCACCGTGGCCGGGCTGCACTTCGAGGTGCGCGGGATGCGCGGCGGCCGCCCGGTCCTCGTGCTCGAGCACGTCACCCGCCTCGACGACGACCTGGCCCCGGAGTGGCCCCAGCCCACGGGGCAGGGCTGCTACCGGGTGGTGGTCTCGGGCGAGCCGAACTTCACCCTCGACCTCCACGGCCTGGCCTCCGACGGGGACCACAACACCGCCAACCTGAAGGCCACCGCCATGCGGCTCGTGACCGCCGTCCCCGCCGTGGTGGCCGCCGAGCCGGGGCTGGTCACCGCCCTCGACCTCCCGCTCATCACCGGGCGCGGCCTGGTCCGCTGAGCCGACGACGGGCTGGCTAGCGCGCCCGGCGCAGTCGCACGGCGGCGTCGGCCGCCGCCACGAGCGGCGTCAGGTCGCCGGTGTCGAGGTGGACCCGCAGCGCCGCCTCGGCCAGCTTGATGGCGTGCTCGTCGCCGCTGTCGACGACCGCCGCGGCGAGTTGGGTGGCGTCGGGCGGCGCCTCCTCGGGCTGGTGCTCGCCGGGCCGGGCGCGCACCGTGGCGTACGCGGTGTGCAGTGCGGCCACCGCCTGCCAGCTGTAGGCGAAGGCCACCGGCCGGTCGCCGGGGTGGAGCACCGGGAGCAGCAGGTCGAGCGCCATGGGCGCGGTCACGGCGTGGACCAGGGCGATCTCGTGGCCGCCTCCGGCGTTGGCCACGTAGGCCGCCGCACCCTGCGCGGCCAGGGCGGTCAGGGCCGCGTGGAGGTCGCGCGGCGCCGCCAGTGAGGCCACCCCCTGCTCGAACGGCGCGGCCACCATGTCGAGGTGCACGACCCGCTCGGTGATGAACCGCTCCTCGGGGGCCTCCTCGGGCAACGTCGGCAGCCGGGCGACCGCCGCGGCCACCCCGTCCCGGCCCACCAGGAGCGGGGGTCCGGGGAGCTCCCGGTAGGTGGCCGCCCAGTAGGCCAACCCCTCGGCCATCTCGTGGCGGCGGAGCGGTCCCGCCTCGGCGCCGCCCGGGGCGGCGGCCCCCTCGGATGTCAGCAGCGAGCGCAGGGCGTGGGCCGTGCGGATGAGGCCGTGGGTCGCCGCGCCGACGGTGCCCGGGGCCAGGCGGGGCACCCACTCGGCCACCACCGACCCGGCCGGCCTCTCGTCCAGCTCCCGGTCGAAGAGGGCCAGCCAGTCGGCCCAGCGATCGGGCCGGCCGAGCGCCTCCTCGAGCTCGTCGGCCCCCGGGACGCGCCCGGGACCCGGTGCGGGCTCGAGGTGGCGGCGGTAGGCGGTGACGTACCGGGCGACGTCATGGCCGCGGCCGAGCCGCACCAGGGCCTCGGCGGCCATGGGGCCGTGGTTGGAGAAGCCGGCGCCGTACTCGGGGGCGAAGCCCGCCAGCGCCGTCAACGCCTCGTCGAGCATGCCGTCGTCCACCGGCGCAAGTATGGCGGCCAGCGGCCCCGGTGGCGACCGTCAGCGGTCGCGGCCACCGGCCCCCAGCCGCTCGGCGGCGTCGGCGGCCAGCCGCCGGCGGTCCACCTTCCCCAGGGCGGTGAGCGGGAACTCGTCGACGAAGAAGACGCGGTCGGGCCGCTTGTAGTCGGCCAGCCGTGCGCCGACCCAGCCGGCGAGCTCCGCCGCCCCGACCTCCTCGTCGGCCACGACGTAGGCGACCCCGATCTCGCCCAGCACCGGGTCGGGGGCGGCCACCACCGCCACCTGGGCCACCCGGGGGTGCTCGGCCAGCTCGCGCTCGACCTCCACCGGGTAGACGTTGTAGGCGCCCCGGAGGTAGGAGTCGCCCATCCGGCCCATGAAACGCAGGTTGCCGTCGGTCCCCAGCGCGCCCAGGTCGCCGACCGTGAGCCATCCCTCGGCGTCGAGCACCTCGGCGGTGGCCTCGGGGTCGCGCCAGTAGCCCCGCATCACCGCCCCCGAGCGGACCTGGACCCTCCCGACCTCCCCGGGCGCGACGGCGCGGCCCTCGCCGTCGGCGACGCGCAGCTCGACCGAGGGCTCGGGCCGCCCCAGGGTCTCGGTGACGACGTCGTCGGGGTCGTCGGGCCGGGTGCCGCAGATGATGGCCGCCTCGGTCGAGGCGTAGCGGTTGACGACCGGGACCCCGAGGGCCTCGCGCATCCGGCGGAGCAGGTCGGGGGGGACGCGGCTGGCGCCCGAGGCGGCCAACCGGAGGCTCGAGAGGTCGGTTGAACCGAGCGAGGGGTCGCGCAGCACGAGCTCCCACTGGGTGGGGACCCCCTGGGCCACGGTGACGCGCTCGGAGCCGAGGAGGCGCAGCGCCTCGGCCGCCGTCCAGTGCGGCGGGGTGATGACGGTGGTGATCACGCGGCCGATCTCGTCGAAGGCCCTGGTCATGGTGCCCACGTGGGCGAAGGGCAGCGGAGAGAGCCGGCGGTCGAAGGGCGCCGAGAGGACGCCCGAGGCCTCGGCCACCGCGGCCAGGTTGGCCTGGTCGAAGAGGACGCCCTTGGGCCTCCCGGTGGTGCCGCCGGTCCAGCAGATGGCCACCGGCGAGCCCGGGCCGAGGGTGGCGAGCGGGGGCGGCGCCGAGGCGCTCCACCCCTCGAGCTCCCCCCACCCGACCACCCCACCGGCCGACGGAGGGAGGCGGTCACCGGTTCCGTCCTCCACCACCGTCACCCTCGGGGTCGACCGCTCGAGGATGTAGGTGGTCTCCGAGGGCCCGAGCCGCAGGTTCACGCCGCTGGTGACGGCACCGAGGCGCATGGCGGCCTGGTAGCACACCATGTAACGGATCGAGGACGGCAAGAGCAGGCAGACCACGTTGCCGGCCACCACCCCGCGATCGGCCAGGGCGGCGGCCACGCCGTCGGCGGCGGCGTCCCACTGGGCGAACGTGATGCGCTCGCCCGAGGACTCGACGAAGGCCTCGGCGCCGGGGTGGCGGCGCGCCGTCCCCCCCAGCAGCGTGACCGCGTCCTGCGGCGGTTCGGCGTGGTCGGGCGCGGCAGGGGCGGGACGGGTCACCACGCTCCGAGGCTACCCAGCTGGCCCGTCCCCCATTAGGGTCGCCGCCGATGCTGATCGGCGCCAACCTCGTGCTGGGCGACCGCACGCTGCCGATGGCCACGGTCGCCCCGTTGGTCGAAGACCACGGGCTCGACGCCCTCTTCGTCGGCGAGCACACCCACATCCCCGTGGCCACCGTGCACCCCGGGCACCCCACAGGCGTGCCCGAGTTCTACAAGCGGTTCCTCGACCCGTTCGTGCAGCTGGCCGTGGCGGCGGCGGTGACCGAGCGGGTCCGCATCGGCACCGGGGTGGTGCTGGTGGCCGAGCGCAACCCGTTGGAGCTGGCCAAGTCGGTGGCCAGCCTCGACGTCGTGTCGGGCGGTCGGGTCGAGGTCGGCGTCGGCTACGGCTGGAATCCGCTGGAGATGGCCAACAACGGGGTCGACCCCTCGCGGCGGCGCCAGGTCTTCCGCGAGAAGCTCGCGGCCGTCCGGAGGCTGTGGACCGAGGAGACGGTGGAGTGCCACGGCCGATGGGTGGACTTCACCGAGAGCTGGTCGTTCCCCAAGCCGGTCCAGGACCCCCACCCGCCGGTCCTGCTCGGCGCGGCGGCGTCGGACGCCACCTTCGACGACGTGCTGGCCCTGGCCGACGGGTGGTACCCGCTGGGCTCCGACGACCTGCCCGGCCAGGTGGCCCGCCTGGCGGCTCGCGCCGGTGGGGCGCCGCCCCCGGTGACGGCGGTGGAGATGGAGGGCCAGCGTCCCGGCACCCCGTGGTACGCCGAGGACGCGGCGCGAGCGGGCGTCCTGGGCGAGCGGGCCCGCCGCTACGCGGCCGGCGGAGTGCACCGGCTGTCGGTCGGGGTCCCGGCCGACGACGCCGGCCAGCTGGCCCGAAGCCTGGAGTTCCTGGCGCGGCTCGCCGAGATCGTCGCCTGAGCGGGTTCAGGCCCGCTGGCTCGAGACGCTCACCACCTCGCCGGTCATGTAGCTCGAGTACTCGCTGGCCAAAAAGACGATGACGTTGGCCACCTCCCACGGCTCCGCCGCCCGGCCGAAGGCCTCCCGGGCGGTGAGCTCGGCGAGCAGCACGTCGGTGGTGACCTTGGCCAGGAAGGGGTGCATGGCCAGGCTGGGGGCGACGGCGTTGACCCGCACCCCGTGCGGGGCCGCCTCCACCGCCAGGCAGCGGGTGAGGGCCATGACCCCCGCTTTGGCCGCGGCGTAGTGGCTCTGGCCGGCCTGGGCGCGCCACCCGAGCACCGAGGCGTTGTTCACGATCACCCCCCGGCCCCGCGGGTAGAGGTGGCGGACGGCGGCGCGGTTGCAGCGGAAGGTGCCGGTGAGCGTCACGTCGAGCACCTTGGCCCACTGCTCGTCGGTCATCTCGGCCACCTCGGCCGTGCCTCCCAGCCCGGCGTTGCACACGACCACGTCGAGGTCGCCGTGGCGCTCGACCGCGGCGGCGAAGAGCGCCTGGACCTGGGACTCGTCGGTGACGTCGCAGGGGACGGCCAGCGGGGCCGGACCCAGAGAGGACAGCTGCTCGGCCGCCTCGGCCAGCCGCCGCTCGTGGGCGTCGCTCAGGACCACGGTGGCCCCCTCCTCCATGGCGCGCTGGGCGGTGGCGAAGCCGATGCCGGTGCCCGCGGCCGCCGTGACCAGCACGGTGCGGCCGGCCAGCAGGCCGTGGCCGGCCGGGGCGGAGGGCGGGGAGGCGGGCACGGGAACCAGACCATATCCGTCGACGGCGGCGCTCGGCCCCTTGCTACCGTGTCGACGGGACGGCGCGACCCGCCCGTCCCGCTGCCCGCCAAAGGCGTGGAGGTGAGCGCCCGCGTGACCGAACCCACCAGCCGGCCCCGGTCGCCCCACCCGGCGCTGCACACCGCGGTCTGCGACCTCTTCGGTGTCGAGTACCCGGTCGTCCAGACCGGCATGGGCTTCGTGGCCGTCCCCGAGCTGACGGCGGCCACCTCGAACGCCGGTGGCCTCGGCATCCTCACCAGCGGCACGCTGCACTTCGCCGAGCTGGCGGAGGCCGTCACCCGGACCAAGGAGCTGACCGACCGGCCCTTCGGGGTCAACATGCGCGGCGACGCCCCCGACGCGCTCGAGCGGGCCGACCTCCTCATCGCCGAGAAGGTCCCGGTGGCCTCGTTCGCCCTGGCCCCCAAGCGCGAGGTCATCGACCGGCTCAAGGGTGCGGGCGTGGTGGTGGTCCCCTCGGTGGGCGCCCGGCGCCACGCCGAGAAGGTGGCGGCCTGGGGTGTGGACGCCGTGCTGGTGCAGGGCGGTGAGGGTGGGGGCCACACCGGCCAGGTGCCCACCACCATCCTCCTCCCCCAGGTTGTCGACGCCGTGGACATCCCCGTGGTGGCGGCGGGCGGCTTCTACGACGGCCGGGGGCTGGTGGCCGCCCTCGCCTACGGCGCCTCCGGCGTCGCCATGGGCACGCGGTTCCTGCTCACCTCCGACAGCCCGGTCCCCGACGCGATCAAGCAGGTGTACCTGGACAAGACGGTCACCGACACCCTGGTGACCACGGCCATCGACGGCGTCCCCCAGCGGGTGCTGCGCACCGAGCTGGCCGAGGCCCTCGACTCCCAACACGGCCTGGGCCGGCTGCGCCGCTCGCTGCGGCTCTCCCTCGCCTTCCAGCGCAGCACCGGCACCCCCTGGCGAGACATCGTGAAGGAGGGGCTCAGCATGCGACGGTCCCAGGACCTGAGCTGGGGCCAGGTGCTCATGGCCGCCAACACCCCGATGCTGCTCAGCGCCGGACTGGTCGGCGGCGACGTCGACCGGGGCACCCTCGCCTCGGGGCAGGTGACCGGTCTCCTCGACGACCTGCCCAGCTGCGAGGAGCTGATCCACCGCATCATCGACGAGGCCGACCGGGTGCTCCGCCGGCTCGAGCGCGGCGCCGACCGGCTGGCCGCCGCCGACACCCGCTGAACCCGCGACCGTCGGTGGCCGCGGGACGAGCGGGGGCCTCGGATACGATCGCCGCCGACCTCGGCGAGGAGCACCCATGACCACGGCACCACCCCTCGACGGCATCCTCGTGATCGAGGCCTCGGCCCTCGGGCCGGCGGCCATCACCATGCCGCTGGTCGATCTGGGCGCGCGGGTCGTCAAGGTCGAGCCGCCGTCGGGTGACTACATCCGCGAGATGACCTGGCCCATCGTCGAGGGTGTCTCCCTCATGCACCTGCACATCAACCGAGGAAAGGAGAGCCTCGTCCTCGACCTGCGCACCGAGGCCGGGGTCTCGGTCTTCCGGGAGCTGGCCGCACAGGCCGACGTGGTCGTCGAGGCGATGCGGCCCGGCGGCCTCGCCCGGCGGGGTCTGGGCTACGAGGACCTGCGGGCGATCAACCCACGCGTCGTCTTCTGCACCATCTCGGGGTACGGCATGACCGGGCCCTACAAGGACTTCCCGGCCCACGGCATCGCCTTCGACACCTGGGCCGGCATCGTAAACGTCGCCCATGACGAGGAGGGCTACCCGTACCTGGCCGAGCACGCCTCCATCGGCATCCACGCCGGGCCGCTCTTCGGGGCCCTCGGCATCCTCGCCGCGGTGATCCGCGCCCGCCAGACCGGCGAGGGGTCGCACCTCGAGATCGCCCAGTCCGACGCGGCGGCGGCCATGGACTGGTACCGCTCGGAGACCTGGCTCGCCTACCGCCGGCCCGAGGACGAGGTGACCGGCAACAAGGCCGACGGCTACGAGCGCCGGGCACCGGGCACGGCGGGGATGAAGGAGGGCGTCCGCTACCAGGTCTACGAGGCCTCCGACGGCCGCTACGTCCTCTTCATGGCGTCCGAGCAGGCGTTCTGGAAGAACTTCTGCGAGGCGGTGGGCCGGCCGGACCTGTTCGAGCGCTGGCCGGGGTCGACCTTCGCCGACCACGCCCGGGGCAACCGCGAGCTCCAAGCCGAGCTGAAGGCCATCTTCGCCACCAAGACGGCGGTGGAGTGGCTCGAGCTCGGCGGGCGGGCGAACACCCCCATCGCCCCGGTCAACACGCCGCAGACCGTGGTGGACGACCCCCAGTTCCAGGCGCGCTTCACGCTCTACCCCAAAGAGGAGCTCGGCGCCGACGAGCTCCCGGGCCCGCTCAAATTCGTGGGCGAGACGCTCCCCCGCCCCACCCGCGCCCCGACGGTCGGCCAGCACTCGGCGACGGTGCTGCACGAGGTGCTCGGCTGGGAGGAGCACCGCGTCGCCGAGGCCCGCGAGGCGGGGGCCTTCGGCTGAGACGGCGGTGCCGCGTGCGAATGCGGCCCATAGTAGGCCGGCACAAGGTCACGACCTTGCGGGGGGGTGCAGGAGCCGCAACCTGGTGCCGGCAGCCCGAGATTACCGTGGACGGCCTCCGACGGGGCAGGGCAGAAGGTCACACTCCGGGGTAGCGTCGGCCGGGCCGCGCCGTGCGCGGCGCGAGAGGAGCGACCGATGAAGGTGACCCGCATCCTGCACGCGTCGGTCAACGTGGCCGGCTCGCTGTCGGACACCGACCGCTTCTACGCCGAGCTCCTGGGCATGGTGCGGGCCGAGCGGCCGGAGATCCCCGGTGTCGGCGGCCGTTGGTTCACCGCCGGCGACGGGCAGGTCCACCTCGTCGACGCGCCCATGGCCGGGGAGGGCATCGACCCGACCGGCCCGCACTTCTGCCTCGGGGTGGACGACCTCGACGCCGCGGTGGCCGAGCTCGAGGGGCGGGGCATCGCCTACGAGCGGGCCGTCCAGCCGGGCGACGTGGTCCAGATCTGGATCGTCGACCCCGCCGGCAACACGGTCGAGCTCCAGCAGGACCGGGGCTGACCGCCGCAGCCGGTTCGTCAGGCGGCGGCGGCGCTGGCTATCGTCTGGGCGGCGGCCGAGACGACGGGGCGCCGCGCCCGGCGCCCGAGGGGCAGACCGGGTGCGGCACGCCCGACCGCCCGACGGCCCGTCGAGGATGGGGGAACGAGCGCATGGAACGGGTCCGACTGGGAGTCCTGGGGGCGGGCAACATCGCCGAGCTGAACGTGGCCGGCTACCTGACCCACCCCGACTGCGACGTGCTGGCGGTGTGCGACCTCGACGCCGACGTGGCCAAGGAGGCGGCCGAGCGGTGGGGGGTGCCGCGGGTCTACACCGACCCCGAGCAGCTCTTCGCCGATCCCGACATCGACGCGTTGGAGGTGCTGACGCCGACCCACACCCACCACCGGCTGGTGCTCGACGCGCTCTCGGCGGGCAAGCATGTCTCGGTCCAGAAGCCGGTGGCCAACTCGGTCGACGAGGCGGTCGAGATGGAGCGTGCCGCCGCCGACGCCGGGCTCACCTTTCGCATCAGCGAGTGCTTCGTCCACTACCCGCCGCTGGAGCTGGCCAAGGAGCTGATCTCCGAGGGCGCCATCGGCCGGCCCACCGCCCTGCGGATCAAGACCGTGGTGGGGCAGACCGACTCGGCCTTCCAGGCCAACCTGCGGCCCGAGGGCTACGGCTGGCGGCTGGACACGCGCAGCCCCGGCGGCCACCTCTTCGACGACATGGTCCACAAGTACGCCATGGCGCTGTGGCTCGTCGACCAGGACATCGTCTCCGTCCAGTCGGTGGTGCGCCGCAGGGACCTGTTCTTCGAGCCCTGCGAGGCGATCTTCGAGTACGAGGACCCCGCCCTGCTGGGCACCATGGAGGTCGCCTACGCGCCCCAGATGTACCTGCGGTCCCGCTACTACGGGGCCGACGAGTTCTTCGAGGTCCAGGGGGACGAGGGGTTCGTCTGGGTCACCCGCGCCACCGGCGAGATGCTGGACCTCCCCCCCGTCGTCCTCTACCGCGGCAAGGACAACGAGTGCACCACCACCGAGTTCACCGACATCGACGCCGACTGGAAGAGCGGCTTCGTCCGCTCGTCGGCCCACTTCGTCGACTCGTTGCTGGCCGGCACCCCGGCCGACATGTCGCCGGCGTCGGCCATCAAGGTCCTCCAGCTCTGCTTCGCCGTCTACGCTGCCTCGGACCAGCGCCGCCCGGTCGACCCGGCCTCCATCACCGGGTCGGTCTCTCCCGAGGGCTGGGCCGACTGGTAGGAGGGGCGCCGCCGCTCACAGGCTGGCGTAGAACCCGATGAGGGCGTCGGCCACCTGGTCGGCGTGGGTGAGGAACCCGAGGTGGCCGGCCCCGGCCACCTCCACGTAGCGGGCCCCGGGGATCGTCTCGGCCGCCGCCCTGGCCTTCTTCGGGGGGGAGTCCACGTCGTGCTGGAAGGCCACGATGAGGCAGGGCACGGTGAACGAGGGCCAGGCCCTGGTGCGGGCGGGGTCGGTCGACCAGGCCAGGCACGCCTCGTACTGCCCCAGCCGTCCGGGGTTCGGCCACGGGGGCAGGTCGGCGATGAGGGCCAGCCAGGTCGAGACCACCCCGTCGTCCTGGATGTCAGCGATGGGCAGGTAGCGGATGGTCTCGGTGGCGTAGTAGAGGCGGGGCAGGTCGGGGTAGTCGCGCGACAGGTCGCGCTCGACCGTGGTGATCGCCTTCTCCCAGGCCGTCGGGGCGTTGGCCGAGCCCATCAGGGCGGCGCCCAGCACCCGGTCGGGGTGGTGCTCGACCAGGGTCTCGACGATCCAGCCCCCCATCGAGTGGCCGGCGAGGCGCACCGGGCCGGCGATGCCCAAGTGGTCGAGGAGGTCGAGGGCGTCGCCGGCCATCTGTTCGACCGAGTAGGGGCCCTCGGGCGACGACGAGGGCTCCACGCCACGGTTGTCGAAGGTGATCACCTGGTAGCCGGCGGCCACCAGCCGCGGCCCGAGACGCGTCTGCCACGCCGCGGCCGGCTGCCCGCACCCGGCCACCAGCACCAGCGGCTCGCCGTCCCCGGCCACCTCGTAGGCGATGGTCGCCCCGTCCAACTCGACTGCCTGCACCACACCCTCCTCTCGACGGCCGCCTCCGACGGCGGGTCCGCGCCCCGGCGCCCGGCTCATCCCGACAGGATCGAGGCGAGCAGCGCCGGGTCGATGTTGCGCCCGGTCACCACCACGACCGTGGGGCCGCCCCCCGCCGCCACCCGGCCACCGCGCCGGGCCGCCACCGCGGCGGCGCCCGCCCCCTCGGCCACCAGCCCCACTTCGGTGGCGAGGAACCTCACCGAGGCCACCAGCTCGGCCTCGGAGACCGTCACCATCTCGACGTGGCGACGGCGGGCGATCTCCACGGTCACCGACCCCGCCTCGATGCTGCCGGCCAGGCCGTCGGCGATGGTCTCGCCCGAGGCGACGGGCACCGCCCGGCCGGCGGCCAGCGCCGCGGTCATGGCCGCCGAGACCTCGGGCTCGACGCCCACGATCCGCAGCCCCGAGCCCGCGGTGGCCAGGGCCACCCCCGAGAGGAGCCCCCCGCCCCCCACCGGCACCACCAGGGTCTGTGCCCCGGGCACCTGGCCGGCCAGCTCGACGGCCAGGCTGGCCTGGCCGGCGATGACGTCGGGATCGTTGTAGGGGGAGACGAAGTGGCCGCCGGTCCGCCGGGCCAGCTCGAGGGCGTGGGCCTCGGCCTCGTCGTAGCTGCGGCCCCGGCGCACCAAGGTGACGCCGTAGCGCTCGAGGGCGCGCACCTTGGCCGGCGAGGCGTTCTCGGCCACCACGACGGTGGCGCCGACGCCGAGCCGGCCGGCGGCGTAGGCCACGCCCAGGCCGTGGTTGCCGGCCGAGGCGGCCACCAGCTCGACCCCAGGGTCGCGCCCCACCGCGGCGGCCACCGCGGCCAGGGCGCCGCGCACCTTGAACGACCCGGTCGGCTGGAGCGTCTCGAGCTTGAGCACGGTCCCCTCGCCCAGCGCGGGGCAGGCCACCACCGGCGTGGGGGCGAGGTGACGGCCTACCACCTCGGCCGCGGCCTTGAGGGCGACGTCGTCGGGGACGAGGACCTGGCGCACGGGCCCAGTCTCCCCGACGGCGCGGTCCGGTGCGTCCGGCGGCTTCTCCGACCGGTCGGCCTCGGGGTCAGCTGGGCGACGGGGTGTGGCCGAGCCAGCGGTCCAAGAAGGGGTAGGCCGCGTCCCCGTGCCAGCGGTGGTCGCCGTGGAAGACGTCGTGGTGGAGCCGGTCGGCGGCGCCGAACCGGGCGTAGACGGCGCGCAGCTGGACCATCGAGGCACTCGCCGCGCCCAGGGGGAAGAGCATGTCCTGGGTGCCGGTCTCCACCAGCAGCGGCCGGGGGGCGATCATGGCCCCCAGGTCGACATGCTCCAGGCGGCCGAGCATCCCCGGCAGGACCTGGGAGCCGCACATGTTCCACGGCATTTTGTGAGCTTCGGCCCACGACGACAAGTACCCGCTCACGACCGCCGCCGAGATCCGCTCGTCTTTGGCAGCGAGGAACAGGGCGATGGTGCCCCCGTAAGAGAG
>JBKQNY010000008.1:0-21378 GCA_052145775.1 Acidimicrobiales bacterium
CCTCCGGGACCAGTTGGTCGGCATCCGCGCCTCCTTCTTGCGAAGGACGGCGAAGACCTCCTCGACCTCCTCGTCGTTGATGACCTCCCGCAGGCCCACCCCCTCGGTGTTGTCCGCCGGGACCATCAGGGTGAGGTCGCCGTAGGCGAGGCGCAGGACCAGGTACTCGCGCTTCTCGCCGAACGCCACCTTGGTCTCCCGGCGCTCCACCACCGCGGCCCCGTGGTGGGGATACACGACCTTGTCGCCGACTTTGAACACCGCGCTCCTTCGATGACGAGACATGTCCGTCCAGGCTGGGATCCGCTCTCGAACAGGAACGGGCCCGCGCACCAACGGCGTGGTGCATTCACCCGGGTTGCCGGTGCCACACCGGCTGGACGATCAGGACATTCTACCCGACTCGCCGGCCCCCCTGACGCCGGCCGGGCTCAGTCGAAGCGCTCGAGGACGCTCGCCTCGACCAGCCGGGCCAGGCCGTTCTTGACCGAGCGGGCCTTGGCCACGCCGACCCCGCCCACCTCCTCGAGCTCCCCCAGCGAGGCCTGCAGGATGCGGGGGAGGGTGCCGAAACGCGCCACGATCCGCTCGGTGATGAGGTCGGAGACCCGGGGCAGCCGGTGCAGGATGCGGTAGCCGCGGGCCTCCACGCCCGTGTCGAGGGCGCCCGGCCCCGAGCCCAGCCCGAGGGCGGCCGCCACCGGGGCCGGGTCGAGGAGGTCCTCGTAGCCGAGGGCGTGCAGTGCGGCCAGGGCCGCGTCCGCCCGCCGGTCCAGCTCGGCCCTCCCGTCCGCCTTGGACCGGTTGCCGGCGGGCATGGCCACGTAGTCCATGACCACCAGCCGCAGGGCCGTCTCCAGCCCCGCCCCCAGCTCCTCCATCTGGAGGTGGATGAGACGGCCGTCCTCGCCCAGCTCGACCAGGTAGCCGTCGATCTCCTCGGCGAAGCGGACCACCATCTCGCCCGGTTGGAGGACGTCGACCACGTCTCGCACCGACACCGCGTCCTCGACCTCGAGGGTGGACAGGCTGGCCAGGGCGAAGTCGAAGCGGGTCTTGAAGCGCTGGACGGTGGAGATGGCCTGCGCGGCACGGTCCACCAGCCGGCCGGTCCGCTGCAGGGTGTGCTTCCGAGCGTGGCGGAACACCGTGACCGTGGCCATCGCCTCGGAGACCGTCACCACCGGCACGTCGATGGAGCGGGCCACCCGCTCGGCCGTGCGGTGGCGGGTCCCGGTCTCGCTGGTCGGGATCGAGGCCTTGGGCACCAGGTGGACGTTGGCCCGGGCGATCCGGGAGGCGTCAGGGGCCAGGATGATCGCCCCGTCCATCTTGGCCAGCTCCGAGAGGCGCTGGGGGCTGAACTCGGCGTCGAGGAGGAAGCCGCCGGTGCAGATCGACAGCACCACCGGGTCGTCGCCCACCACCACGAGCGCGCCCCGCTTGGCCTGCAGGATCCGGTCGAGCCCGTTGCGCAGCGGCGTCCCGGGGGCCACCAGCGCGAGCGCCTCGATCAGCGGCTCGCTGCCCTGGTCGACCACGTCGGCATCGTACCCGGAGCCGGGGTCCGTCGGTCCCCCTCATGGGGGCGCCGGGGTCAGTCGGCGGTCGAGCCGGCCAGCTCCATGGGCGGGGGCTCGACGCCCTCGACCGCACGGAAGGTGAGCCGCGGGTTCTCCTCGCCCTCGGCCGGCGTGTCGTCCACGTCGACCACGATGGTCTCCCCCACCCGGAACTCCTTCCACAGGATCCTCTCCGAGAGCGGGTCCTCCACCAGCTGCTGGATGGCCCGGCGAAGCGGCCGTGCCCCGAGCTGGGGGTCGTAGCCCTTCTCGGCCAGGAGCGAGCGCGCCGCCGGGGTGAGCTCGAGGCCCAGCCCCTGGACCTCCAGCTGCTGGGAGGTCCGGGTGAGCATGAGGTCGACGATCTCGATGACCTCCTCGCGGGAGAGCTCGTGGAAGACGATGACCTCGTCGATGCGGTTCAGGAACTCGGGGCGGAAGTGGGCCTTCAGCGCCTCGTGCACCTTGGCCTTCATCCGCTCGTAGGTGATGGCCTCGGAGCTCTTGGAGAACCCGACCTGCGACTTGCGCAGGTCCGCCGTGCCCAGGTTCGACGTCATGATGAGCACGGTGTTCTTGAAGTCGACCGACCGGCCCTGGGCGTCGGTCAGCCGACCGTCTTCGAGGATCTGCAGCAGCGTGTTGAAGACGTCGGGGTGGGCCTTCTCCACCTCGTCGAAGAGCACCACCGAGAACGGCTTGCGGCGCACGGCCTCGGTGAGCTGCCCGCCCTCCTCGTAGCCCACGTAGCCCGGGGGCGACCCCACCAGCCGGCTCACCGTGTGCTTCTCCATGTACTCGCTCATGTCCAGCTGGATGAGGGCGTCCTCGTCGTCGAAGAGGAACTCGGCCAGCGTCTTGGCCAGCTCGGTCTTCCCCACCCCGGTGGGGCCGAGGAAGATGAACGAGCCGCTCGGCCGCTTGGGGTCCTTCAGGCCGGCCCGGGTGCGGCGGATGGCCCGCGAAAGCGCCTTGAGGGCCTCCTCCTGGCCGACGACCCGCTTGTGGAGCTCGTCCTCCATGCGCAGCAGCTTGGCCGTCTCCTCCTCGGTGAGCCGGTAGACGGGGATGCCGGTCCAGTTGGCCAGCACCTCGGCGATGACCTCCTCGTCGACGACGTCGAACAGGTCGACGCCCTCGGCCCTCCACTCGGCCTCCTGGGCCTCCTTGCGGCTGAGCCGCTCGGTCTCCTGCTCGGCCAGCTTCTTGGCCTGTTCGAAGGCGCCCTTCTCGATGGCCGCTTCCTTGTCGGCGCGCAGGCGGCTGATCTCCTCGTCGAGCTTCTTGTAGCTGGGCGGCGTGGTCATGCGCCGGATGCGCAGGCGGCTCCCCGCCTCGTCGATCAGGTCGATGGCCTTGTCGGGCAGGAAGCGGTCGGCCAGGTAGCGGTCGGCCAGGTTGGCCGCGGCCACGAGCGCCTGGTCGGTGATCGTGACGGCGTGGTGCGACTCGTAGCGGTCGCGCAGGCCCTTCAGGATGTCGATGGTGAGGGCGACGGTCGGCTGCTCCACCTTCACCGGCTGGAACCGGCGCTCCAAGGCCGCGTCCTTCTCCAGGTGCTTGCGGTACTCGTCGAGGGTGGTGGCCCCCACGGTCTGGAGCTCGCCCCGGGCCAGCATGGGCTTGAGGATCGAGGCGGCGTCGATCGCCCCCTCGGCCGCGCCCGCCCCCACCAGGGTGTGCAGCTCGTCGATGAACAGGATGATGTCGCCCCTGGTGCGGATCTCCTTCAGGACCTTCTTGAGCCGCTCCTCGAAGTCGCCCCGGTACCGGCTCCCCGCCACCAGGGCACCGAGGTCGAGGGTGTAGAGCTGCTTGCCCGAAAGCGTCTCGGGGACGTCGTTGGCCACGATCCGCTGCGCCAGGCCCTCGACGATGGCGGTCTTGCCCACGCCGGGCTCGCCGATGAGGACCGGGTTGTTCTTCGTGCGGCGCGAGAGGACCTGCATGACCCGCTCGATCTCCTTGGCCCGGCCGATGACCGGGTCGAGCTTGCCGTCACGGGCCAGCTGGGTCAGGTTCCGGCCGAACTGGTCGAGCACCGGGGAGCCCGAGGGGGCGTCGGCCGAGCCCGAACCGGTGGCCGCGCCCACCGCCTCTTTCCCCTGGTATCCCGACATCAGCTGGATGACCTGTTGGCGGACCCGGCCCAGGTCGGCGCCGAGGCTCACGAGGACCTGGGCGGCCACGCCCTCGCCCTCGCGCACGAGGCCGAGGAGCATGTGCTCGGTGCCGATGTAGCTGTGGCCGAGCTGGAGGGCCTCACGCAGTGACAGCTCGAGGACCTTCTTGGCCCGCGGGGTGAAGGGCGGGGACCCGCTGGGGGCGCTCCCGGCCATGCCGATGGTCTCCTCCACCTTCTCGCGCACGGCTTCGAGGGAGATGCCCAGCGACTCGAGGGCCTTGGCGGCCACGCCCTCTCCCTCGTGGATCAATCCCAGGAGGATGTGCTCGGTCCCGATGAAGCTGTGGTTGAGGAGGCGCGCCTCCTCCTGCGCCAGCACCAGCACTCGTCGTGCACGGTCGGTGAAGCGTTCGAACACGTGACCGCCTCCGTCGTGGTCGTCCCTGAGCAGCCAGTGTACAGGGAGGCCGTTGGCCCAGCGCCGCGCCCACAGCCACCTCCGTCATCCTGGGCCGATGGGTCGGTGGCGCCTGTGACCGGCGCCGCCGACCTCGCCGTGGCGACCGGCCGTCGCCTATCGTGATCCCTGGTGAACGCGACCGAGACCCTTGGCCTCCCACGCCTCGAGGACGACCTGCAGCGGCTCGAACCCCTGCTGGCGAGCTCGGTGGTCACCGGCGACGGGTTCCTCGACGAGGTCACGACCCACTTGATCTCCGCCGGCGGCAAGCGGCTGCGGCCCCTCCTGGCCCTGGCCGCGGCCACCTCAGGCGACCGGCCGGCCACCGAGGACGACCTGCTGGGCGGCGTGGCGGTCGAGCTCGTCCACCTCGCCTCCCTCTACCACGACGACGTGATCGACGAGGCGACGGTGCGCCGCAACGTCGAGAGCGTGAACAGCCGGTTCGGCAACCTCGTGGCCATCGTGGCCGGCGACTACCTGCTGGCCCGCTCGGCGGCCATCGCCGCCGAGCTCGGCACCGAGATCGCCGGGCTGCTGGCCACCACGCTGGGCCGGCTGTGCCAGGGCCAGGTGGCCGAGGTGCGCGCCTCGTTCCAGATCGGCCGCACCCAGGAGGAGTACTTCGGGGCCATCGCCGGCAAGACCGCAGCGCTCATGTCCACCTCGTGCCGGATCGGCGCCCTCACCGGCGGTGCCCCGACCGACGAGGTGGCCGCCCTCACCGCCTACGGCCAGTGCTTCGGCATGATCTTCCAGCTGCGCGACGACGTCCTCGATGTGGTCGCCTCCGACGAGGAGCTCGGCAAGCCGGCGGGGCAGGACCTGGCCGAGGGGATCTACACCCTGCCGGTCCTCGTCGCCCTCGAGGACCCCGACGCCGGGTCCGAGCTGCGCACCCTGCTCGGCCAGCCTCTCGGCCAGCCCGAACGGGACAAGGCCCGGGCCATCGTGGCCGCCTCCCCCGGGGTGGCCGCCACGGTGGAGGTCGCCCGGCGCTACGTCGACGAGGCCACCGACGCCGCGGGCGGCGTGCGCTCACCGGCGGTGGCGGCCGGGCTCCGGCGCCTGGCCACCTCGCTGGTCGACGACCTCTCGGGCTAGCCGGCGACGCCGGAGGCCGCCGGCCCGCGGCTCGAAGGCGCACGGGACGGCGGCCTCCCGATTGGCCCCCGTCGAACCGTTGCGCCTACGAGGCTGCGGCCCCGGACGGGGTCGTCGTCCCCGGGCACGCCGCCTCGAGCTTCTGGATGCGGGCGTTGGCCTTGGCCTCGAGCTTCTGCACCCCGTCGATGCGCCGACCGATGCGGGCGGCCCGCGTGGCGTTGCCGTTCTGCGTGGCGGTCGCCTCGCGCTGCTGGGCCTTGGGCAGCCAGACGTTGGCCTTCGCCTCCAGCTTGACGATCCGTGTCACGGCGGCCTGGGCCCTTGCGCAGTTGGGGTGCGCGGAGCTGCCTGTGGTCGCGGCTCCCGCCACGCCGGCAGCGCCCAGTGCGAGCGTCCCGCCAAGGACGGCGGTGGCGATGATCTTCTTCAGCATTGTCCGCTCCTGTTTCCCTTCTTCGCTCATGCAGCCGGCTTTCCGGCTCCATGGACAGTCTCGGGGTCCGAGGTGATGGCCCGATGAGCCAGGTGTGAGGAGTGTGTGAGGACACCGACCAGGGGCCCGGATCTCCCGAGTGACCTTCGACCCTGGCCACCGACCGCGAGGCGGCGTCTACTGAAACCATGAGGCACCGCGTGGTGGTCCTAGGTGGCGGCACGGCGGGAACGCTCCTGGCCAACCGCCTGCGCCGGGCGTACTCCCACCGCCGGGCCGAGATCATCGTCGTGGACCAGAACGACCGCCACCTCTACCAGCCGGGCCTCCTCTTCGTGCCCTTCGGGCGCAGCGGCACCAACGGGCTCGTCCGGAGCCGCGAGCGCCAGCTCCACCGCGGCATCCATTACATCGAACGTGCCATCGACCACGTGGAGCTCGGGTCCAACCGGGTCCACCTCGAGAAGGGGATGGTCCTCGACTACGACGTGCTGGTGGTGGCGACCGGGGCGGAGCTGCGGCCCGAGGAGACCGAAGGCCTGACCGGTCCGGGCTGGATGGAGAAGGTCTTCACCTTCTACTCCCCCGAGGGGGCGACCGCGCTGGCCGCCGCCCTGCCCGCCTTCGACGAGGGGCGGCTGGTCGTCGGGGTGGTCGACATGCCCATCAAGTGCCCGGTGGCGCCGCTCGAGTTCTGCTTCCTCGCCGACTGGCACTTCCGGCGCAGGGGCGTGCGCAACCGCGTGCGGATCACGTACGTCACCCCCCTCGACGGCGCCTTCACCCGGCCGGTCGCCTCGGGGCGGTTGGGGGACATGCTCGAAGACAAGGGCATCGAGCTCGTGACGGAGTTCAACACCGGCGCGGTCGACGGCGCCGCGGGCCGACTCACCTCCTACGACGACCGCCACGTCGACTTCGACATGGCGGTGATGGCTCCGCTCCACGCCGGATCGTCCTACGTCGGCCGGTCGCCCGGTCTCGGCGACGAGCTCGATTTCGTCCCCACCGACCCGCACACGCTCGCCGCCAAGGCCGCCCCGAACGTCTTCGCCATCGGCGACGCCACCGACCTCCCGGCCTCCAAGGCCGGCTCGGTGGCCCACTTCGAAGGCGAGGTGCTGGCGCAGAACATCCGGCGCTTCCTGGCCGGCGAGCCGCTGATCCCGTCCTTCGACGGACACGCCAACTGCTTCGTCGAGACCGGGCACCACCGGGCCATGCTCATCGACTTCAACTACGACACCGAGCCCCTCGCCGGCCACTACCCGGGCCGGGTGGGGCTGCCCCTTCTCTCACCGTCGCGGATGAGCCACCTGGGCAAGCTGGCCTTCCAGTCCCTCTACTGGCACGGCATCCTGCCCGGACGCCACATCCCTTTGGTGCACGCCGCCATGCCGACCGCCGGAAAGGTCCACGCCGCCGCCGGCGGGGGAAAGGAGGAGTGATGACCACGATCCCCATCGCCGACCACGACGTCGAGCTCGACCCGGAGGGGTTCTTCGTCGACCCCGAACAGTGGTCCGAGGAGATGGTGCCCGAGCTGGCCCGCCGCGACGGCATCGACCCGGTCACTGACCGGCACTGGCAGGTGATCCGCTTCATGCGCGCCGAGTACCTGTCCAAGGGCGCCGGACCCTCCGTCCGGGTGCTGGGCAAGGCCTCAGGGGTGCCGGTCAAGGAGCTCTACCAGCTCTTCCCCAAGGGGCCGGCCAAGGTGGCGGCGAGAATCGCCGGCATCCCCAAGCCCCGCGGCTGCATCTGAGGGAGGAGGCACCATGGATAACGGGCACGTGAAGCCACCTCCGATCGAGAAGGTCTCGATCATCGTCTCGAAGGGGTCGCTGGAGGGCGTCTACCCCGCCCTGATCATGGCCAACGGGGCCCGTGCCGAGGGCATGGAGGCCAACCTCTTCTTCACCTTCTTCGGCCTCGACGCCATCCACAAGGCGCGCCACGAGCACATCAAGCTGGCCACCGTGGGCAACCCCGGGCTCCACTTCCCGACGCTGGTCGGCGGCCTCCCCGGCGTGTCGTCGGCCATGACCCACTACATGAACCACAAGATGGAGCACCTCGACATCCCCTCCATCCCAGAGTTCATCGAGATGATCGCCGACACCGGCGCCGGCCTCTACGCCTGCAAGGCCTCGGTCGACCTCTTCGGCCTGGAGAAGAACGACTTCATCGAGCAGGTGCGCGACATCATCACGGTCGGCGAGTTCTACGAGATGGCCGCCGGCGGCCAGATCATCTTCACGTGACGATGGGCACCTCCCGGGACGTCGTGACCGAGCTGCGGGCGCCCACCCGCGCACTGCGTGACGCCATCCCTCTCACCTGGGACGCGTTCGCCCAACTGCACAAGGAGGCGGTGTCCGAAGGCGCCCTCCCAGCCCGGACCAAGGAGCTCATGGCGCTGGCCATCGCCGTCGTGAAGCGCTGCGACGGCTGCATCGCCTACCACGCCCAGGCCGCGGCCCGTAGAGGGGCGACCCCCGAGGAGGTCGCCGAGGCCCTCGGGGTGGCCCTGCTCATGGACGGCGGCTCGGCCTCGGTCTACGGCCCGCGGGCCTTCGCCTCCTACCGGGAGTTCGCCGACGAGATGGCCGCGGCGAAGCCCGACTGAGGTCGAGCCGGACCGCCTCGGACCGACAGACGAGCCTCGATGGCCCGCGCCGCCGGTTGCCGTGCGGGCTCAGTCGTGGGAGAAGCGGACCTCGGGGAGGAGGCGGGCGAGCCATCGGGGTCGCCACCAGGCGGCGTGGCCGGTGAGCCGCAACAGCACCGGCAGGAGGAGCAGGCGCACCAGCAGGGCGTCGAGCAGGACGGCGATGCCGAGGATGACGCCCATCTCCTTGGGCGGGAGCGGACCCGAGAGGGCGAACGTGAAGAACACGGCCACCATGACCGCCGCGGCGGCGAAGATCACCCTCCCCGAGTGGGCGACCCCGCTGACCATGGCGTCGTGGGGGTTCCCGGTCCGTTCGTAGTGCTCCTTTGCGCTGGAGAGCAGGAACACCGTGTAGTCCATCGAGATGGCGAAGATCATGGCGAAGAAGAACACCGGCGCCCAGGCGTCGAGGAACCCCTGGGGCTCGAACCCCAGCAGGCTGTGGAACCAACCGTCCTGGAAGACGAGGCGAGCCACCCCGAAGGCGGCACCGGTCCCGAGCAGGCTCGTGACCACTCCCAACGCGGCGATGAGCGGCGCCCCGAGGGCGAGCACCAGCAGCACGAAGCCGAGGAGCAATACCAGGCCGATGACCTCGGGGGCCTTTCCCACCAGCAGCACCTGAAGGTCGTGGTCCTCGGCCGCCGCCCCTCCCACCAGCGAGCCAGGCGGGAGCGTCGCCCGCAGCCGGTCGATGGTGGAGCCGGTCGCCGACGAGGAAGGGTCGGTCCGAGGCACCGCGTCGAGGAGGACGTAGCCGCCTGACCGCTGCGCGGGCAGTACGGCGGCGATGCCGGGGTCGTGGGCCAGCACATCCGTCGCCCGGGCCGCCACCGGCGGCGCGGTGATGACTTGGAGCTCTCCCGGGGCTCCTGGCCCGAAGGCCGACTGGACCAGGTCGTAGCCGACCCGGGCCGACGAGGCCGCGGGGACCACCCGGATCGACGGCATGGCCGTGCGCAGGCCGATGACCGGTGCGGCCAGCACCACCAGGGCCGCGACGGCCACCGTCCCGTAGAGAAGTGGCCGTCGCCAGAGGCGCTCGCCCCAGCTGGCGAAGCGGGCCGAGCGGTGCTCGCCCGAGTGCACCCAGGGAAGGGCCCAGCTGTCGACGCGGTCCCCGAGTGCCCCGAGGACGGCGGGCAGCAGGGTGAGAGTGGCCCCCAGCACGAAGCCCACCGCCAGCATGATGCCGGCCGCCATGGACTGGACGGCGGGCGAGGGCACGAGCAGGACGGTCGAGAGGGCCACCAGGACCGTGACGCCGGAGAAGAGCACCGCCTTTCCGGCCGTGTCCATCGTCTCGGCCACCGACTCGCCGACCTCTCGCCGGCGGCCGAAATGGGCGCCGCGGAACCGCACCACCACGAAGAGCGCGTAGTCGATGCCGAGGGCCAAGGCGAACATGAGGGCGAAGTTCATGGCCCAAATCGAGACGGGCGCCACCCTCGTGAGCAGGTCGAGAAGCCCCGCCGCGCTGACGAGGCCCACCAGGGTGAGCAGGAGTGGCAGCCCGGCCGCCACCAGCGAGCCGAAGGCGAGGAGGAGGATGGCGAGGGTCACCGGCCACGAGAACAGCTCCGAGCGGAGCATCGCGGTTCGGTTGGCCGTGTTGAAGTCGGACCACAGCACCGAGGCCCCGGTGGCGGCCACCGTGACGCCGTGCCCGCTCAGGTCCCGGAGCGGGCCCTGGAGGGCGTCGGCCGCCCGGACCATCTGCTCGGGGCTGGCGCCGGCGCCACCGAGGATCACCGCCGTGCGGCCGTCGGCACTCACCGAGACCCCAGGCCGAGGCGGCACGACCGCAGAGATCCTGGGGTCCGCGGCAAGCAGTCGCTCAGCCCTGGCGATCACGGCGGCGACCGGCTGGGAGGAGACCGGGCGATCCGCGTGCACCACCACCTCGATCGCCGAGCTGGCCTGTCCGCCGAAGTGCTGCTGGGCGAGCGTTCGCACCTCGACCGACTGCGAGCCGTCGGCCTGCCACCCGGCCCCACTCAACGATCGCTCCACCGCGGGGGCGAAGACCGCGAACCCCACGGCCACGACCGCCCACCCGACGAACACCACTCGGCGATGGGCGGCTGCCCAGCGACCCAGGCGACCCACCGGCCCCCACCGCCGCGGAGGGAGAGCCGTCCTCCCGGTGGACGGTCGTGACGCGGGCTCAGTCTGGGGCACGGAGATGACCATGGCGACCACTATACAATACCCCGTAGGGTATACGCCCAGCAGCGCGGCACCCGCCGTCCCGGGAGGCGGATACGGCCAACAACGGCGGCGTCGTGACCGACGCGGGGACCCCGGCCAGGCGGTGCGGGACCTCAGTGCGGGGGGGCGGCCCTCCCGATGACGTGGGGCGCCACCGGGAGGGGCACCCGCCGGGGCACGAAGTCGAACCTCCGCAGGCCGGTGATGGCGAACCCGGCGGCGGCGATGGCCCCCAGCGTGTCACGGTTGGGATGGCACCCCCCAGCCACCCACGACCACGGCCGGTCGACGAGGTCCTGGCGACGGGCTGCTCGACCACCCTCGGCACGGACGTGCTCGTAGAAGCGGAGCTCGCCTCCGGGTGCAAGGACCCGTGCCGCCTCCAAGAGGGCCGCGCCGGGGGAACTGACGGTGCACAGCACGAGGGAGAAGACGACGGCATCGGCCCATCCGCCGGCCAGGGGAAGGGCGGACGCGTGCCCGGCGACCGGATGAGCGGCGACCGGCGAGTCCCTCGCCGCCCGCTCAGCCAGCCGGAGCAGGAAGCGTTCCGGCTCCACGGCCACCACCTGGTGCACCGACGGCGGGTAGTAGCCGAAGTTGGTGCCCGGCCCGGCACCCACCTCCACCACCCGCCCGCCGAGGCCATCCAGCAGCTCCCGACGATGGTCGGCCGCTCCGGCCGCCTCGCCCGAGGCCGCCAAGCGCGAGTACACCCGGGCAAACAGCGGGTGATGGACGCGCCCCGCGTCGTCCGCTCCCGCGCCTCTTCCCCATTGGTGTCCGGTCACAGTCCGCGATCCTCACACACAGCTACCCGCTCGGCGCCCCCGGGGAGCGCACCGCTCAGTACCCTGGGGGGTATAATGGCCGCTCCGACGAGGACGAGGGACGACGAATGGGCGACGAGGGAACTGCGAGGTCGATGATCACCGCCGACCAGCTGGCCGAGCGGCTCGGCACCGAGGGGGCACCGGTGGTGGTCGACGTCCGCGAGCACGAGGAGTTCGCTGGCTGGTCGATCGCCGGCTCCCGCAACATCCCCCTCGCCGAACTTGGGGCCCGCTGCGGTGAGGTGGATCCCGGGCGCGAGGTGGTGGTGCTGTGCGCCACCGGTGAGCGGTCGAAGCGGGCGGTGGCGACGCTCGAATCGGCGGGGATCGCCGCCTCTGAGCTCCTCGGCGGCATGGCTGCCTGGGCCTCGGTCTACGACACGGCCACCGTCGACCTCGGGACGGCCGAGGTGGTCCAGGTCCGCCGGAGGGGGAAGGGCTGCCTCTCCTATCTGATCGGATCGGGTGCGGAGGCTTTCGCGGTCGACCCATCCGTAGAGACCGACCGCTACCTGGCCGAGGCCGAGAGGTGCGGGTGGCGCATCACCCGGGTCTTCGACACGCATCTCCACGCCGACCACGTGAGCGGGGCGCGCACCTTGGCCAAGGCCGCCGGCGCCTCGCTCCACCTGAACCCGGCCGATGCCTTCGAGTTCGACTTCGAGCCGCTCGGCGACGGGGACCGGTTCGAGCTGGGCGGTGGCGTCCACGTCGGCGTCACGGCCGTCGCGACCCCGGGCCACACCAGGGGCTCGACCGTCTACGACGTGGGAGGGATGGCGGTGCTCACCGGCGACACCCTGTTCGTCGACGGGGTGGGCCGCCCCGACCTGGCCGAGCGGGCCGAGGAGTTCGCCCGCGAGCTCCACCGGTCGCTGCACGCCAAGGTGCTGACCCTGCCGGCCGACGCGCTGGTGCTCCCCGGCCACTACGGCGGGACGGTCGAGGTCCGGCCGTCGGTGCCGGTGGCGGCCCCCCTCGGCGTCCTCCGCCGCACGCTGGCGCCGCTCTCGTGGGACGAGGAGGCGTTCGTCGGGTGGGCGGCCCACCGGGCGACGCCGCGCCCGCCCCACTACGCCGAGATCATCGCCGTCAACACCGGCCGGGCGACCGCCGGTCCCGAGGAGAGCCGGCGGCTCGAGATGGGGCCCAACCGGTGCGCGGCGTGAGGCGGGCCGTGCGAGGGCGTCGGCCCATGCGGCGCCGAGAGAGGAGGCGGTGATGGAGCTCCCGGTGGAGGTGGTCGACGACGTCCGCAAGAGGTTGCGGCGGGTGGCCGGCCAGGTCCAGGGGGTCGAGCGCATGCTGGAGGAGGGCCGCGAGTGCCGCGAGGTGCTGGCCCAGCTCTCGGCGGCCACCAGGGCCCTCGAGCAGGCGGGGTTCAAGCTGGTTGCTTCGGGGCTCACCTACTGCATCGAGCACCCCGCCGAGGCGGCCGCCGACGGCTACGCCCTGGCCGAGGTGGAGCGCATGTTCATGAAGCTGGCGTGAGCCGCGGCACCTAGGGCCGCTCGGGCCGCAGGGTCGGGAAGGCGATGACCTCTCGGATGTTGGAGACGTCGGCGAACAGCATGGCCAGCCGGTCGACGCCGAGGCCGAGGCCGGCGGTGGGGGGCAGGCCGTACTCGAGGGCCCGCAGGTACTCCTCGTCCACCTCGTTGGCCTCCTCGTCGCCGGCGGCACGGGCCGCGGCCTGCTCCTCGAACCGGGCCCGCTGGTCGTCGGGGTCGATCAGCTCGGTGAAGGCGTTGCCGAGCTCGCGCCCGGCCACGACCGGCTCGAACCGCTCGACCAGGTCCGCGTCATCGCGGTGGCGCCGGGCCAGGGGGGAGACCTCGGCCGGGTAGTCCATCACGAAGACGGGGTCCCACAGCTCGGTCTCGGTCGTCTTCTCGTAGATCTCGAGCAGGAGCTTCCCCGGCCCCCAGCCGTCTTCGACCGGCACCCCGTGCGCCCCGGCGACCCGGCGCAGCTCGACCACCGGGGTGTGGACGTCGACCGACTCGCCGATGCGCTCGCCGATGAGCTCGGCCAGGGTGGCGCGACGCCACGGCGTGGCCAGGGGGAGGGGGCGGCCCTGGTAGGTGAGGTGGTCGGTGCCGAGCAGGTCCCGGGCGAGTCCGGCCACCAGCTCCTCGAAGAGGACCATCAGGTCGTGGTAGTCGGCGTAGGCCTGGTAGAGCTCGAGGGTGGTGAATTCGGGGTTGTGGCGGGGCGAGAGCCCCTCGTTGCGGAAGAGCCGCCCGATCTCCATCACCTTTTCGAACCCCCCGACCACCAGCCGCTTCAAGAACAGCTCGGGGGCGATGCGCAGGTAGAGGTCCGCGTCGAGCGCCTGGTGGTAGGTGACGAAGGGCCGGGCGGCCGCCCCGCCGGCCACGGCGTGGAGGATCGGCGTCTCGACCTCGACGAACCCCTGCTCCCAGAGGCGCTCGCGCAGGCGGCGGACCAGCGCGCTGCGCAGGAGGAGGATCTCCCGGCTGCGCTCGTTGGCCCACAGGTCGACCTCGCGCTGGCGGTAGCGGGTCTCCACGTCCGAGACGCCGCGCCACTTGTCGCCGAAGTTGCGCCTGGCCTCGGCCAGGAGCACCCAGTCGGCCACCTTCACCGAGAGCTCGCCGCGCTTGGTCCGCACCACCTCGCCCCGGGCCCCGATCCAGTCGCCCAGGTTGAGCCGGGTGATGCCCTCGAAGTCGGCGGTCACCTTCTCCAGCGCGAACAGCTGCACCGCCCCCGTCGAGTCGCGCAACTCGGCGAAGGCCAGGCGGCCCTGGGGCCGTGACAGCATCACCCGCCCGGCCACCGAGACCTCGTCCCCCGACTCCTCCCCGGGGCCGAGCGCACCCCAGCGCGCCGCCACCTCCCCGGCGCCGATGGTCCGCTCGAAGCGGTAGGGGACCTGGCGGCTCAACGCTGGCTCCGGGTGTTGCGCTCGAAGACGATCCGCAGCCCGTGCAGGGTGAGCCACGGCTCCACGTGCTCGACCAGCTCGCAGTGGGGGGCCACCATCTCGCTCAGGCCGCCGGTGGCCACCACCGTCGAGGGCCCGAGCTCGGCCACGAACCGACGGCAGATCCCGTCGACCTGGGCGGCGAACCCGTAGAGGGCCCCGGACTGGATCGACTCGACGGTGGAGCGGGCGATGACGTCGCGCGGCGGCACCAGCTCGACCGGCCGCAGGGCCGCGGCGTGCTGGAAGAGGGCCTCGAGGCTGATGGCCACCCCGGGCGTGATGGCCCCGCCCAGGTACTCGCCGTCGGGCGAGATGGCGTCGAAGGTCGTGGCCGTGCCGAGGTCGACGACGACGCAGGGCCCGCCGTAGAGGTCGAAGGCGCCCACCGCGTTGGCCACGCGGTCGGCCCCGACCTCCTTGGGGTTGTCGTAGAGGATGGGCATGCCGCTCTTCACCCCGGGTCCGAGCACCACGCAGGGCAGGTCGGCGAACCACCGGGAGGCCATCTGGCGGAGCCCGCCGGTCACCACCGGCACCGAGGAGCTGATGGCGATGCCGGTGACGCTGGCCGAGATGTCGAGCCCCTCGAGGTCGAGCAGCTGGGTGAGGAGGACCGCGTACTCGTCGGGCGTGCGGGTGGGGACCGTCGACAGCCGCCAGTGGTGGGTGAGGCCGCGGCTCGGCTCATGCTCGGCCCCGATCCCGAACCCGGCGTCGCTCGGGGGCAGCGACTCCCCCTCGGCCGCCGTCAGCGCGTAGAGGCCGACGAGCGACTCGGTGTTGCCCACGTCGATGGCCAGCAGCACCCTCAGCCCTCCCCCTCCGGCCAGTGACCGGCGTCCGCGGCCACGAGGTCCAGCCCCATGTCGAGCACCGGCACCGAGTGGGTGAGGGCCCCGACCGAGATCACGTCCACGCCGGCCGCAGCGTAGGCCGCCACGGTGTCGAGGGTCACCCCGCCCGACACCTCGACCAGCACCCCGGCGCCCGCCGCCAGTCGGCGGGCCAGCGCCGTGCAGTCGGCCGCCTCGGACGGCGACATGTTGTCGAGCAGGACGGCCGTCGCCCGGGCCCGGCAGGCCTCCTCCACCTGCTCGGGACGGTCGCACTCCACCTCGACCATGCGGCCCGGCCACAGGTCCCTGGCCCGGGCCACCGCCTCGGCGATCCCCACGCCGGCCAGGTGGTTGTCCTTCACCATGACGGCGTCGGAGAGGCTGGCCCGGTGGTTGCGGCCGCCCCCGGCCCGCACCGCGGCCTTCTCCAGCGCCCGCAGCCCGGGGGTGGTCTTGCGAGTGTCGAGGATGCGCACCGTGGGGTCGACGGCGGCCACCGCGTCGACGAACCGCCGCGTGAGGGTGGCCACCCCCGAGAGGTGGCAGCAGAAGTTGAGGGCGGTCCGCTCGGCGGTGACGATCGACCGGAGCCGGCCCTCCACCTCGGCCACGACGTCGCCGGAGCCGACCGCCGACCCGTCGGGCCGGTGCCACGCCACCGACAGTCCGGGGTCGACGAGGGCGAACGCCTCCTCGGCGCACCGCTGGCCGGCCACGACCCCGGGGCCCCGGGCCACCAGGGCGAAACGCGCCGGGGCCCCGGCGGGCACCACCGCGGCGGACAGGTCCCCGAGCGGGAGCACGTCCTCGGCCAGGGCGAGCGCCACCGCCTCGCGCACCGCCACCTGCGGGGGGTGCACATCGAGGGGGGAGGCTGCACCGGGGCCGCTCACCGGCCGCCCCGGTGGACCAGCCGGCACCGGCCGGCCGGGTCGGTCTCGGGGAAGTCCGAGCGCGAGTGGGCGCCCCGGCTCTCCTCCCGGAGCCGGGCCGAGCGCAGGAGGGCGCCGCTCACCGTCACCAGGTTTCCCAGCTCCACGGCGGCGCCGGTGGTGACGGCTCCCGGCCGCTCGGCCGCCACCTTGGCCACGGCGGCGGCGGCACGGTCGATCGAGGCGGCCGAGCGCACCACGCCGGCGCCGTCGGTCATGGCCCGCTGGAGCTCCTCGCGCAGCTTCGCCACGTCGGCCCCGCTCCGGGCGGATCCCCCGGTTGCGGGCGGCTCGCCCACCTCGCGCACGGCGATCCCCCCCTCGGCCGAGAGCAACGGCCGCAGCACCCCGGTGGCGGTCGGGCCGTCGGCGCCCCCGGCGATGGCCTCCACCAGCCGGGCCCCGAACACCATGCCCTCGAGCAGCGAGTTCGAGGCCAGCCGGTTCGCCCCGTGCACCCCGCTGCAGGCGGCCTCCCCGGCGGCCCAGAGCCCGGGCAGCTCGGTGGCCCCCCACAGGTCGGTCATGACCCCGCCCGAGATGTGGTGGGCGGCCGGGGCGATGGGCAGCCAGTCGACGCTCGGGTCGAGCCCGATGGCCGAGAGCGAGGCGGCGATGGTGGGGAACCGCTCGTCGAACCGCTCGAGGCCGGTGGCGTCGAGCCAGAGGTGGTCGACGCCCTGCTCGGCCATCCGGGCGGCCATGGCCCGGCTCACCACGTCGCGCGGGGCGAGCTCGTCGACGAACCGCTCCCCCGCGCCGTCGCGCAGGAGGGCGCCGTGCCCCCGCAGGGCCTCGGAGAGCAGCGGTCGGGGCATGGCCGGGTGGTGCAGCGCGGTGGGGTGGAACTGGAAGAACTCGACGTCGGCCACCGCCACCCCGGCCCGTAGCGCCATGGCCACCCCGTCCGCCGTGGCCTCGGTCGGGTTGGTGGTGACGGCGAAGAGCTGCCCGGCGCCACCGGTGGCCATCACCACGTGGCGGGCGCGCACCTCGACGACAACCCCGCCCGGGGAGAGGGCCAGGACCCCGGCGCACCGCCCCCCCTCGACCAGCAGGTCGACGGCGAACCACCGCTCGAGCACCGCCCCGGCCGCCGCCCGGGTGGCCTCCACCAGTGCCCGTTCCACCTCGGCGCCGGTGGCCGCGCCGCCGGCGTGGACGACCCGCGCCCTCGAGTGGCCGCCCTCCCGGGCCAGCGACAGCGACCCCGAGGCCTCCCGGTCGAACTCGGCGCCCATGGCGATGAGCTCCTCCACCCGGGCCGGACCCTCGTCGACCATCACCCGGACGGCGTCGGTGTCGCACAGCCCGGCGCCGGCGGCCAGGGTGTCGGCCAGGTGCAGGTCGGTCGAGTCCTCGTCGCCCCCCAGCACCGCGGCCACCCCCCCCTGGGCCCAGCGGGTGGCCGACTGGGAGAGCTCGCCCTTGGTCAGCACGCCGACGTGCCGCCGCGCCCTGCCGTCCCCGGCGGCGGACAGGCGGACGGCGGCCGACAGGCCGGCCACGCCGCTCCCCAGCACCAGGACGTCGAAGGGTCCGGGGACGTCCCCGGCGCCCCGGGGCGCCGACGTCCCGGGTGGGCTCACGCGGGGTCGAAGAGCGCGGCGACGGCCACGGCCGACGCCTCATCAACGGGCCGGTTCCCCCGGTCGACGTGGACCACCCGGGGCCGGTAGTGCTCGAGCTCCTCTCGCGAGTAGTCGGCGTAGGTGATGAGGATCACCCGGTCCCCCGGTGAGACGAGGCGGGCCGCCGCCCCGTTCAGGCAGATCTCGCCCGGTCCCCCGGCGATGGCGTAGGTCTCGAACCGGGCGCCGTTGTCGATGTCGAGCACGGCCACCTGCTCGTAGGGGAGGACGTCGGCCAGGGCCATCAGCTCGGTGTCGATGCTCACCGACCCGACGTAGTTGAGGTTGGCCCCGGTCACGGTGGCCCGGTGGATCTTCGACTTCATCATGCGGCGTTGCACGGGGTCCTCCATCTCGTGTCCACGGCCCGCGCCGGGCCCGCCCCCGCCAGCTGCGGGGCGCGGGCCGGCAGCGGGGCGTCGCAGTTGTCGATGAGCCGCACCGGTCCCACCCGGGCGGCCACCAGCAGCCGCACCTCGGCCGGGTCGTCCAGGGACGTCGGCACCGCAAGCGAGGCGGCGTCGACCGCCCCCGCGTACTCGAGGCGGACCAGCGGCTCGGCCGCCACCGTGGCGGCCATCAGTCCGGCGACCGCGCCCGGGCGCCGTTCGCCCGAGGCGACCGCCTGGCGGCCGGCGCACAGGGCGTGCCAGAGCACCGGGGCCGCGGCGCGCTCGGCCGCCGACAGCCTGGCGTTGCGGCTGGAGAGAGCCAGGCCGTCGGGCTCGCGCACGGTGGGGCAGGCCACCACCTCGACCGGCATGGAGAGGACGGCCGCCATCCGGCGCACCACGGCCAGCTGCTGGAAGTCCTTCTCCCCGAAGTAGGCGCGGCAGCGCCCGGCCATCGAGAAGAGCTTGGCCACCACCGTGCAGACCCCGTCGAAGTGGCCCGGCCGGGCGCTCCCCTCCCACCCCTGGCTCGGCCCGGTCACCGAGACCGCGGTCGCCGGCGGGGCCGGCCAGTCCGGGTACATCTCGGCCACCGACGGCGCCAGCACCGACGAGACGCCGTCGCCCCGGCAGAGCTCGAGGTCGGCCGGGAGCGTCCGGGGGTAGTGCTCGATGTCGTCGGGGTCGCCGAATTGGAGCGGGTTGACGAAGACGGTGACGGCCACGTGGTCGCACTCGGCCGCGGCGCGCGCCACCAGCGAGCGGTGGCCCGCGTGGAGCGCTCCCATGGTGGGGACGAGCCCGACGCTCCGTCCGGACGATCGGGCGGCGTCCAGGGCGCGGCTGAACCCCTCCACGGTCTCGAAGACCTCCACGGCCTCCCCCTACCCCACCCCGACGGGGAGGGCGCCGCCCACCACGTCGACCGGGGCGCGCACCTCGGGGACGTCGTCCGCCGGCTCGTCGTCGGTCCCGGCGGCGGTGGGCGGCTCGGTGGCCGCCACCGTGGCCCGGCCGGCGTCGGCCAGCTTCACGGCCAGGGCCACCCCGGCGTTGTAGCCCGGACGCTCGTCGGCGGCCAGCGCCGCGCTGTGCCGGGCGAGCGTGGCCCAGTCACCGCGGCGCGCCGGCCCGGTCAGGGCCCCGACCGGTCCCAGGCTGGCCACGTCGTCGACCGCCGCCCGGGTGAGGCCCAAGAAGGCGTCGAGCGGCAGGCCGGCCGTGGCCGCCACCCGCTCCACCTGGCCCAGCAGCGCCACCACGTGGTTCGCCGCGATGCAGGCCGCGGCGTGGTACGCGGCACGGTCGCCGTCGGCCACCTCCACCGTCCGGCCGCCGAGCGCCTCGGCCATCTCGCGGGCCACCGGGTCCCCGGCCACGGCGAAGGTGACGCCGGCGACCAGGCGCTCCGCGCCGACCTCGGGGTTGGGCAGGGGGACCAGCGGGTGGAGGGCGGCCCGGCGGGGGTGGGGGTCGAGCACGTCGAGGCCGAGCGAGCCCGACAGGTGGACGACGACGGTCGAGGGTGTCGGGCGGACGGCCGCCGCCACCGCGGCCAGGGTGTCGTCGGGGGTGGCGATCACCAGCACGTCGACCCCCTCGGCCGCCCCGGCCAGGTCGTCGCCACGACCCAGGGTCCCGACCACCGCCCAGCCGCGCCGCGCCAGCGCACAGGACAGGGAACGCCCGGCCCGACCTGGGCCGATGATCCGCACGGTCCGCACCGATTCCTCCTTCGGCGCTCCAGCCCCCTCACCGGGGTGCCGGTCGCCTTCAGCGGTCGACGATACCTACTCCTACAGCATACCCAGGCAACTGACCGCGCCACCAGCACGACCGAGCGCCTCGGGGCCCACCAGGTCGGGGGCCAGGTCGGCCAGCGGCGCCAGCACGAACCGCCGCTCCCACATGCCCGGGTGGGGCACCTCGAGGTCGCCCTCGTGGACCTCCACCCCCTCTAGGTAGAGGACGTCGGCGTCGAGGGTACGCGGCCCGTGGCGGACGGTGCGGACCCGGCCGGCCGCCTCCTCCAGTGCCTGGCACCGCTCGAGGAGCCGCCGGGCGGTGTCGGTGGTGGAGAGCTCGACCACCAGGTTGAGGTAGGGGTCCTGACCCGGTGGCCCGCCGACCGGCTCGGTCTCGTAGAGGGGGGAGACCGCCACCACGTCGCCGTGGCGGCGAAGGGCCGCCACGGCACGGGCGAGCTCGGCCCGCCGGTCCCCGAGGTTCGACCCCAGCCCCACGAAGGCCCGCGCCGCGGCGGGGTCGGACGGCACGCTCACGTGGCCGTCGGCGGCCCCGACCCGGTGGCGGGCGGGCGACGGCGCACGACCCGGACACCGACCGACCCGAGGTCGAGGGGGACCGGGGGGCGCAGCTTGCGGACGGTCGCCGCCACCGCGCCCACCCGCTCGTCGTGGTCGAGCACCGCCCGGGCGACGGCGTCGGCCACCGCCTCGAGGAGGGCGAAGGACCCGTTGGCCACCGCGTCGTGGGCCAGCGCGGCGACCGCCGCGTAGTCCACCGTGGCTGCGAGGTCGTCGGTGGCCCCGGCCGGCCCGGTGTCCAGCCACACGTCGAGGTCCACCGAGAAGGGCTGGGCCCGCTGGCGCTCCTCGGCCAGCACCCCGTGGACGCCGAGCACCCGCAGGTCCCGAAGCTCGATGCGGTCGCCGAACGCCCACCGGCGGCCCGGCGGCCGGCCCTCGTCGACCCCGGCGGTCACCGTCGGCGCCTCACACGGCCTGGCGCGGCGGCATGCCGCTCACGGCCACCACCAGCTCGCGCCCGGTCGAACCCATCTGGTGGCCCACCAGGTGCTCGACCAGGGCCACCGCCCGGGGCCCCGGGGTCATGCGGCCCGACCACACGAGGTAGCCGGCCATCGCCCCCATGACCCGGTCGCCCAGCTCGTCCTGGTGGACGAGGATGCGCAGCCCCTCGGCCAGGGACCGGTCGAGGTCGGCGTAGAAGTCGGCGAGCACCTCGCGGGGGTCGACGTTGGGGGAGAGGGGGTAGTGGTCGTGGGCGATCCCCTCCTCGTCGTAGGCGGCGAGGTTGTGCGGCGAGGGCAGCAGGGAGACGACCCGGTCGAACCCCTGGACCTGGAGCCAGATGATCTCCTCCTGGCGCCGGACCCGGCGGTGGTTGGGGGCGAAGCCGCCCGGGCGCTCGCTGATGGCCACCCGGTCCTTGATGACCCAGGTGAAGTTGCGGGGCGGGATCCCGG
>JBKQNY010000009.1:0-18561 GCA_052145775.1 Acidimicrobiales bacterium
GTCGACGAAGTAGCGGCTCACCGGGAACTCCTCGGCGTAGCCCATGCCCCCGTGGATCTGCATGGCCTCGCGGGTCACCCACTCGGCGGCCCGGCAGACGTAGGCCTTCACCATGGAGGCCTCGAGCGCCCCTTCGCCCTTGGCCATCCGGCGGGCCACGTCGTAGGAGAACTGGCGGGCGGCCTGGATGACCACCGCCATACGCCCCAGCTTGGCCCGGGTCAGCTGGTAGTCGACGATGGGCGACCCGAAGACCCGGCGGTTGGCTGCGTAGTCGCAGGCGGCCTCGTAGGCGGCCTGCATGACCCCCACCGCCCGCGCCGCCGTCTGCAGCCGGCCGTTCTCGAACCCCTGCATCTGGAGGTAGAAGCCCCGGCCCAGGCCGCTCCCGCCGCCCACCAGGTTGGCGTCAGGCACGAACCAGTCCTCGAAGGCGACCTCGTAGGAGTGCATGCCGCGGTAGCCCAGGGTGTCGATGGGCCGGCCCTCGAGCCTCCCGCTCCGACCGTCGGTGTGCACGAAGCCGCGACCGTCGCCCCGCGGCTTGTCCACCACGAACATGGAGATGCCGCGGTGGGCCAGGCTCCGGTCGGGGTCGGTGCGGGCGAGGAGCATGAGCACGTCGGCCCGGGCGGCGAAGGTGCACCAGGTCTTCACGCCGTTCACCAGCCAGCCGCCGTCGGTCGGCGCGGCCGAGGTCACGATGTTGGCCACGTCCGAGCCGTAGTCCGGCTCGGTCACGGCCACTGCGGCCAGCACCTCGGCCGTGGCCAGCCTGGGGAGCCAGGTCCGCTTCTGCTCCTCGGTCCCGCCGCGGACCAGGGCGCGGGTGAGGATCTCGGGGCGGGTGATGAGCGAGCCCCCGATCCCGAGGGAGCCCCAGCTCAGCTCCTCGGTGGCCACCACCATGCCCAGGTAGTCGCTCTCGCCCCCCGTGGCGAAGCCGCCGTACTCCTCGGGGACCGAGAGGCCGAACCCCCCCAGCTCGGCCAGCCCGGAGATGATCTCCTCGGGGATGTCGCCGTTGGATCGGTGGACGTGCTCGGCGTGGGGCCGGACCTTCTCCTCGGCGAACCGGTGGAAGGTCTCGCGGACCAGCTCGAAGTCGTCGTCGAGGTGGCGGGGACCGGCCTCCCCGCCGAGGTCGGCCAGGGCGCCAGGGCGCCGGTGCGCGGCCATGAAGGCGGCGGCCGGGGCCAGCGCCCCGGTCTCCGCCCCCCAGTCGGCCTCCCGGCCGGTCAGCTTGGCGCCGAGGTCAGCCACCACGTCGGCGACGAAGGCGCAGGCCATGGCGGCCTCGAGGTCGCCGCGGGCGCCGTAGGAGAGGAAGGAGCGGGCGGTGGCGGCCCCGGCCGCGGCGTGGGCCAGGTCGTAGGCGACCACCTGGTTGTCGTCGATGCCGCCGGCACCGGCCACGGCCCGGGTGGCCCGGGCCACGACCGCGTCGGCCAGGTCCACGCAGCCGGCGGCCGCCTCGAGGTCGGCCGGGCTCGTGCGGGCCATGGCCGGGACCCTAGCCGGGCGGGTTTTTCCTCCCCAACACGGTGACCAGCGGCGGCAGCACCACGGGCTCGTCGCCGGGGTCGACGTCGGTGAGGGAGGCCAGGTAGTCGGCGACCGGGCCGGGCCCGGCGCCCGCTGGCGCCTCGGCCCAGGCATCGACCACGTCGAGCCCGGCCTGGCGGACGAGCGCGGGCAGCAGGGCCCCGACGTCGGGGTGGCGGGCCCCGGGCATCGACAGCGGGGCCCCGCCGATCCGTCCGGCCGAGGTGATCGGCTCCTGGGCCACCACCCAACCCCCGGGCCGCACGGCGGCGGCCATGCGCACCAGCACGGCGAGGGGGTCGACCACGTGGAGCAGGAGGAAGCGGCAGAAGGCGAGGTCGACCGGCTCGGGGAGGACCAGGTCCTCGCCGGACTGGGTGATGGCCAGCACCTGGCTGTGTGCGGCGGCCGCCTCGGCCACCAGGTCCCGGGCGCCGGGGTCGCTGTCGACGGCGTAGATCCGGCCGTCGCGGCCGACGACCTCGGCCAGGGCCACCGTGACGTCGCCCCCGCCGGCGCCCACGTCGACGCACCGCCATCCCGGGCCGACGCCCAGCCGCTCCAGGGCGGTGGCCAGCGGCCGGCGGTAGACGTCGTCGCGCAGACCCTTGAGCGTGGTCACCGGGGCAGTCTCTCACGGCCTCCCCCGTGAGCTCCTGAAAACCGTTGGTAGCCTCACCGCGTGAACGTGACCATGATGCTGTGCGACGCCGCCCAGGTCGCCGACGGAAAGCTCTACGTGCTGGGTGGCGGCTGGTCGATGACCGGCCCCGACCCGGTGCCGTCGGCCATCGCCTTGAAGATCGAGGTCGGCTGGCACGAGGCCGAGGTGGCCCACCACTGGGAGCTCTTCTTGGAGGACGCCGACGGCCGCCCGGCGATGGTCGAGACCAACGAGGGCTCCCAGCCGGTCGAGGTGCGCGGCGAGTTCACGGTGGCCCACCCGAACGGGGTCCCCGAGGGCTCGCCCATCGACGTCGCCCTCGCCGTCAACCTGGGTCCGATCCCTCTCGCCCCGGGCACCCGCTACCTGTGGCGGCTGGTGATCGACGGCGAGTCCCTGCCCGGGGCCACCCTCTCCTTCTCCACCCGCGCCCGGCCACCGCGTGAGGTGCCGTGACCTCCCGCCCGCTGGACGCAGGCCGCCCGCGCGGACTACACCTCGGACCATGACCGTCCACGAACGGCCCTTCGGCCGGTACTACGAGGACTTCGTTCCCGGCGACATCTACCGCCACTGGCCGGGCAAGACGATCACCGAGGCCGACGACCATCTGTTCTGCATGCTCACCATGAACCACCACCCGCTGCACACCAACGAGTGGTTCGCCGAGCACGAGACGGTGCACAAGAAGAATGTGGTGGTCGGCAACCTCGTCTACTCGCTGGCGCTCGGCATGAGCGTCCCCGACGTGAGCGGCTCGTGCATCGCCAACCTCGAAGTCGAGTCACTGGTCCACCGCAACCCGACCTTCCACGGCGACACCATCTACGCCGAGTCCAGGGTCGTCGACAAGACCGAGTCGAAGTCCAAGGACGACCGGGGGATTGTCACGGTCGAGACCAAGGCGTTCAACCAGCGCGGCGAGGAAGTCTGCTCCTACCGCCGCAAGGTCATGGTCTGGAAGCGTGCGGCGGCCCCGGCCCGACGACGCCCCTACGGCGACGACGTCTGGGGCTGATCCCGCCCGACAGGCGGCGCTGCGCCGGAAGATCCTCACCTGGGGCGAGGCCAACCGCCGCGACCTTCCCTGGCGGGCCACCCGCCGGCCATGGGACGTCCTGGTGAGCGAGTTCATGCTCCAGCAGACCCAGGCGTCCCGGGTGGTCGACCCCTACGTCCGGTTCGTGGCCGCCTTCCCGTCGCCCGCCTCGTGCGCCGCGGCCGGGGCGCCGGCGGTGGTGCGGGCCTGGGAGGGCCTCGGCTACAACCGCCGAGCCCTCAACCTCCACCGGGCGGCCGAGGTGCTGGTGGCGCGCCACGGGGGGGAGGTGCCGGCCGACCTGGACGCGCTGCGGGTCCTTCCGGGGGTGGGTCCCTACACGGCGCGGGCCGTCCTGTGCTTCGCCTTCGAGGACGACACCGGCGTCGTCGACACCAACGTGGCGCGACTGCTGGCCCGGGCGGTGGCCGGCCGCCCGTTGCGGGCGGCCGAGGCCCAGGAGGTGGCCGACGACCTCGTCCCGTCGGGTCGCTCGTGGTCCTTCAACCAGGCGCTCTTCGACCTCGGGGCCCTGCACTGCACGGCCCGGCGCCCGGACTGCGCCGGTTGCCCGCTCGCCCGCAGCTGCGCCTGGGCCAGGTCCGGCTGGGCCGCGCCGGACCCGTCGGTCGGTTCGGCCGGCGTGGGCCGGGGCCAGTCGCCCTTCGACGGCTCTGACCGCCAGGGCCGGGGCCGCCTGGTCGACGCGCTCCGGCGCGGGCCGCTCGCCGAGGGGGACCTGGCGTCGGCGGCGGGCTGGAGCGACGACGCGGCGAGGGCCCGGCGGGTCAGCGACGGCCTGGTGGCCGAGGGGTTCGCCCGTTGGGAGCGCGGCCGGCTGCGGCTCTGCTGAGGACGCCCTCAGCGGGCCACGTACCGGAGGATGTGCGCGTGCACGACGTCGGGCCGCTCGAGGTGGAGGAAGTGGCCGGCGTCGGGGACGGTCACCACCTCGGACCCCTCGCCCAGGTGCTCGAGGGGCGCTCCGAGCGCGTTTGCGCCGAAGCAGCCGTCGTCCAGGCCGTGGAGGTAGAGGGTGGGGCGCGGCACCGGCGCCAGGGTGGCCGCCTGCTCGGCGGCCAGGTCGGGGTCGGCCGCGTCGGGGTCGTAGAGGGCGCGGTAGTAGCCGATGGCCGCCGCCAATCGCTCCGGGGTGCCGATGCACTCCTTCACCCTGGCGAGGTCCCAGGTGGCGTCGTACCCCGGTGACCAGTCCTCCCACAGGCGGTCGATGAAGGCGTGGTCGTCGAGCGCCACGGCCGCCTCGGCCATCGGCGACTGGAAGAAGAAGGTGTACCAGCTCCGGCGCAGCTGGTCGTAGGTGAGGAACGACGCGGCCAGCGCGAGCGGCGGGGGCACGGCCAGGGTGACCGCCCGGCGCCAGAGGTCGGGGCGGTGGGCGACCGCCCCGTAGGCGGCGAGGGCCCCCCAGTCATGGCCGATGAGGACCGCCTCGCCGGTGCCGCCCAGGGCCGGGTGCAGGGAGTTGGCGTCGCGCACGAGGGCCCCGGTCTGGTAGCGACCGTCGGCGGGCAGGGCCGTCGGGGCGTAGCCCCGCATGAAGGGGGCCACCGCGTGGAAGCCCGCCCCGCCCAGGGCGACGAGCAGGTGGCGCCAGGTGTGGGCCGAGTCGGGGAAGCCGTGCAGGCAGAGGGCGAGCGGCCCGTCGGGGGGGCCGTCCTCGAGGCAGGCGAACCCGAGGCCGTTGGCCTCCACGGTCCGCACGCTCACAGCGGCCCACCGTAGTTGGCCCTCCCGGCGGTACGGTGGGGGGATGGACGTGACGTTCTACGGGGTCCGCGGCTCGTGCCCGTGCGCCGGCGACGGCTACCGCAGGATCGGGGGCAACACGTCGTGCGCGCTGGTGACCGTGGAGGGGGAGCCCCCCCTCATCTTGGACCTGGGCACCGGGCTGCGGGCGCTCGGGGACGCCATGGGGCCGGCGCTCCGTGCCGAGGGCACCCCGCTCGAGGCCACCGCGCTCCTCACCCACATCCACTACGACCACATCCTGGGCCTGCCCTTCTTCGCCCCCCTGCACGACCCCGGGGCGGTGCTCACCGTGTACGGCCCCCGCCAGGAGGTCGACCGCCTGCAGGACTCGCTGCTGGCCGCGGTGCAGCCGCCGTTCTTCCCGGTGCACCTGACCGACTTCCGCGGCGAGGTGCACTTCAAGGAGATCGGGGACGACGATTTCGCGGTGGGCTCGGTCAAGGTGCGGGCCCGCTGGGTGCCCCACCGCGGCGAGACGCTGGGCTTCCGGGTCGAGGCCGACGGGCGGTCGCTGGCCTACCTCCCCGACCACCAGGCGCCGCTCGACCGCCGGGGCGTGCCCGAGGGGGTCCTCGAGCTCTGCAGCGGGGCCGACGTGGTGGTGCACGACGCGCAGTACAGCGACGAGGAGTTCGTGGAGAAGCCCGACTGGGGCCACTCCACGGTGGCCTACGCCGTACGGGTGGCCGCCGAGGCCGGGGCCAAGCGCCTCCTCCTCTCCCACCACGACCCGTCCCACGACGACCGCCAGATCGAGCAGCTGCTCGGACAAGCCAGGCGGCTCCACGACGCCCGCCGGCTGGAGGACATCTCGGTGGCCACCGAGGGTCTCACCGTCGAGCTCGGCCGCAGCTGAGCGGCGCTCGGACCGGGAAGGCGCCATGGGCGACGACGGGGACCTCGGCGCGTCGGCGGCGGTCGACATCGACCAGGCGAGGTTCCGCGAGGCACTGGGCCACTTCGCCTCCGGGGTGACGGTGGTGACGGCGACCGAGGACGGCCTGCCGGTCGGCTTCACCTGCCAGGCCTTCACCTCGCTCTCGCTCGAACCCCCCCTCGTGGCCTTGGCGCCGGCCAAGTCCTCGACCAGCTGGCCCCGCATCTCGGCGGCCGGCGCGTTCTGCGTGAACATCCTCGCCGAGCACCAGGAGGCGCTCTGCCGGACGTTCGCCGTGTCGGGGGGTGACAAATTCGCCGGTGTCGGCTGGCACCTCGGGACGGCCGGGACGCCGGTGCTCGAGGGGACGCTGGCCTGGGTCGAGTGCAAGCTGGAGGCCATCTACGAGGCCGGCGATCACGAGCTGGTGGTGGGGAGGGTGCTCGACCTCGGGGTGCGGGACGGCGCGCCGCTCCTCTTCTACCGGGGCGGCTTCGGCCGCTTCGCCGTCTAGGAGGCGGCCGCCGCGGCGGCTCGTGCCGAGGGGCTACCCTCGTGCGCCGTGCCCCAGTTCATCCCTTCCGACAGGATCGCCGACGTCCTCACGGTCGTGCCCGACGTCCACGGCGACGAGCGCGGCCGGTTCGTCGAGACCTACCGCCGCCAGTGGTTGCCCTTGGGACGTGAGATGGTCCAGGCCAACCGTTCGGAGAAGGAGGCCGGGTCCGTGGTCGGCCTCCACTACCACCTCCACCAGGCCGACTACTGGTACGTGCTCCGAGGGCGCGCCCGTGTCGTCCTCCACGACCTGCGGGAGGGTTCGGACACCGACGGGGTCACCGAGGTCTTCGACCTGAGCGGTGACGAGGACCGGGGGCTGTTCGTCCCACCGGGGGTGGCCCACGGCTTCGCCTCGCTCACCGACATCCTCCTGTGGTACCTGGTCGACGGCTACTACAACCCCACCGACGAGCTCGGGCTGGCCTGGGACGACCCCGCGGTCGCCGCCGACTGGGGGGTGGCCGAGCCCGTCCTCTCCGAACGCGACCGGCAGAACCCCACCCGAGCGGAGATCACGCCCGCGCTGCGGCCCCGGCGGGGGCTTCGGACCTAGGAGCGTCTGGGGCGGCGGTGTGGCCCAGGAGGGCCGCCATGCCGCTGCGCAGCACCTGGCGGGCCGACCGCACGCTGTGCCCCGAGGCGCGCAGGTGCTCCCACGCCTCTGTGCTGCTCATGGTGTCGAGCGCCGAAAGGCGACCCGCCCGCTCGCTGGCGTCGATCCGCTCCAGCTCGGGTGAGAAGACGTCGGCGATCCGATTCCGCTCCCACCTGCGCATCGTCGCCCGGTTCTCGCGCATGGCCGCCGAGGTCAGCTCGATCAGACGCGAGGCGCGGCTGAAAGGGGAGAGGGCCTCGAGCGTGGTCGCCCGGTTGGCGGAGTACTCGTCGATCCGGCGCACGAGCGGCCAATTGGGGTCGATCTCGGCCCACATGGTTCGCACCCAGGCCAGCGTGCGAGCCGACGCGTCGGCGTAGAGGCCGTCCACGTCGGCGAAGTGCTGGTAGACCGAGCGTACCGACACTCCGGCCCGGTTGGCGATCCGCTGAGCGGTGGGCGCGATGTCCCCGCCGTCGATGAGCTCGATCAGCGCGCTCACGATGGCGTCCTTGGTCCGGACCCCCCGGGCTCTGCGGCCGTCGACCTTGTCGTCCGCGGCGACGAACACGCCGGGCTTTCCCCTGCAGGGCCCCGGGTCGACGTGATCGACGCCGTTGGTCTCGGCGACGTCAGCGACTTTCTGACTTCCGAACTGCGAGTCCGCCAACGGATCTTCCACCCACCTACTCCTCCGCCGGTCCCTAAACTAACCCCTCTTCACAGCTGGTGCACAAATTCTCTTCAGACGGGCGAGTGGGATGCGATTCGGCGTCTTCTACGAACACCAGCTCCCGCGGCCCTGGGCGGCCGGTGACGAGCACCGCCTCCTCAAGGACGCGCTGGACCAGGTGGAGCTGGCGGACCGCCTCGGATTCGACTACGTCTGGGAGGTCGAGCACCACTTCTTGGAGGAGTACTCGCACTCCTCGGCCCCCGAGGTCTTCCTGGCCGCGGCGAGCCAGCGGACGTCGCGCATCCGACTGGGCCACGGCGTCGTCCAGCTGCCGACGGGGTTCAACCACCCCGCCCGGGTGGCCGAGAGGATCGCCACCTTGGACCTGGTTTCCGACGGGAGGGTGGAGTTCGGGACGGGCGAGGCGAGCTCGGAGATGGAACTCGTCGGGTTCGGCGTGGAGCGGGCCACCAAGCGAGCGCAGTGGGCCGAGGCGCTCGACGCCGTCACCCGCATGCTGGTGGAGGAGCCGTTCGCCGGCTACGACGGCGAGTGGGTGTCCATGCCCCCCCGCAACGTGGTGCCCAAGCCGCTCCAGCGGCCGCACCCCCCGCTGTGGGTGGCCTGCAGCCGCAGGGAGACGATCCACCTGGCGGCCACCAAGGGCATCGGGGCGCTCTCCTTCTCCTTCGTCGAGCCCGAGGAGGCCCAGCACTGGGTCGCCGACTACTACGCCACGATCGCCTCGGCCGAGTGCGTGCCGGCCGGCTTCTCGGTCAATCCGACGCTGGCCTGCGTGCTCCCGCTCATGTGCCACCGCGACGAGGCCGAGGCCGTCGAGCGCGGGCTCGACGGCGCACACTTCTTCGGGTACTCGCTCGCCCACTACTACGCCATCGGCGACCACCACCCCGGAGGCACCGTCGTCTGGGAGGAGTTCGAGAAGAACCGGGCCTCCCTGGGGTTCGACCGCGACATCGCCGGCCAGGTGGGACAGCCCCTGGGCGCCCAGCTCCTGGCCGAGGGGCTCGGAGCCCTGCGCGGCGCCATCGGGACCCCCGAGCAGGTCCGCGAGCTGGTGCGGCGCTATGAGGCGGCCGGGGTCGACCAGCTGATCTTCGTGAGCCAGGCGGGCCGCAACCGCCACGACCACATCTGCGAGTCCCTGGAGCTGTTTGCGGCCGAGGTGATGCCCGAATTCGCCGAGCGGGCACCCGCCCTGGAGCGGGCCAAGGCCGAGCGGCTGGCCCCGGCCGCGGAGGCGGCGCTCGCCCGGCGACCCTCCCTGCGCCGGCCGCCAGCCGGTTTCTCGGTGCCTGCCTCCTTCGAGATCTGAGCGTGGCCGCCCCGGTGGCGAACGCCCCGAGGGACGCCGCGGCCCGCCTTCGGGTTGAATTGGGCAAATGATCGGGATCGTCGTGGCCGTGGTGGTGGCCTTGGTGCTAGTGGCCCTGGCCCTGCGCGCCGTCCGACGGCGCGGCGGGGGCGAGGCCCACTCGGTCGAGGACTACCGCCACACGATGCACACCCTCTCGGACATCCGGGCCCGCTCCACCACCCGTTCGGTGCGGGTCCTCGGCCAACAGGACGAACCGCCGGAGAGCCAGGAGGTGCCCGTGGGGCAGACCTCCCCCCCGGTGTTCGAGGACGCCGGCCAGCGCGCCCCGGTGTCGCCGTCGCGCGACAGGCGTCGGCGCGACCGCGCCATGTCGACGATGAACCACCGGCCACGCCGCATCGCCGCCCCGGTGGTGGTGGCCGTCATCGTCCTGGCCGCCCTGGTCGCCGTGGTCGTCGTCGGCGCAAGGAGCCAGCACCACAAGCCCTCCTCAAACGCCGGTGTCCCGACGTCCAGCCCCACGACCGTCACGTCCCGGCGAGCCCGGCCCCCGACCCGGCAGACCACCACCACCACCACCACCACGACCACCACCGTCCCGGCCCGCTTCGTTCCGGTGGCGGCCACGTCGCTGACGGCCACCTACCACCCGCCGGCCGCCACCTACACGGTCACACTGTCCACCAAGACCTCGGACTGCTGGGTGACAGTGAGCAGCTCGAGCGGCACCTCGATCTTCTCCGAGACGATGGTCCCGGGACAGACCAAGTCGCTCTCGGTGACCGGGGAGGCGACGGTGACCATCGGGGCCCCGTCGGTCCTGGCGGTCACGCTCGACCACGAGCCGGTCGTCCTGCCCACCGGCTACGGCACCCCCTTCACCATGACGCTCCAGCCCGCCGCTTGAAGGAGGCCCGCTCAGTCCCCGGCCAGCCCGAGGGCGTCGAGGACGAAGGCGACGACCAGGGCCTCGTCCCGCCAGGCGTCGTAGCGGCCGGACGGGCCGGCGTGGCCCGCCACCAGCTCGGTCTTGAGGAGGACCCGGTTTCCCGGCTCGGCCTCGCGCAGGCGGGCCACCCACTTGGCCGGCTCCCAGTAGCCGACCCGGGGGTCGTGCAGGCCGGCGGTGGCCAGGACCCTGGGATGGCGCACGGCGGTGCCGTCGGGGTGGCGGGAGGCGACGTTGTCGTAGGGGGAGTAGGACTTCATGGTGGCGTAGGCGGCGGGGTCCGTGACGGGGTTGCCCCACTCCTCCCACTCGCCGACGGTGAGCGGGAGGGTGTCGTCGAGCATGGTGGTCAGGCAGTCGACGAAGGGGACCTCGGCCACCACGGCCCCGAACAGCTCGGGCGCGAGGTTGACGACCGCGCCCATCAGCATGCCCCCGGCCGACCCGCCCCGGGCGGCGAGCAGGTCGGGGGTGGTGAAACCCCGAGCCACGAGGTGGCGGGCGCAGTCGATGAAGTCGGTGAAGGTGTGCGGCTTGGCCGACAGCTTCCCGTCCTCGTACCACTGCCGGCCGAGCTCACCCCCGCCGCGCACGTGGGCGATGGCGAAGACGAAGCCCCGGTCGAGCAGCGAGAGGCGCAACGACGAGAAGGCCGGCTCGACGCACTGCTCGTAGGCGCCGTACCCGTAGAGCAGGCAGGGGGCCGGGGCCGCGGGCGCCGTCCCCGTCACCGCCCCTGGGTCGGCCAGCAGATCGGCCCGATGGACCACCGAGATCGGCACCCGGCTGCCGTCGGCGGCGTCGGCCCACAGCCGGTAGGTGCGGTAGCGGGACGGGTCGTAGCCGCCGAGCACGGGCTGGCGCTTGCGCAGGGTGGGGCGCCCGGTGGCCAGGTCGGCGTCGTAGATGGCGCGCGGCGAGACCAGCGAGGACTGCTCGAAGCGCAGGCTGGCCGAGCGGTGCTCGGGGTTCGGGCCCTCCCAGGTGACCGCGGGGTGCTCGTCGGAGCCCACCAGCCAGCTGCCCCCGAGCGGGTCGGTCCCGAAGGGGTCGTCGCCGGCGCCCCCGACCGGCACGACGCGCAGGCGCAGCTCGGCGTCGAGCCGCTCGGACACCACCAGCCAGCCCTCGAAGACGTCAACGTCGTCGAGGCGGGTCCCCGGGCGGTGGTCGAGGACCGTCCGCCACCGCTCCCGGGCCGGTGCGTCCGCCGGGACGGCCACCAGCCGGAAGTCGAGCGCCTCGTCGTTGGTCACCAGCAGGAGCGACCCCGGCAACTCACCCGCCCCGGCCAGGTGCTCGACGGCGTACTCCACCCCCTGCCGCCGGGGCTCGACCACCCGGGCCGGTGACTCGGGGTCGTCGCCCGGGATGACCCAGACCTCGCTGGTGGTGTTGGACTGGAGCGTTGCCACCACGTAGGCCCGGTCCTTGGTCCAGCCCACCGAGACCGTGAACCGCCCGTCGGCCTCTTCGAGGACCAGCACGTCGTCGCCGGGGTCGTTGCCCAGCCGGTGGCGCCAGAGCTGGTAGGGGCGCATGGCCTCGTCGACCCGGGTGTAGAAGACGGTGGCGTTGTCGTTGGCCCAGGCCAGGCCGTAGTAGGTGTCGGGCACGACCTCGTCGGCCAACCCCGGCGCCGCGTCGTCGAGCGCGCGGAAGGAGAGGGCGAAGACCTCGCCGCCGGTCGTGTCGGTGGCGTAGGCGAGCCAGCGGTGGTCGGGGCTCACGGCCAGGTTGCCGACCTCGAAGTACTCGAGCCCCTCGGCGAGCAGGTTCTCGTCCAGCAGGACCTGCTCTTGGGCGGCCGGGGCGGTGTCGAGCGGCGGGTCCTCGCCGCCGGCGGCCGGCCGCCGGCAGTGGATGGCGTAGTTCTTCTTCTCCTCGGTGCGCGAGTAGTACCACCACGGGCCGTGGCGCACCGGGACCGTCAGGTCGGTCTCGGCGATCCGCGCCACCATCTCCTCGTAGAGGGCCTGGCGGAACGGTGCCAGGTGGCCCAGGGCGGCCTCCGTGTAGGCGTTCTCGGCCTCGAGGTGGGGGAGGAGGGCCGGGTCGTCGCGGTCGGCCAGCCAGTACCAGTCGTCGATCCGCTCGTCGCCGTGCGCCCGCAGGACGGTGGGTCGCCGCTCGGGAGAGGGAGGCGCCGGGAGTGCGCCGGGGTCCGGGCCGGGGCCCCCCTGCGGACGTGCCCCGTCGGTGTCCGGGCCGGCCATCGGCCCAGCCTGGCACAGTCCGTTCCGGGAGGCCCGACGACTTGTTACTATCCAGATAGGGGAAATCCCGCCCCGGAGGCGGGCCCCGTGGCGGCCGGTCCCGGCCGTCCGAGCAGCGTGGGCGCCGGCGCAATGACATCGGCCCGACGACGGCAAGGAGCAGCGATGACGTCCACCGATCTCGATCTCGGTCGCTACCAGCTCGGATGGAGCGACGAGGAGGACTACGTCTTCAAGCCCAAGAAGGGGCTGAACGAGGAGATCGTCCGCGAGATGTCGGCCATGAAGAACGAGCCCGACTGGATGCGCGAGTTCCGGCTGAAGGCCCTTACCCGGTTCGAGCGCAAGCCCATGGCCGCGTGGTTCGCGGTGAACATGCCGGACTTGGACTTCGACGACATCTACTACTACGTGAAGCCCACCGGCGGGCAGGTGGACGACTGGAACGACCTCCCCGACGCGATCAAGAACACCTACGAGAAGTTGGGGATCCCAGAGGCCGAGCGCAAGTACCTCTCCGGCGTCACGGCGCAGTACGAGTGCCTGCGCGGCTCGACGCGGGTCTGGACGACCAAGGGGATGCGGGCCGTCAAGGAGCTGGGTCCGGGCGACGAGGTCTTCGCCCTCGACGAGCGCACCCGGCGACTCGAGGTGGCGCCGGTGGTGGCCGGCGGACCTTCGGGGGAAAAGGAGATCCTCGAGATCACCGCACGCGGACGGGTGATCGGCGCCTCGGGCAACCACCCCTTCCTCGTTCTTCGCGACGAGCGTCGGCCCAGTGCCCGAAGAGCGCGGTACACCGTGCGGTGGGTGCCGGCCGCAGAGCTGTCCGAGGGTGACCTGGTGGCCGTCGCCACCGACGTCCCCGACTTCGGGCACCCGGTGGCCATGCTGCTCCCCGAGGAGTCGACCCGTCGACCGGCGCGCGGACCGTCGATGACGCTCCCCGCCGTGACCAGCGACGACCTCTGCTGGTTCTTCGGGGTGTTCCTGGGAGACGGCTACCTGAAGCACTCCGAGGGGTACACGACCATGGCCGTCGCCGTCGACCGCACCGACGAGGTGCTGGTGGAAGAGATCCGGCGGGTGGCCCACGAGCTGTTCGGTCTGGACTTCTCCCTCAGCTCGGACGGCTTCCGGCTGACGGCCAGGGGCACCGCGCAACTCGCCCGCTACCTGGAGCTCAACGGGCTGGGCGGGACCTCGCACACCAAGCGAGTGCCGGACTGGGCGTTCGGGCTCCCCCGCTCGCAGCGGTTGGCCCTGGTGGCGGGGTTGCTCGATTCGGACGGCTACGTACGGGACCACCCCGCCAGCAAGGACGCCATGTTCTGCAGCGCCAACCCGGGGCTCCTGGGTGACGTGAAGGAGCTGCTGGCCCTCTCGGGGATAGCCAGCAGCAAGGTGATCCCGGTCGAGAACCGGCACCCTTTCGAGCGCGACCGCATCATGCGCGCCTACCACCTGCGGCTGTCGGGGAAGTTCGACCGGATCCCCGCCCGGTCGCCGAGGCGGACCGAGCAGATGAACCGCAGGAAGTACTCCCACGGCTACCGGACCGCCAGGGGGACCGATTTCCGCGCCCACACGAGCGAGATGCTCGGCTTCGTCCGAATCGACAAGATCGAGCGAGCCGGCGTCGAGGCCGTCTACGACATCGAGGTGGCCGGCCACCACAACTTCGTGGCCGAGGGGTATGTCGTCCACAACTCCGAGGTGGTCTTCCACCGCAACCGCGAGGATCTGGCGGCCCAGGGCGTGCTCTTCAGCGACATGGACACCGCAGTGCGCGAGTACCCCGAGCTCGTTCGCAAGTGGTTCGGCACGATCATCCCGCCCAACGACAACAAGTTCGCCGCGCTCAACTCGGCGGTGTGGTCCGGCGGGTCCTTCATCTACGTCCCCCCCGGCGTGAAGGTGGAGATGCCCCTGCAGGCGTACTTCCGGATCAACGCCGAGAACATGGGCCAGTTCGAGCGGACGCTCATCATCGCCGACGAGGGCTCCCAGGTGCACTACATCGAGGGCTGCTCGGCGCCGGTCTACACCACCGACTCGCTGCACTCGGCCGTGGTCGAACTCGTCGCCCTGCCGGGCAGCCGGATCACGTACACCACGATCCAGAACTGGTCGAACAACGTCTACAACCTGGTGACCAAGCGGGCTCGGGCCGAGGCCGAGGCCCACGTGGAGTGGATCGACGGCAACATCGGGTCGCGCCTCACCATGAAGTACCCCTCCGTCTACCTGATGGGCCCCAAGGCCTCGGGGGAGGTGCTCTCGGTGGCCTACGCCGGTCCGGGCCAGCATCAGGACGCGGGGGCCAAGATGGTCCACGCCGCCCCCGAGACCAGCTCGACGATCGTCTCGAAGTCGATCTCCAAGGACGGGGGCATGACCACCTACCGGGGGCTGGTCCACGTCGACGAGGGGGCCACCGGGGCCAAGTCCTTCGTCCGTTGCGACGCGCTGCTGCTCGACGACGAGTCGGTCTCGGAGACCAAGCCCTACATGGAGGTGGGCGAGCGCGACGCCCGCATCGGTCACGAGGCCACGGTGTCAAAGGTCGGCGACGACCAGCTCTTCTACCTCATGAGCAGGGGCCTCTCGGAGAGCCAGGCCATGGGCATGATCGTGAACGGGTTCATCGAGCCGATCACCCGCACCCTGCCCATGGAGTACGCGGTCGAGTGGAGCCGGCTGATCGAGCTGCAGATGGAGGGGTCCGTCGGCTGACGGGAGGCGCCGGGGCGGTTGACTCTCTAGCCGGCCGTCATGGCACGATGGAGCGGTGCCCATGCGTGAGGAGTGCAAGCACTTCCAGAGCCGGACCTACGCCTCAGGCGAGGTGGCCCGGTTTTGCGTGCTCGACCTCGCTCCCGAGGCGCCGTGGCGGTGCCCTGACGACTGCCCGCGCTACGAGCGTCGGCTGGCCGACGCCGGTTGGGTGCGCGGGAGCCTGGTCGAGCCGCCGATCGAGGACGAGCCCGACGTCCCCTCCCAGCAGATGGTCGAGGTGCTGGGGAACGCCGAGGAGATCGTGAACGCCGTCGCCCCCGATGCGCTGGCCGAGGTCCTGGCCGAGGACCAGAAGCGGGAGGGCCGGCGTTCCGGGCGGTGGTGGCGCCGCCGACGCTGAGGGAGCCGGCGGGGGCGGCTCAACGGCCGGTGAAGGTGGGGGGCCGTTTCTCCGCGAAGGCGGCCATGGCCTCGGTGAGGTCGTCGGAGGCGAGCACCGCCGAGTTCCAGGTGGCCACGTAGTCGAGCCCCTCGGCCACGGTTCGGCCTTCACCGGCGGCCAGCACGGCCTTGGTCCCCTGGACGGCCAAGGGTGAGTTGGCGGCGATCTCGGTGGCCAGGGCCACGGCGGCCTCCAGGCAGGTCCCGGCGTCGGGGTGGACGTCGTTCACCAGCCCGATGCGCAGTGCCCGCGCCGCGTCGATGTCCTTGCCGGTGAAGGCCAGCTCCGCCACGTGGCCGGCCCCCATGATGGCCGGGAGGCGCTGGAGGCTGCCGAGGTCGGCCACGATGGCCACCTTGGCCTCTCGCACCGAGAACACGGCGTCGGCCGAGGCCAGCCGGATGTCGCAGGCCGAGGCGAGGTCGACGCCACCGCCGATGCAGTACCCGTGGACCGCGGCCACGACCGGCTTGGGACAGCCGGCCACCGAGGTGATGGCGGACTGCATGCGGAGGATCTCCGCTCGGGTGGCCCTGGCGCGCTGGGCGGCCGACGGTGGCCGGCCGGCGGTCCCGCCTCCGGGGCCGCCGCCGGCGAGGAGCGACCCCATCGCCTTGAGGTCGAGCCCCACCGAGAAGTGCGGCCCGCGGGCGGCCACCACCACCGCCCGCACCGTGTCGTCGCGGCCGAGGTGGTCCAGGGCGCGGGGCAGATCGGACCAGAACGCCGGACCCATGGCGTTGCGGGCCTCGGGCCGGTTAAGCCAGAGGACGGCCACGCTCCCGTGCGGCTCGACCTCGAGCACCTCGGAAGCGAAGGATCCGTCCATGTGATGGCAGGCTACCGCCGCCCACCGGACGCCAGAGCCCGCCGGCTCACGCCTGGCCGACGGTGGGAGGTGCCCCGGACCTCACGGTGGTGCCGGGCGTCGTGGCCATGGCGTTGAGCTCGCCGGTCAGGGTGGCGAGCGCCTCGGTGTTCACCGACAATTCGAGACGGGAGCCGGTGCGGGTGGCGGTCACCAGCCCGGCCTGTCGGAGCTGCTTGACGTGGGCGCTGACCGTGGGCTGCGCCAGGGCGAAGTCCACCGCGATGTCGCTCACCGAGCGAGGGCCCGTGCGCAGGTGGTCGAGGATGGCCAGGCGGGTGGGGTCGGCGATGACCTTGATGCGCCGGGCCAGGCTGCTGGTGCGTGCTCGGGCCCCCAGCTCGCCGAGGCCTGCGCCGAGGCCGATCAGCTGGCAGTCGGGGAGGTCGAGATAGAGGCCCTTGCCGAACAGCGCGCAGACGGCCAGCGCAACCGGCTCTCGTCGCTCGATGATCTCAGGGAACCGCTCTTGGAGCACGGCGCAGTGGACCCCCACCATGCGGGTCCAGTCGGCGCCCCGAGAGAGCTCGCGGCGGGCCGACTCGGCGGCCTGCTGGACGGCGGGGATCCCCTCGTTGCGCCACCAGTGGTCGAGTGGTGCGTACAGCGCGCGCATGAGGTCGGAGTAGGACGACCACCGCCGGTCGTCGTCGCGCAGCTCGTGGAGACGGCGGATGATGGCGGCCCGCTCGACCGGCGTCTCGGACAAGAGGGGCAGGGCTTCGGGCACCAGGTGCCGGCTGGCTGCCAGGGTGTCGAAGAGTCGGTCCGCGTCGGTCTCTGACAGCGCCCCCCCGACGTCGGCGAGGACCTGGAACTCGGTGAAGCAACGGGTGCCGTCCCCCCAGAAGCCGACGACGTCGCGGACCAGCTCGGGATGGTCCTCGGCCAGGGCCGCGAGCACCGGGTGCTGGGTGCGGAGCTGGGGGGACCACGCCGCGTGCGTGGCCCAGGAGAGCTCGAGGGCCAGCGACGGTCCGAGCACGGTGACGTTCGCAACGCTCGAAGGGACGAGGTCCGCTATCTGCATAGGTACATAACTATATCGTTTCTTCGTTGCATAATCAAGGTTCTCGTCGTAGACTGGAGGCATGGACCTGAGCGGACGGCTGTGGGAGCGGTCGTGAACCCCTCGCTGACCTCGCGGATGGTCGAGGAAGCGCAAAGCCGCGGAGGCGCGGGCGCGGGAAGCAGAAGCGGACGACGAAGCGGGTGTGGCCCTCCAGAACCAGGGCGATCTGCAGGGCGCCATCGAAAAATATATCGCAGCGCTCGATCTCGCCCCCGGCAATGCCACGTTCCAGGACCATCTCGACCGCGCCAATGTCGCGCTCGCCGCCCTGCAATCCTCCGCAGCCATCGATGCGCTGCGCCGCAGAATCGAAAACGCGATGGCCTCGGCGCGCATCAATGCCCTGCGCAAGGATCTTGAAGCGCAGATGCTGTCGCGCCGCCTGGTCGCGTTCTACAACAGCTTTCTGGTCGAGCAATCTCCGCGATGCGAGAAGATCACCGGACAGATCGCCGTGATGCATGACGTCGCGAGCCGCGCAAACTTGGCGCTGGACGCATACAGTTTTTTTGACGACAATGAAGCGCGGCCTCGTACGACACCCTGGCAAGCGTATTGGAAAGCGCCTCCGGGATACACACTCTTAAGCAATAATATCCTTGAAACGCGGAAACTGCTGCCCGGCTGGGATTCCGCATTGATCAAGAAATTTCTGGCACCAGATGATTCGCAGTATCGCGCTGCCATCTATCGGGATGATTCGAAGGGCACGATTTTCTTGGCATTTCGCGGTTCCGACGAAAACGCAAACAACTGGACGGCCGGAAATATTCCCAATGAGTTGGGTTTGTACACGAATTACTTCGGAAAAGCCGGGGCTTTGGCGTCGGCGCTAAAAGAGTACACGGACGCACACGGGCTTCAGCTGGAATGCGTCGGCCATTCCCTCGGCGGAGGAATGTGCATCAGTGCTGCTATCCACGCGCATGTGAAAGCTACCGTTTTCAATGCGGAGACCGTGCATTCCAGCGCTTTGCCGGAAGGCGATGACATTCGGGCGGCCAACGACCTGGTCGTTGACTATGTTACCGCTCGCGAGGCAGTAACGATGTTGCAGGCCGCATCTTTTGTCCCCGCTCCGGGCAAACATGTGTCACTTCCGGATTGGTCTGGCGAGCCAATGTCACCCATAACGCGTCATAGAATGCCGTTCGTTCGATTGAGCATACAAAATCAAATTCAGGCGCTGGAAAAAGAAAAAGCGGG
>JBKQNY010000010.1:0-6619 GCA_052145775.1 Acidimicrobiales bacterium
CAGGAGGTCCGAGGCCGCCAGGGCATGACGGGCATCGCCGATGGACCGGCCCGCGTTCCGGCAGGCCTGGCTCAGGCGCTTCACCATGGGGCCGAGGAACGCCCCCTCTCCGCACGCCGGCTCGACCGCCCGGAGAGCGCCCAGATCCCGGTCTTCGGTGTACCCGGCCAGGTCGAGGATAAGGTTCACGACCCAGCGGCGAGTGAAGACCTCGCCTTGGAGCCGTTCCCGGTACGCCTCGTCAACGCCCATGGGGATAGGTGCGATGCCCATGTGAGTGAGCGTAGGCGCCCGCTGTGACGCCCTCGGGGAATTCGGGATCCGCCCTGATGACAGTAGAACGGAGTCGGTGCCAGCGTGATCAGGCCCGGGTCGCGCCCGGGCCCGAGACCACCGTCATCCCAACTTTCATCCCAACTTTTCCGGCGGATCCCCAAGGATCGCGGGCCACCGGCTGTTTGAGACCTGTAGGATACTCCCTGGTCACGAGGTCTTTTGGAGACTCCGGCGGATCCCCGAGGATCGCACTTCCCTCTTTAGGAAACCGATGCTCTATCCCCTGAGCTACGGGGGCTGACCTGGGGTTCTACCACCCAGGTGGGCCCTTTAGGAACTGCATCCCAACAAATTGCAAACTTTCACTCCGAAAGCACCTTGGACCGGCACCGAAGCGGCGCCGCGTGGAGAAGGGTATCCGCGAGATCCCACTTGGCGTCGACAAGTTGCAGGTGTTCGTGGGCCGCGACCCCATCACCGGTCGCATGCGGCAGATGTCCGAAACCGCGACCGGGGGATCGCCCAGGCCCGCAGTGTCAGGCCCAACCTCATCACCAAGGTGCAGGCCGGCGAGGACGGGAGCCCGAAGGGCCCAGCCACACTGTCGAGGCTCTTCGACGAGTGGCTCGACCACGGCAGGCGCACCCGCAGGTGGGCCGAGCAGTCGGGGCTCGAATGCGAGCGCAAGGCCGACAAGTCCATCCGCCCCTCCCTCGGGGGCATCAAGCTGGCGAAGCTCACCGCCTGACACCTTGACGCCTTCTGCGCGCCGCACCTCGATGCCGGGCTCTCGGCCAGGACCGTCTTGCAGTACCACTGGATCATCTCCGCAGCGTTGAACCAGCCGATCAAGTGGGGCTACCTGCCGCAGAACGCCGGCCGCCTGGCAACCGCGCCGAACGTCAAGAAGCGGGAGATCGAGGTCCCCTCCCCCGCCGAGCTCCAGTCTCGGGTCGCTCTGGCGGCCTCTAGCGAGAACCCCGAGATGGCCACGATCATCGAGTTCGCGGCCATCACCGGCATGTGCCGCGGGGAGATCGGCGCACTGCGCTGGAGCGACGTCGACACGGCAGCACGGCTGACCTATGTGCGTTGCTCGCACTTGAGGGCAGGTTCCCATCACGACCTGACGTAGCTGGGACGGACACTCGTGCGGAGGTGACCGTGGCTGCACCGGCATGGTCGCACTCTCGGGCCGCGGCGAGCGGCTGCGTCGAAAAGCGGTGGAGGGCTCAAACACCTGACCTGCATGTCCGGTCTGCTCAGGTGTGTTCAGAGCACACACGACCGATGAGCGCGGCCTCAGCCGGTGTGTACGGACTGCCGTCCTTGCGCAAGAGGTCGTGCAACCAAATCCGATCCCTTCGAGTGGGCAGCATCCACGACGACCACGGAAATCGCGTCTGGGTCTTTCCGTCGACCAATCCCCACGAAAACGCCCCTACACCCCTTTCGGCCATGAACTCGAGAAGCTCGACTGGCGAACGCGGGCGAGCGAGCCACTCCGTGCAGACAAGTGGACGGTTGTACGCCGACAAGTGGTCGATGGCCGCAGTGAGGGTCCTGCGCCCGCCGTAGCAGTGGAATGAGATGATGTCTGAGCGGCTCAGCATGATCCGGTTGAGACGGCTCACACGCTCGGTCGCCCCGCCCACTCCCAGGAATACTCCAGCAGTTATCGGCTGCACCGGGTCCACACTCTGGGACCAATCAAAGACCTCATCGACAAGATCGGTCACGAGGCGTTGCTTGTGAGCGAGCTCCTTTCTCGGGTACGAGGTGATGTTCGAGTTGTCGGGCTCGTTGAACAGATCCCAGGCGATGACTCTCCGGTCAGAGCTGAAACGCTGCATCACCGCCTCTACGTATGTCCGCAGCGACGCCCAATGTGCGGGGTCGGACAGGATCGCGGAGCCCGGAGACTGCACCCAGGTCGAATTGTGGACACCCGCACGCGGCTGCCTTTGGGGCCCGGGATGCGGCTCGGGGTTCCATACCCCGTCGAACAGCACGAACATCGTTGAGATGTCGTGGCCGGCCGCGATGGACAGGAATGTGTCCACACGGGCGAGAAAGCGATCGCCGTCGATCCGCCAGAGGAGGTCGTGAAGGAAGACGCGTACCGAGTTGAAACCGAGGCCCTTCGCCCAACCCAATTCTCGATCGATGGTCTGGGGATCGAACGTGTCACCCTGCCACATTTCGAGCTGGTTTCCGGCCGTCGAGGGGACGAAGTTGCACCCCACCAGCCACCCGGTGTCGTGCCGCCACGCCCGTGAGCGCTCTTCCCCCCATCGGGCAAGAGATGGAACCCGAGCAGACCAAGACGCTGGCACCGCGCCACGGAGGAGCGAGACTGCCGCCAGCGCTGCGCCGTTGGCGGCCCTCAACATTTCGCTGATGCTATCGGCGCACGTGTCGCCAATGACCAGATGGCACCGCAGGCCCCAGGGCACGGGTGCCATCCCATTGCCAGTGCGAGCAGATGCCAATGCCCCGACCTCCACTTCCGACCACGATTCTGAAGAAGGGGACCAACACTCGTGGTGGATCCGGCCGCCAAGGACACGCTGGGGAAGCTGGTGAGCGCCGTCGCGTCGGCTTGACCGGCACCGATGCCCCATGAAACTCGACTCCCGCCTCCGGACCCGGCTTCTTCGATGGCGTCAACTTGGAGGCACCAGGGCACCGTTGGACGAGGTCCACCCCGATGGGAGAGAAGTTGGTGTGCCCCTTAACCCACCGGACACGACACCCGTGAGGTTTGCGCCGGTGAGGTTGGCGCCCCCCAAGTCGGTGTTGGAGAGGTTGGCACCGTTGAGGTCGGCATTCGCGAGGTTCGCGCCGGCAAGGTTCGCGCCGCTGAAGTCGGCGTCCGTTGCCGTTGGCGAGATGAAGAACGCGTCCCGGAGGTCGGCGTCGGAGAGATTGGCGTCCGTCAGCTCGGCGCCGATGAAATCGGCGCCGGACATATCGGCGCCAATCAGATCGGCAGAAGCGAGGTCGGCTGTGAGGAGGTCGGCGCCGGAGAAGTCGGCACCGTCCAGCTTTGCGCCGGCCAGGTCGATCTTGGAATAGTCCACGCCTGCCAGGTCCACGCCGGCCAGGTCCGCGCCGGAGAGGTTGGCGCCGGGCCCCGCCAGGTACCCGTCGACGACGCTGAACTCCAAGGGGAATTGGGCCGGCACCGTCGTGATGCCACCGGAGATCACACCGGTCATCGTGGCACCGGTGAGGTTGGCGTTCGTGAGGTCAGTGCCGGTGAGGGTGTCGTCGGTGAGATCTGCACCGGCCAAGTCGACGCCCGTCAGGTCCTCGCCGGCCAGGTCAATGCCGGCCAGGTCAACGCCCGGACCCGCCAGGTACCCGTCGACGACGCTGAACTCAAAGGGGTACTGGGCCGGCACCTTCGTGATGCCCCCGGAGATTGCACCCGTCATGGTGGCACCAGTGAAGTCGGCGTTCTCGAGGTCCGTGTCATTGAGACTCGCGTCGTAGAGGTTCGCGTACGCCAGATCAGCACCGTTGAGCATGGCACCGTTGAGCGCGCTGCCGGAGAGATCGACGCCGAGGAGGTCGGCGTGCGCCAGGTTCGCTCCGGATAGGTTGGCCCCCTTCAGGTCAGCGCCCTCGATGTCGACGTGCTGGAGATCCGCACCGCGGAAGTCGGCGCCGGCAAGATCAGCTCCTGGGTAGAGCAGGTTGCCGTCGACAGGCACGCCGGGAACGATTGCCGGACTGGGTGAGGATGGCTTGCTCCAGTTCGCGGCAACTTGGGCGGCGACCGTGAACGTGTATCGAGCTCCGTTGGCGAGACCTCGGACGGTGCAGCTGGTCGGACCTGTCGTGGTGCAGTGACGGCTCCCCGGACGAGCGGTCACACGGTACCGGTCGACCCCCCCGCTGTCGCTTGACGCAGGGGGCTTCCAGGAGACGGTCGCTCCGCGATTGCCGGCGACGGCCTGCACCGACCTGGGGGCGCTCGGGGGAGAAGCGGGCGCCGCCTCGGCCGATGACGTACCGCCCAGCATCGCCACGGCCGAGATCAGGGTCAGCAAGAGCACGGAGCCGACCACGTGTCTGTAACGCACGGCGCCGGACCCCCCTTTCTTCCTCACGACCCGCCCCGTTGTCCGGCAGGGGCGCGCATTACAGTACCTTTGCGAGGATTCGTACGCGGGGCGGAGGGGCAACGTGAGTCGGAGCGTCCGAACACCTACCAAGCGATGTCCCCTGGCACGCGCCGGGGCGCGGGCAGTCGTGACGGCGGTGCTGGCGGGCACGATCGCCTCGGTGGGTCTGGTTGCGATCTCCGGCCAAGCCGGTGCAGCGGTCGACTACGTGACCGACCCCGCATCGTTGGTCAATCCGTTCGTCGGAACCGCCAGCGCCCCCGGGTGGACTCCCAATCCATTTGTGGGAGCCCAAACCGGCGGCAACACCTTCCCCGGAGCAGACGTGCCCTTCGGGATGGTCCAATGGAGCCCCGACACCCCGACACGGCTGGAGACCGGTGGGTACGACTACGAGGAAACATCGATCATCGGTTACAGCTTGACCCACCTATCCGGCACCGGTGGCCCGTCGGAAGGCGACGTCCCAATCCTCCCGGTGGCGGGAACCGTGCCGGCGGACCCCGCCAGCGCCACCGAACCCCTGCACCACGATGACGAATCCGCTTCACCCGGCTACTACAGCCTCGTGGCGGGTGGGGTGAGAACGCAGCTCACCACCACGACCCGGTCAGGCATGGCCATCTTCACCTTTCCCACCAGTTCACAAAACGGCACGCTCCTCTTCAAAGTGTCGGACAGCGCGACCCCCGTGACGGCCAGCCACTTCCACGTTGTCAGCAGTTCCGAGGTCGACGGATCGGTAACGACCAGCGCCTACAGAGTTCACTTCGACATGGTGTTCAACCGGTCGTTCACCTCCTCAGGGAGCTGGAGCACCAACGGCACGGGCGGGGACGTGACCTTTGACACCACAAAGGATCCTGTGGTGCAGGCCAAGGTCGGCATCTCCTACGTGAGCACAGCCAACGCGGTGCTCAACCGGCGCATCGAGAACCCCGGCTGGAACTTCCAGTCGGTCAGGAAGGCCGCCAACCGGACGTGGAGCTCCCTCTTGAGCAAAGTGCAAATTGCTGGTGGCACCAAGGCCCAACAAGCGACCTTTTATACCGCCCTCTACCACTCGTTGCTCCAGCCCAACGTGTTCAATGACGTCAATGGTCAGTACCGGGGATACAACGGAAAGGTCCAGAAAGTCGATCTGGAGCAAAAGGCCGAATATACGAACTTCTCGGAATGGGATATCTCCCGGAGCGAGATTCAGCTCCTGTCGCTCCTGGTGCCGAACAGGACGGACGACATGATCACGTCCATGCTGAACGACTTTGCGCAGACCGGTCACCTCCCCAAGTGGTCGGGGGATGATTCTGAGGGCTATGGGATGGTGGGAGACCCGGCGGATGACATCATCGCTGGCGCGTACACGTTCGGGGCCAGAACTTTCAACGTTCATCAGGCGCTCGAGGACATGGTGAGACAAGCTGACGTCCCCAGCGACATCCGTCCTGGCCTTGGTTACTACGAGCGCGATGGGTATCTCCCGATAAACGGGAAGTACACGTGCTGTGATTACAACGCACCGGTGTCGACGCAGGAGCAGTACAACGTCGACGACAACTCCGTGGCCGAGCTGGCCAACGAGGTGGGTGAGAATAGGGTCGCCAGGAAATTCGCGACCCGCGCCCAGAATTGGCAGAACGTCTTCAATCCTGTCAGCGGGTTCATGGAACCGAAGCTCCTTAATGGTGCATTCGAGCCGGGATTCGGTCCCGAGCCGGGATTCGGTCCCGACCCGAACGATGGCTTCACCGAGACCGACTCCTTCGTGTCGACCACCATGATCCCCTTCGACGTGAAGGGCCTCGTCGACGCCGAAGGTGGAGACGCGGCCTGGATCGAGCTCCTCAACGGATTGACCTCGAGCGTCGTGGCCGACGGCACCAACCAGGTCCAGATGGGCAACGAGCCGTCGTTCGGCATCCCTTGGGAGTACGACTACGTCGGCGTTCCCTTCAGGACCCAAGAGGCCGTACGGGAGGTCCAGGACCAGGACTATGCCGACAGCCCCACCGGTCTGGCCGGGAACGACGACCTCGGAGAGATGAGCTCGTGGTACGTGTGGTCCGCCCTCGGCGCGTACCCCGAGAATCCCGGGTCGTCCGTGGTCGTGCTCGGGAGCCCGCTCTTCAAGGACATCGTCCTCCACCTGGGCGATGGCGGGACCGTCACCGAGATCGCTCCCGCCGCGGCTGACAACGCACCGTACGTAC
>JBKQNY010000011.1:0-14245 GCA_052145775.1 Acidimicrobiales bacterium
GCCCCCGACCACACCGGCCGGATCCTCGGGGGCATGGCGATGCCCCCCGATTCGCCCAGGGTGGCTGCACCGAGCTCGCCGAGCACGGCGACGATGTCCTTGTGGTCCATTTCGGGGCTCCTTTTCGAGGGTTGGTCGCCGAGCATCTGTCGGCAGGGTGTGCCGAGCGGGCCTCAGTCGCGCACTGCGACGGTAATCTCGATCTCCACGGCGCCGCCACGGGGAAGTGCTGCCACCCCGAGCGCCGAGCGGGTGTGACGACCGGCTTCTCCGAACACCTGGTAGAGGATGGCGCTCGCACCGTCGATCACGTCGGGCTGGCGGTGGAACTCCGGGGTCGAGGCCACGAATCCGGTGAGCGTAAGCACCCGTTCGATCCGGTCGAGCGTCCCGAGCTCCACTTCCAACACCGCCAAGGCATTGAGGGCGCAGATCGCCGCCGCCTCGGCACCCTCCTCGACGGTCACCGTGTCGCCGAGGGTCCCGATGCAGGTCAGCTGACCGTCGATCCGGGGGAGCTGACCCGACGTACGGGCCACCCGGCCGTGCACGACCACCGCGTCGAGTGGATCGTGTGGCGGATGCGGGCCGTGCAGTCGCAACCCGAGCGATTCCAAGCGCGCCCGCACCGTTCCGGAACCGACGGCAGCGTCGCTCGTGTTGACGTTCTCGGCTGGACCGGGCATCGGGACGGGTACCTCCAGGGACGGGCCGGGCACCTGCCCGGCGGAACGCCGAGATGCTATCGCCGCCGACCCACGGTGTCTGACGCCACCGTCAGCCATGCCCCGGTTCGCATAGAGTGACGCGATGGGCTTACTGGATGAACGAGTAGCAGTGGTGACGGGCGCGGGTCGTGGGATCGGCCGAGCCATCGCCATCTGCCTGGCGGCCGAGGGTGCGCGAGTGGTCGTCAACGACATCGGCGTCTCCCTCGGCGGAGAAGGCACCGACGACGACCCGGCGGCGCAGGTGGTGGATGAGATCGTGGGAAGCGGCGGATCGGCGGTGGCGAGCCGCGACCGGGTCGACGACTTCGACGGTGCCGGGCGGATCATCGGTACCGCGGTGGACACCTTCGGAACAATCGACATCCTGGTCAACAACGCCGGCATCGTGCGGGATCGGACCCTGGTGAAGCTGGACGAGGCCGACTACGACGCAGTGGTCGCCGTCCACCAGAAGGGCACGTTCAACACCACCCGGCACGCCGCTCCGCTGATGAAGGAGGCCGGCTACGGCCGCATCGTGAACATCACGTCGTCGGCGGGCCTGCGGGGGAACTTCGGCCAGACCAACTACGGCGCCGCCAAGGCGGCCATGATGGGCATGACCTTCGTCTGGGCCCTCGAGCTCGGCCGCTACGGCATCACCGTCAACGCCGTCTCCCCCTCGGGGTTCACCCGCATGACCGAGGGCCTCTACCAGGGCGCCGAGCCGCCCGCCGACCAGGACCCCGCCCTCAACGCCCCCCTGGTGGCCTTCCTGGCCTCCGAGGAGGCCTCCTACGTGAACGGCCAGGTGCTCGGGCGCACCGGCTTCGCCTACACCCTGTTCCAGACGCCCCGCCAGGTGGCGGCCATGTGGCGCGAGGGTGGCTGGACCCCCCAGCAGGTGGCCGACCACTTCCACGACGTGCTCGGGCAGCACCTCCAGCCGGTGGGCATGCCGTCCCACCCCCTCCTGGGCAAGAAGGAGAAGGACAAGGCCTAAGAGCCGCCTTGCGGTGGTGGCACCGCCGACCGTACCGCTGCGGCGTGCTGGCGCTATCCTTACGTAGATTAGAAAGTAAGGAGCACGAACGTGGACGCGGCAGCGAAGGTGACGTCCAAGGGGCAGGTGACCGTGCCCAAGGCGGTGCGCGAGGCCCTCGGCGTCGAGGAGGGTGACGAGGTCGTCTTCCGGGTGGAGGGCAACCGGGCCGTTCTCGCCCGGACGCCTCACTTCCTGGATCCGGCCGGGTCGATCCGGGTGCCGGCGACCAAGCGAAACGTGGCCTGGGACGAGGTGCTTCGACGGACGAGAGATGATCGAGCCCCAGCTCGACGGTGAGCGCGTTCGTCGACACGAACATCTTGGTTCGCCACCTGACGGGCGACCCGCCGGACATGGGGCAGCGGGCCACGACCTGCCTCGCGACCGAGCGCGGGCTTCTGCTGGCCGACCTGGTCGTGGCCGAAACGGTCCACGTCCTGGAGTCGTTCTATGAGGCGCCCCGTCGTCAGGTAGCCGAGACGATGCGGTCGTTGCTCGCTCACGACCCCATCGTCTGCGTCGATCCCGCACTCCTGTACCGCGCCGTCGAGCTCTACGAGGTCGATCACCTCGACTTCGGCGAGGCCTATCTCGTTGCCTGCGCCGAGTCCACCGAGATCCGCTGCGTGGCGTCCTTCGACCAGGCCCTCGATCGCATCGACGCCGTGCAACGTGTGGAGCCGCCACGGCCCTGAACTGCGGCCCAGCACTTGGGCCGCGCCCCACCCACTCCAAGAGCATCGCCCTCGGACCGGGCCCCACACCCGCCGGGCACGGGCCCAGCGGGGACCGAGACCCGCCCGGCGAGCCGCCGATTCCCGCTGCGGCCTGCGAGGCCCCAGGCAGGACGGGCCCCCCGATCGGAGCGATTGGCCGAGCGTACCAACGGGGCTAGGGTCGAGTTTGGCCGGCAACCGCCCGGCGCCGGGGCGTCGCCCCGCAGCACTCGGAGGCAGGGCTGATGGAAATCCGGGACAAGATCTACATCGGGGGAGCCTGGGTCCCCTCGGCCGGGGCCGGCGTCCACGAGGTCATCGATTCGAACACCGAGGAGGTGATCGGGAAGATCCCCGAGGGAACGGCCGACGACGTGGAGCGTGCGGTGGCCGCCGCCGCCGAGGCCTTCCCCGCCTGGGCGGCCACCCCGCTCGAGGAGCGGGCCAAGCTGCTCGACCGCATCGGCGAGGGGCTGATGGCGAAGAAGGACGAGCTGGCCGCCACCATCTCGCGCGAGGTGGGGATGCCGATCTCTTTGTCGGCGGCCGTCCAGGTGGGGCTGCCGGCCGGGGCCTTCGGTGACGCCGCCCAGGCGGCGCGGACCATGGAGTGGGAGGAGGAGCTGGGCAACTCGCTGGTGGTGCGCGAGCCCATCGGGGTCGTCGGCGCCATCACCCCGTGGAACTACCCCCTCTACCAGATCGCCCTCAAGGTGGCCCCGGCCATGGCCGTCGGCTGCACGGTCGTGCTCAAGCCCAGCGAGGTGGCGCCGCTCAACGCCTTCGCCCTGGCCGACGTGATCGACGAGGTGGGGCTGCCGCCGGGGGTCTTCAACCTGGTGTCGGGACCCGGGGTCATCGTGGGCGAGGCCATCGCCTCGCACCCCAAGGTCGACATGGTCTCGTTCACCGGCTCCACCCGGGCCGGCCGGCGGGTCATGGAGCTGGCCTCGCAGACGGTGAAGAAGGTGGCCCTCGAGCTCGGCGGCAAGTCCGCCAACGTCCTGTTGGAGGACGCCGACCTCGACGCGGCGATCCCCGCCGGCATCTTCGGCTGCTACATCAACTCGGGCCAGACCTGCTCGGCCCTCACCCGCATGGTGGTCCCCCGCTCCCGGCTGGCCGAGGTGGAGGAGAAGGCGGCAGCGGCGGCGGCGGGCTTCCCCCCGGGCGACGCCTTCGCCCCGGGCACGATGCTCGGGCCCCTCGTCTCGGCCGCCCAGCGCGACCGGGTGCGCGCCTACATCCAGAAGGGCATCGACGAGGGTGCCAAGCTGGTGGCCGGCGGGACCGAGCCGCCCGAGGGGTTGGAGAAGGGGTACTTCGTGCGCCCGACCGTCTTCTCGGAGGTCACCACGGACATGACCATCGCCCAGGAGGAGATCTTCGGCCCGGTCCTCTCCATCCTCCCCTACGACACCGAGGAGGAGGCGGTCCGCATCGCCAACGACTCCGTCTACGGCCTGGCCGGAGCGGTGTGGTCGGCCGACCAGGCCCACGCCGAGTCGGTGGCCCGCCAGATGCGCACCGGCCAGGTCGACGTCAACGGCGGACGGTTCAACACCTCGGCGCCGTTCGGCGGCTACAAGCAGTCGGGCGTGGGCCGCGAGCGCGGGCGCTACGGGCTCGAGGAGTTCCTGCAGGTCAAGGCGATCCAGCGCTGACGCGCCCCGCCGGCGGGGCGTGGCGGGCGGGCGGTCGTCGGCCTCACACCGCCACGATGTCGACCAGCGCCTCGAGTCCGGCCAGTGCTGTCGGGTTGCGGGTGGCCAGGGATGCGTCGTTGGCCACGGCGGTGGCGGCGATCAGAAGGTCCATGCTCCGTGACCTGGGTTGTCTTCCCCGGACGACGAGGGCCGCGGCGAGTCGACCGTAGGCTGCGGACACCGCGGCGTCGACGGGAAGCGGCTCGAACTCCCTCTCGAGCGCCACAAGACGGCCCAGGCGTGCCGCCCGTTCGTCCTCGTCCCGGGCGACGAGCACGCCGAAGTGGAGCTGGGCGAGGGACACCGCGCTGATGGCCACTTCGTCACCGAGGTCGCCCGGCGGCGGCCCGATGACCACCGACGTGTCGAGGACGACCTTCACCCACCGCTCCAGGGGTCGCCCGGTCCCCCACCGAAGGCAGCAAGGTCCTCCCGCCACAGCTTCTCGTCGACCGGCGGTCCGGCGAACAGGCCGGCGACGTCGCCGGATCGGCGCCAGGGGCTGCGTCCGACGGGCACCAGCCGCGCCGCGGCTCGACCGTTCACCGTGACCGTCACCGTGTCGCCCGACTGGGCGCGGCGGACGAGGTCGCTCGCCTGTTGGCGCAGCTCCCGGAGACCGACGGTCTGCCTGCTCACGGCCCGAGTGTAGCACATGTGCACACCGGACTCCGGCGGCACCCCGCTTACGCCGAGGAGGGTGCCGGTGTCGGCGGTCCGGGCCGCCCGGCCGAGCCGGAAAAGCCGGAGAGGCTGGTGCTGCCGGGGACGAGCAGCAGGCGGTCGCCCACCGACGGCGTCGGGAAGTGGTTCTGGGGTTGAGCCACCGAGAGGCTGACGGCACTGCGGCCGTTCTGCGGCTCCAGGCCGTAGAGGGAGCCGCCGCCCATGGCCCAGACCAGGCCGCCGGCCACCACAGGCGGGTCGGAGGCCCCTGAGGTGGTCTGCCACAGCTCGGTGAGCGACGGCGGCGAGGCGGACACCCGCACCGCCACCAGGCCGGCCTGGCACGGGAGGTAGACGACGCTCCCCGTCACGGCGACCCCGCCGTCGACGTCGGCGCCGGTGCACAGGTCGAGCTCGGCTTGCTGGCCGCCGATGCCGCCGAGGTGCGGGCCGCTCAACAGAAAGGCCGTCTGGGACTTGCCGGCCTGGACCACCGAGCCCCCGACCAGGGCCGGGGGGGCCGAACCCAGGTCGCGATCGTTGGCGTTGTCGGCCCGCCAGCCGGTGGGGGCGAAGTACTGGAGGAGGGAGAGTGCGGGCGAGAGCTCGAGCACGCTGTCGCTGTCGTCGTAAGGCGATGTTGTCTCGACGACCGAGCCGTTGCCGACCGACAGCCAGAGGTCGCCCGCCGCGTCGACCTCCGGGGCGGCGCCGCCCATCCAGACCGCCCCCTGGTCGTCCCCGGCCGCCGCGTCGACCTCGAAGTAGGTGGGCGTCCCCCCGGCCACCGGGACCGCCTCCACCCAGCCGTGGTAGGTGGAGCAGTCGCCGTCGTTCCCCCCGAAGCCGAACACCACCTCGTGGCCGTCGAGGGCCATCCCGGTCCGCTGGAGCTGGGCCGAGGTGTCGGACCCCGGCGGGTCGGCGTGCTGGCGCAGCACCACCGCTCCCGTGTACATGTTGAGGCCGACGACCTCGTGGACGGGCGCCCCGTCGACCTCCTCGTCGGCCACCACGTAGATCTCGGCCCGCGCCGCGTCGAGCACCGGGGTCCCGGTGATCCCGACCGTCGGGGTGATGTCGCCGCAGGGGAGGGTCGACGAGGGCACCGGCGTGGCCAGGTGGGTCCGCCAGAGCACCGACCCGGTCATGGCCGACAGGGCGTAGACCGAGTCGTCCTCGGTGGCCACGAAGACCCGCCCGGTGGCCTCGAGCGGCTCGCCGTAGAGCTGGCCGTCGAGGGAGGGCGACGTCCAGTCCCGTCGGGCGTGGAGGAACGACGGGCCGGCCGCGTCGCCCGTCCCGGCCGGGGAGCCGTGGTAGACGGTCCAGGCGGGCCCGCTCGAGGCCGTCGTCGGCCGGTGGGCCGCCCCGGCCGGTGCGGCCGTGGCGCCGACCAGCGCGCCGGCCGCCACCATGACAAGCAGGAGGGGAGCCCGCCGGCGGCTCGCCCCGCCCATCCGCCGCGGCCCGGACCACCCCACCCCCCCACCCTAGGGCTCTCCCGGGTGGCAAAGCCGGTCGCCGGCGACTTCAGGGCACGAGGTCGAAGTCCTCCAGCCGGGGCGCGGCCATCTCCTGGCGGAACCGGTCGAACGTCCACGGCCAGGCGGCCGGCACCCCGCGGTCGTCCAGGTACCAGCTCCGGCACCCGGTGACCCACACCGTCTTGCGGGCCGCCTGCACCCGGGCGCCCTCGAACCGCCGGGCGGCCTCCGAGGAGGCGCTCAACCAACTGGCCCGGCCCCGGGCCAGCTCGTCGATCAGCTGCAGCACGTAGCCGAACTGCAGCTCGGCCACCTCGATCAACGAGAAGTTGCCCACCGGCCCGTTGGGGCCGTTCACCATGAACAGGTTGGGGAACCCCGGGACCGAGATCGCCAGGTAGGCCGACGGCCGCTTCGCCCAGGCCTGGTCGAGGGTGCGCCCCCCCTCCCCCACGACCTCGATCGGTCGCAGGAACCGGTCGACCCGGAACCCGGTGGCCAGCACCAGCACGTCGAGGCGGTGGAGCTCCCCGTCGGCCGTGCGGACACCGTCGGGCTCGACGCGCACGATCTTCTCGGTCACCAGGTGCGCACCGTCGCGCTGGATCGCCTCGTAGAAGTCGGGCGAGACGACCAGCCGCTTGCAGGCGGCGCGGTGGTCGGGACGCAGACGCTCGCGCAGCACCGGGTCCTGCACCCCCTCTTCGAGGCCGGCCCGGCACAGCTCCTCGATGTGGGCCAGCTGTTCGGAGTCGGCGTCGACCACTGCGTTGGCGAAGTTCTCCTCGAAGAAGGTGGACAGCTCGCTCCGCAGGGCCCGCATGGCCGAGGGATCGGCGGCCAGGCGGGCCCGCTCCGCCGGCTCGATGGGCGGGTTGGGCACGGTGAGCACCCACTGGGCGGTGCGCTGGAAGAGCCGCAGCTCGTCGACCGTGCCCATCGCGGCGGCGGTGATCTGCACGGCCGAGGAGCCGGTCCCCACCACCCCCAGCCGGGCCCCGTCCAGGCGGACGCCGTGATCCCAGCGGGCGCTGTGGAACGCCGGGCCCGAGAAGGTCTCGAGCCCCTCGATCTCGGGATAGCTCGGGTGGTGGAGGACCCCGGTGGCGGCCACCACGACGTCGGCCTGGTCGGGGCCGTCGGTCGTCTCGATCCGCCAGCGCCCCCCCTCGAAGGCCAGCCGGTCCACCTCGACGCCGAAGCGGATGGTCCGCTCGACGTCGAACCGCCGGGCCACCTCCTCGAGGTAACCGCAGATCTCGGCGCCGGGCGAGAAGTCATGCGTCCAGCCGGGGTTGGGGGCGAACGAGTAGCTGTAGAGGTGGGAGGGGATGTCGCAGGCCACGCCGGGGTAGGTGTTGTCCCTCCAGGTGCCGCCGAGCCGCTGGTCCTTCTCGTAGACGGTGACGTCGTCGTGGCCGGCCTCCCGCAGCCGGATGGCGGCCAGGATCCCGGCCATGCCGGCGCCGACCACCACGAACCGGAGCCGCCGGCTCATTCGGGGGCGTCCCCGGGGCTGGGGACGCCGGCCGTCACCGACGGTCGACGTCGTCGAGCGCCCGTTGGCGGTCGAAGGGGCGCTCGGCGTAGGGCTCATCGAGCCACTCGTCGTCTTCGGCCACGACCAGCCGGTCGTCGAGCGTGCGACCCGAGAGGCCTGAGCGGGCCCCCGACGGGCAGAACTGGAGCACCCAGGCGCGCCGGTGCCGGTCCGAGGTGTTGGGCCCGCTGCGGTGGAGGAGGAGCGAGGACATGACGACGACGCTGCCCTTGGCCACAGAGACCGGCACCCCGAGGTCGTCGCCGTCGTAGCCGACGCGGAAGGGGTCTGCGTCGTCACCTCGGTGCTTTCGGGTCCCCCGGTGGTGGCTGCCGGGCAACACCCACAAGAAGCCGTTGTCGGTCCCGGTGTCGTCGAGGGCCAGACAGCACACCACGTACTGAGCGGGATCGAGCGGCAAGTACCCGCTGTCCTGGTGCCATGGGACCTCGGTGCGCGCACCGGGGGGCGTGGCCACCCCGTAGTCCCCCACGAGCCGGACGTCGGGGCCGACGAAGGGTCCCACGATCTCCGACCACCGGCGGTCGGTGGCCGCGGCCCGCAGGGTGGGGTTGGCCAGGTGGGCCATCGAGCGGTAGGCGATCGACCCGAGGACCGGCTCACCGAGGAAGCTCTCCGGCCCCGGCTCCTCGAACGCCTCGACCAACCGGTCGCACTCGTCGTCGGAGAAGACCTCGTCGGCGACGAACCAGCCCCCCTGGTGGAACTGGAGGTAGGCCAGGTCGTCCACCACGGCGGGGGCGGCATCCCCGACCTGCTGGCCAGCCATCGGCAAACCATATACCGGCGCCCAGATTGGGGCTCGGAAGATCAACGCAGCGCGGACGAGGGTGGGGCCCGCCCCGCCCTCCCCCCACGACGAGGCCGTGAGCTGGGCGGCATCGGGGCACCTCCCCGACCACCGCGGCCCTCGTGGCCGCCGGTCTCAGCCGGTGAGCTCGCGCCCGTGGACCGCGGCCACGCAGGGCCCGGGCCCGCAGACGTTGGGCACCCGGCCGGTCAGCTGGAACTGCACCAGCTGACGCTGGGCGGCCGGGACCTGTCGGGGCACCGTCTGGTGCGGGTCCGCCCCCTTTTCGGGGGGCTCGTCGGCGAGCGGCGGGGCGGGCACCCCGGGATCCCAGACGTAGAGGGTGGCCGGGAGGTTGGACGGGTCCGCCCTGAGCGCCGGGATCCCCCAGAACAGGTTGCCCCCGAACCGCCCCGGTGCGAGCCCCGGCTTGTGCATGTCGGCGCCGATGGTCCGGGCCTCGGTGACCGTGGTGTAGTTGGACACCTGGTGGTCCCCGAAGGCCATCTGCAGGAGCACCTGGTGCGAGGGGGTGCCCGGCAGGCCGCCGGTCATCTGCTCGGCGTACCCGTCGGTCTCCCCGCGGTCGAAGAGCATCTGGAGCACGTCCAGGATCACCTGCTCGTTGGCGCCGCCGGGGTAGGTGCCCTGGAAGATCTGCTCGAAGACGACCGCGTCCACGCTGCGGTCGAGGAGCACGTCGTAGTCCATGCTGGGCACGCCGAGGACGGCCCGGCGGTAGACGGTGGAGATGGCGGTGAGGGCCCCGCCCATGATGCTCCCCTCGCTGTTGCCGTAGTAGGTGAGCGGGTCCGAGGTGTCGATGAGGGGCATCCCTGTGGCGCGGAAGTCCGGACTCGAGTCGAACCCCTGCGGGCTGCTCATGAGCCGGCCGAGGTAGAGGGCGTCGATCATCGACTGGGTCAGGTGGTCCGGGAGGGTGGGGAAGTTCGAGAGGTCGACGAAGAGCCCCCCGTCGGCCAGCTCGTCGTGGGCTGTCAGCCCCTCCCCGTCCGTCGCGCACAGCACGATGTCGTAGTGGTCGGCCATGACGGTCACGTTCTCGGTTGTGAGCTTGGTGGCTGTGCCGAACAGGCCGACGCCGTAGAGGACGGGCCGGCCGGGGGTGACCATGGTCCCCCCAGCGCTGCTGGCCGACGCCGACTGTGGGATCGTGCAGCTGAACACCGCCGTCTGGACGTTGCCGGGCAGCTGGGTGGGCAGGCCGTCGGGGCCGAGGTTGAGGACCGAGCCGTAGGGGCCGCCGGTCTGGTCGAGAAAGCTGGGCACCGAGAACGTCCCGGTCACCATTCTCTCGACGCTGCCGTTCTGGCTCTTGGTGAAGTTGGACACATCGCTCACCGTGAACGAGGGTGACCCCCCGTGGAGTTGGGCCATGGCCACGTCGCGCATGTGGACGGCGTAGCCGGTGATGTTCTTCGTGCTGGCCACGGTGAAGTCCCAGGCCACCTCCAGCCCGGTCGTGGGCACCCCCCTCGCCGCCAGATACGAGACCAGGGCCCGCTCGTGGCCGAGAAAGGCACCGGTCACCCCCTCGGGCACCGGGCCGCGACGCAGGACGGCGGCGAAGGCGGGGGCGGGAGCGACGAGGGACCCGGTGGCCGTGCGGACCCCGACCAGGGCCACGGCGATGCGGTGGCCCTCTGGGAGGTTGGCGGCCGGGTGCACCATGAGCAGCTGGGTGGCCGGGTCGTCGTCCCGCACATCCAGCTCCCCCCAGAAGGGGAGCCGGCGGCCGGTCGTCTCGTCGAGCAGGACGACGCCGGCGTCGGAGGCCAGGGAGGCCCCGATGTCGCCCACCCCCGGGATGTGCGAGCGCGACAGGCTCAAATCGGCGACGTGGACGAGGATGCTCGAGCCCGGGCTGAAGCCGTCGTTGCGGCCGTAGGGATCCGGGGAGATGTGCATGCCCAACCGGTTGGCCGGCATGGCGCTCGCCGGGAAGACCACGTGGCGACCCGAGGGCATGGACCGGTCGACCACCGTGTAGTAGTCGCTCGGGAAGGGCACCATGCAGGTGGAGCCCCCGAGGGGGTTGCACGCGGCGGCCCCGGTCACCGAGGCCCCCCAGTCGACGTTGGCCGGCCGGGCGGTTTCCGCCGCGGCCGCGGTGACGGCCACCGGGACGAGGAGCGTCGCCGCCACCGCCGCCACCGCCCCGGCGGCGGCTGCCCGCAGGACCATGCCCACCCCGCCGCCCGTCCGCCGATCTCGCCCGTCCACCCGTCCTCCTCGTCCCGCCGGTCGCCCCTGAGCCCTGCTCACCGTAGATCGGGGCCGTGGACGGGCGGCCGCGCCCCCATGGCTGGTGGCGTACCTGAGAGGCGCCTGAGACGGCTCCTGGGGCCTTGGCGACGTGCCTCGCGGACGTCGGAGGGGTACGTAACACCGCCGAAGGCATGCGGTACGCTGATGCCCGTGTCGGCACAGCGAGGACGGATGATGAACTTTCGACGCCTATTGACCGGGGCCGGCGCCCTCTTCTTCGCCGTGGCCCTCACCACCGGAGGCGCGTCCGCGTCAGCGGCGCAGTCCCATCACAGCAAGGCCGCCTCCACCACGACCACGACCAAACCGCACGCCAAGAAGCCGGCGACCAAGGCGATCTTCGCCCAGTCGCTCACCGGTACCAAGCACACCAAGTCGTTCCACGCCACCACCAAGTGGCAGCTTGCCTTCTACTACAACTGCTCGGGCAAGAAGGGGAAGTTCACGCTGTACCTCCGGCCGAAGGGGAAGCACTCCATCAAGGTCACATCGCAGTCGGGGTTGGGCGGCGGCGGGGCCCGCATCTATGCCGCGGGGCACTACTCGCTGGCGGCCACCACCACCTGCAAGTGGACGGTCAAGGCCACAAAGAAGAAGTAGACCGGGCAGCGGTCCTCGGTAGCCCGCTCACCGACGTTGGGGCACCCGTACCGTTCCGTTCTCGCCTCAGCCGGCTCCTCATCAGCGTCTTGACGCGACCGGCGCCTGCCGTTCCATCGACAGGGCTCTGACCACCTCGGCCATCGGGGACACCGTCGATGAGCGGGTCGAACAGCGCCTTCGTCCACACCTGGCGGTCGAAGAGCTCGTCCTCGACGACGGCCCTCGAGGGAGCCCGTCTGCCCATCCGGCCAGCTGCGCCTATTCCAGGTGCGTGGTCGGGTCGCTGGGGTCGTGCACCTCGCCGGCGACGACGCCGGCCACCCCAGCCGCCGCCCCGACCTTCGCCCCGAGGCCGACAAGTCCGTTGGCGTTCTGGGGCTGCGGGCCCGGACCGGCGCCGTTCGGCGTCTGCGCCGAGTCGACCCCGCCCGGCCCGGCCGCCCGTCGGCGACGCGTACGAACGATCTTGGTGATCGCCAGAAGCAGGAGCTCGAGAAGTACCAGCAGCGCGATGAAGAGGGCGAACGGCCACGTCGACGTCGTGGCCGAATCCGATGCCACGTTGTGGAACCCGACCACCTGGACGAAGACCTTCACCGTGTACGACCCCATCGAGAGCGCCGGGAGAGAGAAGTGGGCTCGTACCGCAACGCTCTTGCCGGCGGCCACCTCCTGCAAGGTCGGCATCTTGATGACGTTGTTGATCTTGTTGCCGGTCCCCCAGCGGCCGACCAGCACCGGGGTCTCGGTGAGGGTTCCAACGTTGCTGACCTGAAATTCGACTGTCCGCGGCGCGGCGCCGCCAAATGCCGATGCCAGGGTGACCCCACCTGCGACGTGGAGGTTGGCCACCTGGAAGTCGGGCTCCACCGTCGCCGGGGCGGGCTGGGGAACCGGTGCGGTGGTTTCCCCAACCACTGTCACCGGGATCTTCTTTGTGTACTGGCTGGTGACACCCGAGATCAGGATCACGCAGGGGCAGGGCTTGGGCGGCAGCGCCGGGGTCAGCAGCACCCAGATCCTGCCTGTGCGGGGCGCCACCACCGTGACGGTGGTTGTCTGCGCACAGTCCGCGGTGCCCGCAATGGCGTCGGCGCCGCAGACGGAGGCCGAGAGGGAAGTCCCGGCCGGCCACCCACTTCCCGAGACGACCATCTTCTGTCCAGGAACGACGACCGGTGTACCGACGGAGATCGTAGGTTGGCCTGTCGTAGCTCCCGCCGTCGATCCCCCACCGACCCCCAGGATGGCGGCGAACGTCGCAGCGGCCAGGAGGGCGACCGCTCGTCGGCTCACGGGCCGCGGGCGCCGACCCCGGTCTCGACCGGGGTCGTGGGCGCCGCCGGAGTCGCGTCGCCCGTCCCGGGTGACCCGCCGTTCGGCCCGGCCCCGCCGGACTGCGATTCGGGGCTGGCGCGCCGGCGGCGGCGCCGCCGGTAGAAGAAGGCCAGCAGGATCAGGAGTACCACGATGGCGACCAGCGCCCACGGGATGATGATCGCCGTGCTACTGCCCGTTCCCACTGCGCCCAGTGCCCGCGCCGTCACTGTGGCACTGAGGACGAGACGAGGGACGATGTAGTGGAAGTTGTGGGTGAAGGTGACCGTCGACCCCGGGAGGATCTGCGGCATCTGCACGTGATCCTTGGTTCCGCTCCCGAAGAGCGGCGCCAGGGAGACTGTCACCGCCGGCTTCACGTTCTCGTTCCCGGTGTTGGTGACCGAATACGTCACCTTGGCGTTGACCCCTCCGCCGAACTGAGAGGCCAAGGGGCGGGTCGTTGTCACGGAGACCGCGGTCACCGTCACTCTCGGGACCAGTGGTCCCCTGATCCGGCCGTAGACGGCGACGCCGATGGCCTGCAGCACCTGCGTCCTGACAGGGCCTTTCTTGTTCACCGCGCCCTGCTGCTCGACGGCCACGATGCCACCGGCGTAGTCGCCCGGCGCCACGTTGGCCGGGGGCTCGTACGTGATGGGCACGAGATACCCGCTCCGGGGCGGGACCTTCACCGAGTTGACCGGCAGGTGGATCCACGCGCCCATGTGGAGTCGCGGCTTGAAGCTGGGCTCCAGGGCGAAGCCGCCCGTCGAGGTGGTGTAGGCGTCCGCTGCGTAGAGGTTGAGGGTGAGGGGCTTCTGCGTCAGGTTCTCAACGGCGACCTTGTCCGTGGACTCCACCCCGGGGGATAGCACCGGGGTGAAGAACGGCCTTCCCTGCCGGGAGGTGCTGACCGGGTCCAGGGCGAACTTCCCGTTCCCAACGGCTGAGGCTGCAGGGGCGAAGACCACGGTGCCGGCGGCCACAACCGCCAGGCACGCCAGGAGCGAGGCCGGCCCGACCGAGAACCGGCGGGCTCGGGAACGGCGCCCCCCCTGCCGATCCTTCCTCTTCCACCTGCTCCCCTGCATGCACACCATCCTTTAACCGGGCGGGTGGCGCACGATACACGACCCACCCGCTCGCCCCAATGCCCTACCAAAAGACTGAGATCGCCACGTAATTCCTATCAGCAACCGGCGCTCGGCGTGGCGCGCCCCCCGCCCCTTCTCGGACACCTTCGAGTCAGGCACAGGCTCCCGGTCCCAACCGGGACGGTGCGTCGAATGAGCGCACTGGGGCGATCATCATTCCCGCCATACGCGGGAGAGGGGTGGGGGGGGGGGGGGGGC
>JBKQNY010000012.1:0-26291 GCA_052145775.1 Acidimicrobiales bacterium
GGCAGGCCGCCGCCGACCTCGTGGCGGAAATTGTCGAGGTCGTGCTCTGAGAGCCGGCCCTCCACGAAGGCCCGGGCGTAGATGCCCGGTGAGGCGTGACCCTGCACGTAGACCTGGTCGCCGGCCCCCCCGTCGTCTTTCCCGCGAAAGAAGTGGTTGAACCCGACCTCGTAGAGCGACGCCGAGCTGGCGTAGGTGGAGAGGTGGCCGCCGATGCCGTCGGTGCGCATGTTGGCCCTGACCACCATCACCGCGGCGTTCCAGCGGATGAAGGCCCGGATCCTGCGCTCGATGTGCTCGTCACCGGGGAACCACGGCTCCTCGTCGGCCGGGATGGTGTTCACGTAAGGGGTGGAGACGGTCGCCGGGAAGTCGACCTGCATGGTGCGGGCGCGCTCGAGCAGCTTCATGAGGAGGAACCGGGCCCGGCTCCGGCCGTGGGTCTCGACTACCGCGTCGAACGAGTCGAGCCACTCGGAGGTCTCGGTCGGGTCGATGTCGGGGACCTGGTGGGAGATCCCGTCGAAGAGCACGTGCCCACGCTAGCGGTGGCGGTGGGTCCCGACGTCCATCCGCGGTCAGGCGGGACGGGCCGCCCCGTGGGCGCGCCGCCGGTCCGCGCCGCACCGCCGCCGGGGCCGCCGGCCGTGGCCCGAAGTGGGGTGTGCCCGGCCGGCCCGCGGCCCCGTAGTACACATGTCGGTGCAATGCCCGACCCCTCCCACGCCCCCGAGCCGCTGACCGTCTACACCGACGGGTCGTGTCTCGGGAACCCCGGACCCGGTGGCTGGGCGTGGGCCGTCCCCGGGGGCCCGTTCGCCAGCGGGGCCGATCCGCGGACCACCAACCAGCGCATGGAGATCACGGCCGTCCTCGAGGCGCTGCGGGCGCTGCTGCCGGGTGCCGGGCCGGCCGGCCTGGCGGTGGTCAGCGACTCGACCTACGTCGTCAACTGCTTCCGGGACCGGTGGTGGGACGGCTGGCTGAAGCGGGGGTGGACGAACTCGCAGCGCAAGCCGGTGGCCAACCGCGACCTGTGGGAGCCCCTGCTCGCCCTGGCCCTAGACGCCGAGGTGCCCGTTGGGTTCTCCTGGGTGAAGGGTCACTCGGGCGACCGGTGGAACGACCTGGTCGACGAGCTGGCGACTGCGGCCGCGGCGAACGGGGTCGGCGCCTCTGGGCCCTGAGCCCCTTTTGTCCGGTCGCGGGCTTCGACCGTACGATCGGGGCATGGAGCTGAACGGGATCTCTGCCATCGTCACCGGAGGGGCCTCGGGACTCGGGGCGGCCACGGCGCGGGCCTTGGGGGCCGAGGGCGTCAAGGTCACGGTCTTCGACCGCAACGAGGAGGGGGCCAAGGCGGTCGCCGCCGAGATCGGGGGCACCCACCTGGGCGGCGACGTCACCGTGGCCGAGGACTGTCAGCGGGCGGTGGACCTGGCGGCCGGGGCGGGACCGTTGCGCATCGCCGTCAACTGCGCCGGCACCGGCTGGGTGGGGCGTGTGATCAACCGGGACGGGTCTCCCCACGACCTCCAGCCGTTCGAATTCATCCAGCGGCTCAACGTCATCGGAACCTTCAACGTCATGACCAAGGCCGCCTCGGCGATGGCCCAGACCGACCCCGTCGAAGAGGGGGAGCGGGGGGTCATCGTGAACACCGCTTCAGTGGCCGCCTTCGACGGGCAGATCGGCCAGCTGGCCTACTCGGCGTCGAAGGGTGCGGTGGTGGGGATGACGCTGCCGGCCGCCCGCGACCTGTCCGTGGTCGGCATTCGGGTGGTGGCCATCGCCCCGGGGCTATTCGACACCCCGCTGCTGTCGATGCTCCCCGACGAGCAGCGCGATGCGCTCGGCCAGTCCGTCCTGTTCCCCAAGCGGTTGGGCAACCCGACGCAGTACGGTCGGCTGGTGGTGGAGATCGCCCGAAACAACTACCTCAACGGTGAGGTCATCCGACTCGACGGCGGCATCCGGATGCCGCCCCAGTGACCGCGCCTTGAAGTACGTCGAGGCCGGCGGCGTCCGGCTGTCGGCCCTGGGCCTGGGCACCTGGCAGTTCGGGTCCGGCGAGTGGGGCTACGGCACGGCCTACGCCGAGGACGTGGCGCCGCGCATCGTCACCCGCTCCCTCGACCTCGGGGTGACGCTCTTCGACACGGCCGAGGCCTACGCCTTCGGGCGGTCGGAGCGGATCCTCGGGCAGGCCCTGGGCGACCGGCGGGCCGACGCCTTCGTGGCCACCAAGCTCTTTCCGATCCTGCCGGTCGACCCGGTGGTGGACCACCGGGCCCGGGCCAGCCTGCGCCGGCTCGGTATGGACGCCGTCGACCTCTACCAGGTGCACTGGCACAACCCGCTGGTGCCGGTGAAGGCGACGATGTCGGCGATGGCCAAGCTCCAGCGCGAGGGGCTGGTCGGCCACGTCGGGGTGAGCAACTTCTCGCTGGCCCACTGGCAGCAGGCGGACCGCGGCCTGGGCGCGCCGGTCCTGTCCAACCAGGTGAAGTACAGCCTGATCGACCGCGGCCCCGAGGCTGAGCTCCTTCCCTGGGCCCAGGCCAACGACCGCCTGGTCATCGCCTACAGCCCCCTCAGCCAGGGCCTGCTCTCGGGCCGCTACGGCCCCGACAACCTCCCGGCCGGCTACCGCTCGGGGACCCCGGCCTTCCTCCCCGAGAACGTCCGAAAGCTGGCGCCAGTCCTCGACGTGCTCCGCCAGGTGGCCGACGCGCACGGGGCCACCTGTTCGCAGGTGGCGCTGGCATGGCTCATCCGGCGACCCAACGTGGTGGTGATCCCCGGCGCCTCCTCGGTCGAGCAGGCCGAGGCCAACGCGGCGGCGGCCGATCTCGAGCTGACCGACGCGCAGGACGCCGCGCTCACCGCGGCGTCTGACGCCTTCGAACCGGTGCGGGGCGCGGCGGCCGTGCCGGCCCTCACCCGAGTACGGATTGAGCGGGTCTCCAACCGGGTGCGCAGGGCGGTGGAGGGGCTGAAGAAGTAGGTCTAGGAACCGCGAATTGCGCCGGTGGCCCCTATAGGCTGGCCACGCAGTGCGCCCCGACCGAGATCTCGCCAACAAGGTCGTCCGCAAGCACCGCCTGGCCCAGCTGGCTGGCCTGCGGACGTTCGAGGAATCAAGGTGACCACGACCGTTGAGACGCAGTACGACGTCGTCGTCACCGGCGGAGGCCCCGGGGGCTACGCCACCGCCCTCTATGGCGCCGCCGCCGGGCTGCGCGTCGCCGTGGTCGAGCGCGACAAGGTCGGCGGGACCTGCCTGCACCGCGGGTGCGTCCCAGCCAAGGAGTTCCTCGAGACCGCCGCCGTTTATCGCACGGTGAGCGGCGCCGCGGAGTTCGGCATCGAGGCGGGCCCGGGGGCCCCGACCGTCGACTTCGCCGTCAGCCAGGCACGCAAGCAGGCGGTGGTCGATCAGCTCTTCAGGGGCCTGAGCGGGCTGCTCAAGGGTAGGCGGATCACGGTGGTGTCGGGCACGGGGACGCTCCTCCCCGGCCGGCGGGTGCGGGTTGTCGACGGCGACGACGCCGGGACCGAGCTGGTCGGGCGCCACGTCGTGCTGGCCGCCGGCTCGGTACCCCGCTCGCTGCCGGGGTTGGAGATCGACGGCCGCCTGGTGCTCACCTCCGACGAGTTCCTCGACCTCGACCGGGTGCCCCCCACGGTGGCCGTGATCGGGGGCGGCGCCATCGGCTGCGAGTTCGCCTCGCTGCTCTCGGACCTCGGGTCGAGGGTGACCGTGCTCGAGGCGCTCGACGCCATCCTGCCCGGATGCGACGCCGAGGTGGCCGCGGTGGTTGCCCGCTCGTTCAAGAAGCGAGGCATCGAAGTCCTCACCGGAGTGGAGGTAAAGGGCCACACCCCCCGGGAGGACGGCACCGGGACGACCGTGCTCCTGGGCGACGGGCGCGAGGTCCCCGTCTCCGTGGTCGTGGTGTCGGTCGGCCGCCGGCCGCGCACCGAGGGACTGCTCTCGGCGGGGACGGCGGTGCTCCTCGACGAGCGGGGGTTCGTGGTGGCCAACGAGTTCCAGCAGACCCATGAGCAGTACGTGTGGGCCGTGGGCGACGTGGTCGCCGGATCTCCTCAGCTCGCGCACGTCGGCTTCGCCGAAGCCATCGCCGTCGTGAAGGGCATCCTCGGCGAGCCGGTGGTGCCGGTGGACTACGACCGGGTGCCGTGGGCCATCTACTGCCACCCCGAGGTGGCGTTCGCGGGGTTGACCGAAGCCCAGGCGAGGGCGGCCGGCATGGAGGTCGTCACGGTGAAGGACCCCTTCGGAGGCAACAGCCGGGCCAGGATCATCGGGGACACCGAGGGACTGGTCAAGGTGGTGGCCGAGCGCCTTCCCGATGGGACTGCGGGCCGGATCGTCGGCGTCCACATGGCCGGCCCGTGGGTGACCGAGCTGCTCGGCGCGGGGTACCTGGCGGTCAACTGGGAGGCGACGCCCGCAGAGGTGGCGCAGTTCCTCCAACCCCACCCGTCGCTCTACGAGACCTTCGGCGAGGCAGTGCTGGCGCTGACCGGAAGGGGACTCCACGTTGGCTGACGTCACGATGCCGCAGCTGGGCGAGACGGTGACCGAGGGAACGATCACGCGCTGGATGAAGGCGGTCGGCGAGCAGGTGAGCCGGGACGAGCCGCTCTTCGAGGTCTCGACCGACAAGGTGGACTCCGAGGTGCCGGCGCCTGCCTCCGGCACCCTCACCGAGATCCTGGTAGGGGAGGGCGAGACCGTCGAGGTCGGCGCCAGGCTGGCCGTGATCACCGACGGCGCGGGTGGCCAGCACCCTCCGGCCGCCCCGCCGCAAGCCGAGCCGCAGACCGCCGCCCCGGCTCCCACCCCGCCCCCGGCCCCCCCACCACCGGCCGCGCCGCCCCAGCAGGCCGCGCCGCCGCCACCACCACCCGCGGCCCCCGCACCACCGGCCGCGCCGCCCCCGCCGGCCGCGCCACCACCACCGCCGGCCGCGCCGCCCCCGCAGGCCACGCCACCACCATCCCAGGCCCCTCCGCCGCCCGCGCCACCGGCACCGCCCGCGCCGACCGCCGCCGCGCCGGTGCCGCCTCCTCCGGCGGGGTTCACGGCCCAGCCGCTCGTCGTGCCGCTCGCCACCGGCGGGACGGGCGCCGGGACACGGGTGCTCTCGCCGGTGGTGCGCCGGCTGTTGGTCGAGAACGGCCTCAACCCAGCAGACGTGGTCGGCACCGGGATCGGGGGAAGGATCACCAGGGAGGACGTCTTGGCGGTGATCGACGCCCGGCACACCCCGGCGCCCGCCGCTCCGACCGCGCCGCTGGCGCCACCCGCGCCCGAGTTCGCGCCCGAGCCCGTCGCACCTCCGCCTCCGACCGCGCCGCCGGCGCCACCCGCGGCGCCGCCACCCGAGGCGCCGCCACCCGCGCCCGACTTCGCGCCCGAGCCCGTCGCACCTCCGCCTCCGGCGGGGAACGGCGCGCCTCCCCAGGCCGCCCCTGCTCAGCCGCCTCCCCCCGTCCCCGCCCCGACCGGCGCCGCACCACCGCCACCGGCGGCGGAAGGCGCGCCTCCCCAGGCCGCCCCGGCTCAGCCGCCTCCCCCCGTCCCCGTCCCGACCGGCGCCGCACCTTCGGGCCAGGGGGGCGAGCAATCATCGATCCGGTCGTCGGCCGGTGACCGAGTGGTCCCGTTCTCCAACATCCGGCGCAGGACGGCCGAGCACATGGTCCGTTCCAAGGCGACCTCGCCCCACGCCTTCATCGCCTACGAGGTCGACTTCGAGAACGTCGAGCGGGTCCGCCGCGCCGTCGGCGAGCGGTTCCGTGCCGAGGAGGGGTTCTCCCTCACCTACCTTCCCTTCGTGGCGCGGGCGACGGTCGACGCACTGCGGGAATTCCCCAACTTGAACGCCTCAGTGACCGACGACGCCCTGGTCGTGCACCAGCAGGTGAACGTGGGCATCGCCGTGAACCTCAACCACGAGGGGCTGATCGTGCCGGTCGTGCACCGCGCCGAGGAGGTCACGCTCCGGGGGGTGGCGCGCCGCATCCGAGATATCGCCGACCGGGCCCGCACCCGCCAGCTCACGGCCGACGACATCACCGGCGGGACCTTCTCGATCACCAATGACGGGCCGTTCGGCACCCACTTCACGGTGCCGATCATCAACCAGCCACAGGTGGCGATCCTGGCCACCGACGGAATTTCCCGCCGACCGGTGGTCGTCACCCTGCCCGACGGCTCCGAGGCGATCACCATCCACTCGATCGGGGTCCTCGGGGTGAGCTGGGACCACCGCGCGGTGGACGGCGCTTATGTCTCATCGTTCCTGCGCCGCCTGTCCGAGGTGCTCGGCACGCGCGACTGGTCCGCCGAGCTCTAGGCGGTCACGCAGTGCTACGGGTCCGCCGGCTGGGACGGGTCCCCTATGCCGAGGCGTGGGCGGTCCAGCGAGCGCTGGCCGAACGGTCGGACGACGACTATCTGCTCGTCCTCGAGCACCCCCCCGTCTACACCTTGGGCGTGCGGGCCGACCCGGCCCACGTGCTGTCGACACCGTCGTCGGTCGGCGCCGAGCTGGTGCGGACCGATCGCGGCGGCGACGTCACCTACCACGGGCCGGGCCAGCTGGTCGTCTACCCGGTTGTGGACGTGGACGAGGGCCCCGGCGCAGGGCCGGCCCACGTCCACCGGCTCGAGCAGCTGGTCATCGACGCCCTGTGCGGCCTCGGGGTCGGGCCGGCCCAGGGCGGCCTCGGGCGCCACCCCGCACATCCGGGCGTCTGGCTGGGGACCGACGACGGCCGGCTCCGCAAGGTGGCGGCGGTGGGGGTGCGCACGCTACGGACCGCGCGACGACGCCGGACGCTGCACGGGATCGCCGTCAACGTCGACTGCGACCTGTCGATGTTCGGCCACATCGTGCCCTGCGGCCTCGACCTGCCGGTAACGTCGCTCGCCGCCGAGGGGCTGGCCATCTCCATGGATCAGCTCTCCGAGGCGGTCGTCTCCGGCGCGCTCGGGGCCTGGGGCGGCCGTGGCCACGACCGACAGGACGTCGTCGCCGGGCCGGCCGACGCCGCCGGGGCGTCCGGCGAGCGGCTCCCGTTGCGCCGGCTGCGCCAGGCTGGCGTAGACCCGGGGGGCGGGCTGGCCCTCGACGCCCGCAAGCCGCCATGGCTGCGGGTCCCGGCCCGCATGGGGACCGACTTCCTCGGCCTCGGGCGGACCGTCCACGACCTCGGCCTGGTGACGGTGTGCGAGGAGGCGGGTTGCCCAAACATCTTCGAGTGCTGGGCGGACGGCACGGCCACCTTCATGGTCAACGGCTCGCGCTGCACCCGGGCCTGCGGCTTCTGCCTGGTGGACACGTCGCGGCCGCTTCCCCTCGACCCCGGCGAGCCGGAGCGGGTGGCCGAGGCCGTGGCCCGGATGCGGCTCGCCCACGCCGTGGTCACCTGCGTGGCCCGCGACGACCTGCCCGACGGCGGGGCCGGGGCCCTGGCCGCCACGGTCCAAGCCATCCGGGACCGCCGACCCGGCACCACCGTCGAGCTGCTGATCTCGGACTGCAAGGGCGACGGCTCGGCGCTCTCGCGCATCTTCGACGCCCGGCCCGACGTCCTCAACCACAACATCGAGACGGTGGCCCGCCTGCAGCGCGCCGTGCGGCCCTCGGCCGGCTACTCGCGGAGCCTGTCGGTGCTGGCCCGGGCGGCCGACGCCGGCCTCACCGTGAAGTCGGGCCTCATGGTCGGGCTGGGCGAGCGCGAGGACGAGGTCGTCTCGACCCTGGCCGACCTGTGGGCCGTGGGGGTTTCCATCGTCACCATCGGGCAGTACCTGCGGCCGAGCGCCGCCCACCTCCCGGTGTCCCGATGGTGGGAGCCCGCCGAGCTGGAGCGGCTGGGCCGGGCCGGCAGGGAGCTGGGACTGGCCCACGTCGAGGCGTCGCCGCTCACCCGTTCCAGCTACCACGCCCGCTCGGCCGCGGTTGCCGCCGGCGCGGTCCCGGTCACCCTGGTCGGGTCGAGGGCCGCCGGCTGAAGCGGGGGGTCCCCCCGGCGATCAGGACCGCTTGGCGACGTGCTGGGTCCAGCCGTTGCCGTCCCAGTAGCGCAGGGTGTCGGGCGCGCCGCTGGGCTCGGGCAGCCACCCGGCCGGCGTGCCGGGCGGCGGGGTGCCGGCCACGGGCGGCGGGGGCGGCGGTGGCTCCCACGCGGTGGCCGCAGCCTGGGCCGCGGGGGCCGGTGCGGCCACGGCCAGCGGGTCGGACCAAGCGGTCGGGGCCGGCGCGGTGACCGGCGCGGTGACCGGTGCGGTGACCGGTGCGGGGGCCGGTGCCTGTTGGGCCGGCTCCACCGGCGGCGAGTCCTGGAGGTCGGCGTAGTAGCTCTGCGGTGAGGGCGCCGGGGCGGCCTTCTGGCTGCTCTTGCGCCGCCGGTTGAGTACGAGGATGGCGACCAGTAGCGCCGCCAGGATGACGACCACCACCACCTCGCCGATCAGCAGCCCCTTGCTGATCGCCACCACGGGTACCACTGCCGGCAGAGTTCCCATGCTCGGCAAGGTAGTACCCGGCCCGTCCAAGGTCAACGATGGGCGCGGACCCGGGGGCAGGTGGCCTCAGGCCACGAAGTACTTCGCCTGGGGGTGGTGGCAGACGATGGCGTCGGTGGTCTGCTCGGGGTGGAGCTGGAACCCCTCGCTCACCTCCACCCCGATCCTCTCGGCCCCAAGGAGCTCCACCACCTTGGCGTTGTCCTCGAGGTCGGGACAGGCGGGGTAGCCCCAGCTGTAGCGGCCGCCCCGGTACTGCTGGCGGAAGAGGCCGGCCAGGGTCGGGCCGTCCTGGTCGGCGAAGCCGAGCTCCTCTCGGATGCGGCGGTGCCAATACTCGGCCAGGGCCTCGGCCATCTCGACGCCCAGGCCGTGCAGGAACAGGTACCGCCGGTACTCGTTCTCGGCGAACAGCCGCGACGTCTCCTCGGAGACCCGGCTCCCCATGGTGACCAGCATGAGCGAGGCGACGTCACCTTCGCCCGAGTCCGCCGGCCGGAAGAAGTCGGCGATGCACAGCCACGGCTCCTTGCGCTGGCGGGGGAAGGTGAACCGCATCCACTCGGCGCTTCGGCTCTCGTCCTTGTAGACCACGAGGTCGTTGCCCTCGGCGTTGGCGGCGAAATGTCCCCAGGCCACCTGGGGGACGAGCAGGTCCCGCTCCTTGGCCGAGGCCAGTTGGTCGCGCAGCACGGCGCTGACCCGGGCCTTGAAGGCGGTGTCGTCCTCCCCCGCCTCGGGGCGGTAGCCCCATTGGTTGCGGAAGAGCGCCGTCTGGTTCACGTAGGCGGCGATGTCGTCGAGGGGGATCCCCTTGGCCACCCGGGTGCCGTAGAAGGGGGGGACGAACAGGTCGTTGTCGGCGGCCACCCCCGGGGCGCGGGAGGGTTGGCCCTCGACGGGGGAGACGTCGGGGTCCAACCGGCTGCGCTTGGGCACCCGGCGCTCGGAGATCTCCCGGCCGAAGTCCGGGTCGTCGGATGCGCCACGCTTGAATTCGAGCAGCCGGTCCATCGTGCGCAGCCCCTCGAAGGCGTCGCGCCCGTAGAAGAGGCGCCCCTCGTAGACCTGGCGGAGGTCCCGCTCGACGTAGGTGCGGGTGAGGGCCGCCCCGCCCAGGAGGACCGGGATCTCCGACAGCCCGCGGCTGTTCAGCTCCTCGAGGTTCTCGCGCATGACGAGGGTCGACTTGACCAGGAGCCCGCTCATGCCCAGGGCGTCGGCCCGGTGCTCCTCGGCCGCGGCGATCATCTCGGAGACGCCCACCTTGATGCCGAGGTTGACCACGTCGTAGCCGTTGTTGGTGAGGATGATGTCGACCAGGTTCTTGCCGATGTCGTGGACATCGCCCTTCACCGTGGCCAGCACCACCGTCCCCTTGCCGCCCTGGTCCGCCTTCTCCATGTGGGGTTCGAGGTAGGCGACGGCCGACTTCATCGTCTCGGCCGACTGGAGGACGAAGGGCAGCTGCATCTCGCCGGAAGCGAACAGGTCGCCCACCGTCTTCATCCCCGGCAGGAGGATGTCGTTCACGACGGCCAGGGCCAGGTGGCCGGCCGCCAGGGCCTCGTCGAGGTCGCCCTCCAGCCCGTTGCGGTCGCCGTCGACGATCCGCTGTTCGAGGCGCCGCTCGACCGGCCAGTCGAGGTGGGGCTCGGCGCCCGAGCTCGGGGCGGCGGCGCCCTCGAACAGCCCGAGCAGCTCGGCCAGGGGGTCGTAGCCGTCGCGGCGCCGGTCGTAGACGAGGTCGAGGCAGACCCGGCGCGCCTCCTCGTCGATGCGCGAGAGGGGCAGGATCTTCGAGGCGTGGACGATGGCGCCGTCCAGCCCGGCCTCGACGCACTCGTGCAGGAACACCGAGTTGAGGACCTGGCGGGCCGCCGGGTTGAGGCCGAAGGAGACGTTGGACAGGCCGAGCAGGGTGGAGACGCCGGGCAGCTCGTCCTTGATGCGCCGGATCCCCTCGATGGTCTCGATGCCGTCGCGGCGGCTCTCCTCCATCCCGGTGGAGAGGGGCAAGGCCAGCGGATCGAAGATGAGGTCGGCGGGCTCGAGCCCGTAGCGGTCGAGGGCGACGTCGTAGATGGCCCGGGCGGATCGCGCCTTCCACTCGGCCGTGCGGGCCTGGCCCTCCTCGTCGATGCAGGTGCAGACGACCGCCGCCCCGAACTCGCGGGCAAGGCGCAGGAACGTGTCCAGGCGCGTCCCCTCGCCGTCGCCCTCTTCGAGGTTGACCGAGTTGAGCACCGGCCGGCCGCCGATCCACTCGAGGGCGGCCCGGACCACCGACCCCTCGGTCGAGTCGATCATGAGCGGGACCGACGACTGGGTGGCGAAGCGGCTGGCCACCTCGGTCATGTCGGCCACGCCGTCGGCGCCGGTGTAGTCCACGCACACGTCGATGAGGTGGGCCCCCTCGGCCACCTGCTGGCGGGCCATGGACACGCAGGTGTCCCAGTCGCCGGCCAGCATGGCCTCGCGGAACCGCTTGGAGCCGTTGGCGTTGGTGCGCTCGCCCACCACCAGGAACGAGGTGTCCTGGCGGAAGGGGACGGCGGTGTAGATCGAGGCCGCCGAGGGCTCGTAGACCGGGTGGCGGGTGGCGGGCACGGCGCCGGCGCACCGCTCGACCACCGCCGCCAGGTGGGCGGGGGTGGTCCCGCAGCAGCCGCCGACGGCCGTCACCCCGAGCTCGGTCACGAACCGGTGGAGGTGGTCGGCCAACTGGTCGGGGGTGAGGTCGTAGTGCATGCGGCCGTCCACCACCGACGGCAGGCCGGCGTTGGGCACGCACGAGACCGGGACGCGGCTGTGCGCAGAGAGGTGTCGCAGCGGCTCGCCCATCTCGGTCGGCCCGGTGGCGCAGTTGAGACCGATCACGTCGATCCCCATGGGCTCGAGCGCGCTCAGGGCGGCGGCGATCTCGGTGCCCGGCAGCATCCGGCCGGTCAGCTCGATGGTCACCTGGACCTGGAGGGGCACGCGCCGGCCCACGGCGACCATGGCCCGCCTGGCCCCGTTGATGGCGGCCTTGGCCGAGAGCAGGTCGAAGACGGTCTCGACGAGGACGAGGTCGACCCCGCCCTCCAAGAGGCCCCGCGCCTGCTCCTCGTAGGCGGAGCTGAGTTCGGCGTAGGGGATCTGGCCGAGCGTGGGGAACTTCGTCCCCGGGCCCACGCTGCCGGCCACCCAGCGGGGGCGGTCGGGCGATCCGTACTCGTCGGCCAGCCTCCGGGCCAGCCGGGCGGAGGCCAGGTTGAGCTCGAAGGCCCGGTCGGCCAGGCCGTACTCGGCCAGCACCACCGAGAAGGCTCCGAAGGTGTCGGTCTCGATGACGTCCACGCCCACATCGAGGAAGGAGCGGTGCAGCCGCTCGACGGCGTCGGGCCGGGTCAGCACCAGCACCTCATTGCAGCCCTCCAGCTCGGCCCCGCCGAAATCGTCGGGACCAAGCTCTTGGAGTTGGAGGTTGGTGCCGGTGGCGCCGTCGAAGACGACCACCCGCCGGCGCAGGGCCGTCAGGTAGTCCGAGGCGTCCGGGTCGAGCCGGCCGAAGGGGATCGGCGCTGCGGGCATGGGCCAACCAGGCTACCCGTGGGTGCCGATAGCATCCGCGGCGGTGCACATCTACACGCGCAAGGGGGACGACGGCACCACCGGCCTCCTCCACGGGGGGCGGGTCCCCAAGGACGCGCCCCGCATCGAGGTGAACGGGGCGGTCGACGAGGCCCAGGCGCTTCTCGGCCTGGCCCGCGCCGAGGCCGACCCCGGATCCGAGCTCGACGGGCTGCTGGTGGGGCTCGAGCGCGACCTCTACGTGCTGATGGCCGAGGTGGCGACCGCCGACGACCACCGCCACCGGCTGGTCCCGGGGACGTCGATGGTCACGGGGGAGATGGTGCGCGCCCTCGAGGAGCAGATCGACGACCTCACTGACCGCTTCGACATGCCGCGCGACTTCGTGGTTCCCGGGCAGAACCGGCGGTCCGCCGCTTTGGACGTGGCCCGCACGGCCGTCCGGCGGGCCGAGCGGCTGCTGGTGGCGTCGGGCCTGGCCGCCGCCCCCGGAGAGGACCGCTCAGAGGTCGGTCCCTACCTCAACCGCCTCTCGGACCTCCTGTGGGCGATGGCCCGCTGGCAGGAGGGGGACGCCCACGTGACGGCCCGCCCCGACCGCCGACGGGCCCCGGCCGGCGAGGGCTGATGGCCCTCGACGTGCGGGTGGTCGGCCCCGGCGACGCGGGGTCCGACCTGGTGGCGGTGGGGCTGGCCGCGCTGGCCGGCCCCGACGGGCCCGAGCTGCTCGCGGGGACCGACCCCGCCGCCGCCGGCCTCGAGGGGCCGCCGTCCCCCTCCACCCTCCGCCGGCAGGGGTTCACGGCCAAGGTCGGCCAGTCGCTGGCCCTCCGGCCGGCCGAAGACGGCCCCGACGTGGTGGTCCTCGGCCTGGGCGGGCCCGAGGGTCTCGACCCCGAACGGTGGCGCCGGGCGGCCGCCGCCCTGGTGCGGGAGGCCGGGGGACCGGGGACGGCCGCACTCGTCGTGCCCGCGGACGCGCCCGGAGGCGACCTGCGGGCGGTCGGGAGGGCGGTGGCCGAGGGGGCCTCGCTCGCCGCGTACCGCTTCGATGACTACAAGAGCGTGCCGCGCCCGCCGTTCGTCGACGCCCTCCTCGTGGTGGGTCCCGACGGGGCCGGAGGCGACCTCGAGGACGGGGTGGCCCTCGGGGTGCGGACCGCCGTCGCGGTGACCGCGGCCCGCGACCTGATTAACACCCCGGCCGGCGACCTCACCCCGGCCCTCCTGGCCGAGCGGTTCGATGCGATGCTCCCGGGAACGGCCGGGACGACCGTCGAGGTCTGGGACGAACCCCGCATCGTCGCCGAGCGGCTCGGAGGGTTGCTCGGCGTGAGCCGAGGGTCGCTCGAGCCGCCGCGCCTGGTGCGCGCCGCCTATGAGCCGCGGGACCCGGTGACGGTGGACGGGCGGGTCCCCCACGTGGTCCTGGTGGGCAAGGGCATCACCTTTGACTCGGGCGGCCTCTCCCTCAAGACGGCCGAGGGGATGTCCGCCATGAAGACCGACATGAGCGGGGCGGCGGTCGTGATGGCCGCCCTCTCGGCCTGCGCCGACCTCGCGGTGCGGGTCCGGGTGACGGCGATCGCCCCGATCGCCGAGAACATGCCCGGGGCCCGCGCCCTCAAGCCCGGCGACGTGCTCACCATGCGCAACGGATCGACCGTCGAGGTGCTGAACACCGACGCCGAGGGCCGGCTGGTCCTGGCCGACGCGCTGTCGCTGGCCGCCGAGATCGAGCCGGCGCCCGACGCCGTCGTCGACCTGGCCACCCTGACCGGGGCGGCCGCGGTGGCCCTGGGGACGGGCATCGCCCCGCTGTTCGGCAGCGACGGGAGACTGGTCGAACGGGTGCGGCGGGCCGGGGCCGAGGCGGGCGAGCGGCTCTGGCCGATGCCCCTGCCCGAGGACTACGGCGAGCACATCGACTCCGAGGTGGCCGACATGAAGAACACCGGCCGGCCCGGACAGGCCGGCTCTATCGCAGCCGCCCTGTTGCTCGAGCGGTTCACCGGCGGCCTGCCGTGGGCCCACCTCGACATCGCCGGGACGGGCCGGTCCGCCGAGGCGTCGGGCTACCTCTCCAAGGGGGGCACCGCCTTTGGCGTCCGGACCCTGCTCGCCCTCCTCGCCTCCTACGGCTGACCGTCCCCGGGGCGCCGGCTGGAACCCGGCCACCGAGAAGCCGAACCTCAGCAGGCTGTCGACGGCGAAGAGCACCGGGACACCGAGCACGCGGCGACGGGCGGTCAGGGCACTGCGGTCGTGGCCCCGGTCGCCGCGGCCCGGCGCCCCCACGCCCACACGGCGGCGTCGCCGGCAAGTGCCGGGTGGACGCCCCACCGCTGCAGCCGCCGCTCGAGGGAGGGGAGGTCCCCTTCCGCGTCGAGGAGGTCGAGGGCCGCCCGCCGAGCGCGCCGGCGGACCTCGTCGAAGGCGGGCGCGGCGCGCGCCGCCTCCCACCGCCGGTGCTCGGCCTGCAGGGCGGGCGACAGACGACCGGCCTCGCGTACGCCGACGGTCGGAGCCCAGCGGGTGACGGAGATCGCCTCGGGCCGGTGGTGCCGGGCGAAGCCGTGGCGCACGAGGCGAAGGGCGGCGCGCCGGAACGAGGATCGGGCCCCCCCGGGTCCCCAGAGGCCGAGGGTATGCACCGCCTCGTCCACCTCGAGGTCGAAGCCGCCGGGTTCCGCCTCCAGGCGGTCGGCGAAACGCCGGACAAGCCACGTGGCCTGGGCCCCGAGGAGCGGGAGCCAGAAGTGCTCGACGTAGGCCGACCTCGGATCGACGCCCGAGGACCCCGAGACTGGATCGTCCCAGGAGAGTACGTGCACGACGCTCGGGGCACGACGGGATCGTCCCGCGACGGAGGCGACGGTGGAGGGACGGTCGACCGGGATGAGGAGCGGCATGGCCGTATGGTGGGCCCGAAACGTTGCCGGGGACTTTGCTGGGGTCCCCCGAGGCGGTAGTCTGCGGGTCGATCATCGTCCTTCAGTTGCCGATCGGTCGCGCGCCCGTAGCTCAGAACGGTTAGAGCACCGGCCTTGTAAGCCGGAGGTCGCCGGTTCAAGTCCGGCCGGGCGTTCTCTTGCCGGTTCGTCCCCCGACGGCCGGCCGCCCCCACCCCTTCCCCTGCAGTTCCTGCTCGCCGCGCGCCCTGCCGCCGGACCCGTTCCGCCGCCACATGCGAAGGAACCGAGGTGAGGGGCGACGGCTGCCCCTGTGAATGCCAGCTCGCCTTCCTACGGTGCGACATCCTGGCAGCAGCTGGGATGAAGCTCGACCTGCCCGGAGGCGGCCATCCGAAGCCGCCGCCTCTGGCAGTGGAAGCTGCGAGCTCGGGGCATCCCGGCCCAGCCACATCGTTGGCCGATGGCGTCGGGATCTCCCCGCCGGGTGGGGCGAGGGGAGAGGGGGCTTGGCCACGGTAATTTGTAATGGATAGTACACTAAGGTTGACAAAAGGAGGGATTCGGTGGAGCTTTCCGGGACCGAAGTGCCGGTCGTCTGGCGGGGCCGGCGCGTCAGCGCCTTTGTGCCTCAGCTGCTCGCCGAACGTGACCTGGCCCTTGACGCGAAGGCCGCTGGCCGCTGCGGTGCGGCCGAAGCCTTCGTCTCGCAGAGTGCCGAGGGCCTGAGTGGCGACTACGTTCCCCTGGCTCGGTTGCTCCTTCGGGCCGAGGGAATCGCCTCCAGCCACATCGAGGGCGTCACCGCCCCGGTGGTCGATGTCGTCCTCGCCGAGCATGACGACGGCGGTGCCCAGACCCCGGCCGCCTGGGTGGCCTCCAACCTGGCTGCGGCCAACGAGGCCGTCACCCATGCCTCGGGCACCGACCCACTCGACCTGGGCGAACTGTGCCGCTGGCACGAGGCGTTGATGGCTGGAAGCCCCACGCCGGCGCGCTCTGTCGGGTGCATCCGCGAAGAGCAAGGCTGGATCGGCGGTCCTACGCCGTTCGTGGCCCACCTCGTCACGCCACCAGCGACAACGTTGCACGAGCTGCTCGCCGATCTGCTGGCATTCGTGAACGGTGCGGACCTCGACCCGATCGCTGCCGCAGCGATCGCACACGCCCAGTTCGAGATCGTCCACCCATTCGCCGACGGGAACGGCCGCATCGGCCGGGTCCTCATTTCCTGGCTGCTCACCCGGCGGCTCCACCTGCTCACGCCGCCGCCGGTCAGCGTCCGACTCGCCGCCGACGTCGGTGGCTACACGGCCGGACTGACCCAGTATCGCTTCGGCCAGACCAGCACGTGGGTCGCGTGGTTCGCAGACGCGGTCTCGGGTGCGAGCCGCGCGCAACAGCAACTGGTCGGAGACGTCGAGCGGATTCGAACCAGCTGGGAAGAGAGGTTGTCCGCCTACGGCAAGGTGCGCGGCCTACGTTCCGACGCCGGTGCCCGGCAGGTCCTCGACCTCCTGCCCCGCCACCTGGTGCTCACTGCCCCCGCCGTGGCCGGCGCGCTCGGCCTGACCCGCCAAAGTGCCGGAGCCGCCCTCCGGACGCTCGCCGACGCCGGCGTCCTTACCACCTACCGTGGGGCCGCACCCTCGGGGAGGGGAAGGCCGGCGCAGCTCTACGTCAGCGAGGAGCTGCTCGGACTGACCGGCTCGAGCCCGTTGCGCCGCTGACCCGCCAACGACGGCGTCAATGGACGCGACCGAGCCGGGGAGTCGGTGCAGGTGACGTTGGGAGTCGGTTATGGCAGCTGGCGGGCAAGCTCGTCGAGAATGCCGTCTCCGGTTGCAGTCGAGAAAACCTTCTAGATGATCCCAAGCGACATCAGCTGGGCGGCCGCCCCCAGGTCGCCGTCGACGGCCAGCTGCTGGGACATGAAGGCGTCGGCCCCCGACAGCTCGCCGTTCACGATCTTGACGAAGTCGGCGGCGGTGGCCTTGACCGTGGCCGCCACGTCGGGTCCGAGGCTCTCGGCCGGGGCCACCTTGACCTGGCCGTCGGAGACCTCGAGCAGCCACGTCCCGCCCTTCTCCCCTTCGAGGGCGAAGCCGACGGCGAGCTCGATCCCGACGGCGCCCGCCGGATCGACCCGACCGGGGAGGACCTTCTCGAAGAACTCGGCCGGCGAGTCGACGGTGACGGTGGGCCGGGAGGGTCGGGCCCGCTCGGCGGCGAGAATGTCGCCTTCCATCGCCTCGATGGCGTCGGCCAGGATCTCGATCATCTTGTCCACCGCCTCGCGGTCGATGGTGAGCGGGGGCGCCAGCCCGGTGAACTCGATCCCCATGGCCCGGCTGTAGAGGCCGCGGTCCCAGGTCTCGTGCTCGACGCGCTCGCAGGCCTTGTGGGGGTCGGAGAAGCCGCGGTTGGTCTCCTTGTCGGTGACGAACTCGATCCCGGCCATGAGGCCGAGGCCCCGCACGTCGCCGACCGAGTCGAATCGGCGGAGCTCGCCGAGTCGCTCGAGCATGTAGGAGCCCACCTCCGCCGCGTTGTCAACCAGCCCCTCGCGCTCGATGATGTCGAGGTTGGCCAGGGCGGCGGCACAGGCCACCGGGTGGCCCGAGTACGTGAAGCCGTGGCTGAACGGCATGCGGTCCGGGAGCCGTTCGGCGATGGTCTCCCAGATCTCGTCGGAGACGACCGAGGCGCCCAGCGGGATGTACCCGCTGGTGAGCCCCTTGGCCAGGGTGACGATGTCGGGGCGCACGCCGTAGTGCTCCATGCCGAACATCTTCCCGGTCCGCCCGAACCCGCAGACCACCTCGTCGGCGATGAACAGGATGCCGAAGAGGTCGCAGATCTGGCGGATCTTCTCGAAGTAGCCGGGCGGCGGCGGGATGATGCCGCCGGCCCCGATGACCGGCTCGGCGATGAAGGCCCCGATGGTCTCGGGTCCCTGGGCCTCGATGTACTCGGTGAGCGAGTCGGCGCAGGCCAGGCCGCACTCGGGGAAGGTCTGGCCGAGCTCGCAGCGGAAGCAGTAGGGGGCGGGGATCTGGGCGAAGCCCGGGGCCTCGGGACCGAAGTTCCAGTGCATGGGCATGATGCCGGTGGCCGACATGGTGGCGATGGTGAGGCCGTGGTAGCCGTGGTTGCGGGCGACGACGGTCTTGCGGCGGTCCTCGCCCTTGAGGGCCCAGTACATCCGGACCAGCTTGAAGTTGGTCTCGTTGGCCTCCGAGCCGCCCGACGAGAACATCACGTGGTTGAGGCCGTACTCGGGGGGGAACATCGTCGACAGCCGCTCGGCCAGCTCGATGGCCTTGGGGTGCGACCCTCCGTGGAAGACCGTGGCGTAGTCGAGCGTGGCCATCTGGGCCGCGACGGCGTCGATGATCTCCCGTCGGCCGTGGCCCACGGCCACGCACCACAGCCCGGCGAAGCCGTCGATCAGCCGGCGGCCCTCGTCGTCGGTGATCCAGTAGCCGTCGGCGGCGGTGACCATCCGAGGACCGGTCGGCGCGAGGTCCCTGGGGGAGGTGACCGGGTGGATGAGGTGGGCCAGATCGCGGCGGCCGAGTTTGGTAGGGGGCATGGTCACTCCTTCGACGAGCGGCCGAGGGACGACGCCCGGACCGCGGTTGGTTGGTTGTCTCGCAGGGACTCCAAGAAGTGGTCCACCACGGCCACGGTCCGGGCGCGCTGCCCGGTGGTGAGTACGTGGATCGTGGCCTCGGCCCAGGCGCCGAGGAGCACATTGGCCAGGGCGTCGGGGTCGAGGTCCGCCACCTCGCCCCGTTCGATGGCCGCGGCCAGCATCCCCCGCACCATGGCCACGGCGTCCTGCTGGTCGCGGCGGCCCCCCTCGTCGAGGGCGGGGATGGTCCAGGCGTCGCGCAGGAAGAAGCGGGCCTGGCCGAGCGAGCCGAGCGCGTCGAGGTAGACCCGGAACGCCCGGCGCATGTTGGTGACGATGTCCCCCTCGGGGTCGAGGGCCCCGAGGGCCTGGTCGGTCAGCCGCTCGTAGAGCTCGTGCTGCAGGTCGCGGCCGAGGTCGTCCTTGTCGGCGAACCAGTAGTAGACCGCCCCCTTGGTGAGGCCGGCCGCCTCGGCGATGTCCTCGATGGCCACCGCGCTGTAGCCGCGCTCGGCGAAGAGGTAGAGCGCGGCGTCCATGATCCGGCGGCGCGTCTCGAGCGCCCTCGGCTGCCGGCGGCCCACGGCTAGGCCCGGGACTGCTGGGCCACGAACTCGGCGGCCCCGGAGATGAACCCCGCGACGTTGGCCGCCTTCCCCGAGGCGAGGTCGGCGAACCACCCGGGCACGTAGACCTGGATGACCCCCTGGTCGAGCGCCTCGAAGACGCCCTCGACCAACTCGGCCACCGGGATCGGGACCATGGTGGGGTCGACCACCGGGTCGTTGTCGGGGAGGGTGAACAGCTCGGTGTCGACGAGGCCGGGGTAGACGACCAGGATCTTCACGCCGGTGTTCCACAGGTCGATGGCCATGGCCTCGGAGAAGGCGGTCACCGCGGCCTTGGAGGCGTCGTAGGCGGACTCGCCGGGCGAGCTCAGGGTGGCGGCCACCGACGAGAGGTTGACGATGCGGCCGCTGCCCCGCTCGAGCATGGAGGGCAACAGGGCGAGCGTGAGGCGGACCGGGCTGAAGTAGTTGATGTTCATCACCGCCTCGACCGTGGCCGGATCGAGCCTGGTCACGTGGCGGCGCTTGGGGATCCCGGCGTTGTTCACCAGCACGTCGACCCCGCCCAGCTCCTCGAGGGCCGACGCGGCCAGCCGGTCGACCGCGGCCGGCTCGGAGAGGTCGGCGACCCACATCCGCGAATCGGGGGAGTGCTCCCGGCACCGCCCGAGCACCTCGGCGAGACGGTCCTCGCGCCGCGCGCAGATGCCGACGACCGCCCCGCGGCGGGCGAACTCCTCGGCCAGTCCGGCGCCGATGCCCGCCGAGGCCCCGGTCACCAGCACACGCTGTCCGGCCCAGTCCACCACGTCCGCCCCCTGTTCCCGATCACCAGACGATCGTTCGTTACTGACGGCGCGTATGGTATTCCGACGAGCCGAATGGCTCAAAAGGACGCCGGGGCCTGCGCCGCCGTCACCACCGGCCGCGGTGGATCCGCTCGGCCCCCGTCGGCCCGGGCCGCTCCAGCGACGCCGAGCGGTGGTCCGCCCCGTCGGGGTGGCCGAGCAGCACCGCCCCGAAGAGCCGCCAGTCCCCCGGGACGCCGAGGGCCCCCAGCAGCGGGGCCTCGCCCCGGAAGTTCCCGAGGAAGCAGGCGCCGAGGCCGGCGTCGGTGGCCGCCAACAAGAGGGTCATGACCGAGAAGGCGGCGTCGCCGAGCCAGTAGGGCACGGGCCAGGCGGCCGGGCCGCCATCCCCCCCGCCGGCCGGGCCCAGCCCGGCGGCGGCCTTGTCGGGCTCGCCGTAGCGGTCGAGGTAGGCCCCGGGCGAGGACAGCGACAGCGTGACCACCGGGGCGCGCGACAGCCCCGGCCAGCGCCTCGACCCCCGCCGCCACGCCGCGGTCGTAGTGTGGTCCCAGTAGGCGGCGGTCTCCTCCGGCCCGGCCAGGACCAGCCAGGCCGTGCCCCGCGTGTGGCCGGCCGTGGGCGCCGTCAGGGCGTCAGCCAGCAGGCGGGACACGAGGTCTCCGTCGACCGGCCGGTCCGAGAAGCTGCGCACCATGTGCCGGCGTCGGACGGCCTCGGACAGCTCCACGGCCCCTTTCTACCGTCTTGACCTGCGGGCCCGGGGCCCGAGGCGTCGGGGGGAATGTTGACCCGCCTGGTAGGGTTTAGATGAGCAACGGACCCGCCAGGCGCGGCGCGCCGATCCCCCAAGGTCGGAGGTCATCCATGCCCACCCCCAGAGAGCTGCTCAACCAGGCCAAGCAGGTCGTCGACGAGGTCGATACGGCCGAGGCCGAGTCCCGCCTGGGCGGGGCCACCTTCCTCGACGTCCGCGAGCCCGAGGAGTACCAGCAGGGCGCCATCGCCGGGGCCGTGCACATCCCCAGGGGCCAGCTCGAGTTCTCGGTCGAGTCGCGCCTGCCCGAAAAGGGGGACCCGGTCGTCGTCTACTGCGCCTCGGGCATCCGCTCGGTGTTCGCGGCCCGGACGCTGGGCGAGCTCGGCTACACCCAGGTGGCCTCGATGGCCGGTGGCTTCAACCGCTGGAAGGACGACGGCCGGCCGTGGGAGGCGCCGCGCACGCTCACCCCCGACCAGCGCAACCGCTACCAGCGCCACCTGCTCATGGCCGACGTGGGCGAGAGGGGCCAGCTGAAGCTGCTCGACTCCAAGGTCCTCCTGCTCGGGGCGGGCGGCCTCGGCTCCCCGGCCGCGCTCTACCTGGCGGCGGCGGGGGTGGGCACGCTCGGGATCATCGACATGGACGTCGTCGACGAGTCGAACCTGCAGCGCCAGATCCTGCACAACATGGACCGCATCGGGGAGCGCAAGGTCGACTCGGCCAAGAAGACGCTGACCCTGCTCAACCCCGACGTCGACGTCGCCACCTACGACGTGCGGCTCGGGGCGGACAACGTGCTCGAGATCATCGACGGCTACGACCTGATCGTCGACGGCACCGACAACTTCCCGACCCGGTACCTGGTGAACGACGCCTCCTTGGTCAAGCGGATCCCGGTGGTGCACGGGTCGATTTTCCAGTTCGAGGGGCAGGTCACGGTCTTCGACCCCTACAACGGACCCTGCTACCGCTGCCTCATCCCCGTGCCTCCCCCGGCCGAGCAGGCCCCGTCGTGCGCCGAGGCCGGCGTCCTCGGCGTGCTCCCCGGCATCATCGGGTCCATCCAGGCGGTCGAGGCGATCAAGATGCTGCTCGGACTGGGCGACCCGCTGGTGGGCCGGCTGCTCGCCTACGACGCGCTCGACGAGTCGTTCCGGACGTTCAAGGTGCGCCGCGACCCGGCCTGCCCGGCCTGCGGACCCGACGCCGGCGAGATCGTCATCGCCGAGTACGACGACCTCTGCATGCCCCACCGCCACTGAGGCGGCCGGCGGTGCCGGGCCGGCGTAGCCGCCGGCCGTGCCGTCGCAAGAGTCGAGCAGCGGCGTGGGGTCCACATGGACCCGTCCCGGACCCGTGCGGATTGCGCGAACCGGTGCCGTAGGCTTTGGTCATGGCCTCCGAGCGACCTTCCCCCGACACGCGCACGACCGACTCGGGGATCGAGATCCGGCCCGTCTACACCGCCGCCGACCTCGAGGGCTGGGACCCGGCGAGCCGGTTGGGCGAACCGGGGAAGTACCCCTACACCCGGGGCGTGCACCCCGGCATGTACCGCCAGCGGCTGTGGACCATGCGCCAGTACGCCGGCTTCGGCACGGCCGAGTCGACCAACGAGCGGTTCAAGTTCCTCCTGGGCGCCGGCCAGACCGGCCTCTCGTGCGCCTTCGACCTCCCCACCCAGATGGGCTACGACTCGGACCACCCCCGGGCCGAGGGCGAGGTGGGCAAGGTGGGGGTGGCCATCGACTCCCTGGCCGACATGCGGCTCCTTCTGGCCGACCTCCCCCTCGATGCGGTCACCACCTCGATGACCATCAACGCCACCGCGGCCATCCTTCTCCTCCTCTACCAACTGGTGGCCGAGGAGCAGGGGGTCCCCGGCGAGAAGGTCGGCGGCACCATCCAGAACGACATCTTGAAGGAGTACGTGGCCAGGGGCACCTACATCTACCCGCCCCGGCCCTCGATGCGCCTGATCGTCGACACCTTCGCCTACTGCCGCGAGCACCTGCCGAACTGGAACACCATCTCCATCTCCGGCTACCACATCCGCGAGGCCGGCTCCACGGCGGTGCAGGAGGTGGCCTTCACCCTGGCCGACGGGATCGCCTACGTCGAGGCGGCCATCGCCGCCGGCCTGGGGGTCGACGAGTTCGCACCCAGGCTCTCCTTCTTCTTCAACGCCCACAACAACCTCTTCGAGGAGGTGGCCAAGTACCGGGCCGCCCGGCGCATGTGGGCCCGCATCATGACCGAGCGGTTCAAGGCCACCGACGACCGCTCCAAGGTGCTCCGCTTCCACACCCAGACCGGCGGCTCCACCCTCACCGCCCAGCAGCCCGAGAACAACATCGTCCGGGTGACCGTCCAGGCCCTGGCCGCCGCGCTGGGAGGCACCCAGAGCCTGCACACCAACGGGTTCGACGAGGCGCTGGGGCTGCCCACCACCCGGGCGGCCAAGCTGGCGCTGCGCACCCAGCAGGTGGTCGGCTACGAGTCGGGGATCGCCGACACCGTCGACCCCCTGGCCGGCTCGTACTTCGTCGAGTCGCTCACGGACGAGGTCGAGCGGGCGGCCCAGGCCTACCTCGACCGCATCGACGAGCTCGGCGGCGCGGTGGCCGCCATCGAGGCCGGGTTCATGCAGGGCGAGATCGAGAGCGCCGCCTACGCCTTCGCCAAGGCGGTGGACGACGGCGAGAAGGTGGTGGTCGGGGTCAACCGGTTCGTCGAGGAGAACCAGGAGCCGACCGAGGTCTTCCCGATCGACGTCGAGCTCCAGCGCTCCCAGGTCGCCCGGGTGGCCAGGGTGCGCGACGAGCGGGACCGGGCCGCGGTCGACGCCGCGCTCGACGACGTGCGCGCCGCGGCGCGCGGCTCGCAGAACCTGCTGGTCCCCATGAAGTCGGCCCTGGCCCAGATGGCTACCCTGGGCGAGGTCTCCGACGTGCTGCGCGGCGAGTTCGGCGTCTACGCACCGGGGTGACGGCCGGGGCGCCGGGGGTCAGGCCCGCGCCGCCTCGGTGAAGTGCTCGACGGTGGGGAACGGCTCGTAGAAGTGGTGGAGGAGCCGGCGCCACTCGTTGTAGGCGGGCGATCCCCGGAACCCGCCGGTGTGGTCCTCCAGCGTCCCCCAGCCCACCAGCAGCAGGTAGCGGTTGGGCCGCTCCAGGCAGCGGTCGAGGCGCAGCCAGCGGAACCCCGGGGCCGAGGCGATGTACTGACGGGCCTCGGCGAAGGCGAGCTCGAACGCCGCCTCCCGGCCGGGCGCGACGTCGAGGACGGCGTGCTCGAGCACCCCGTGGCCGTCCGGACCCGGCCCGCCTTCCGTCGGGCTCACGACGCCGGGGCCACAAGGCGGCTGCGCAGCTCCTCGGAGGTGGCGGCGTCGATGGCCGTCCAGGCCATGGCCAGGGCCCCGTCGCGCACGGCGGCGTCGGCCGAGGGGGTGACGCAGGCGGCGGCGAAGGCCGGCTGGTGGTTGACCGCCCCGCCGGACTCGATCGCCATGAGCGGGTGGATCGAGGGGACGGCCAGCGACTCGTTGGCCATGTCGGTGGAGAGCGTCGGCGGCGGTTCGCCCCGGTCGTCGAGGGTGAACCGCCGTCCCAGGGCCTCGGCGTTGGCCCGGTAGGCGGCCAGCAGGCCCCCGTCGGACTCCATGTGGGAGTAGGGGGGGCAGAGCTCCTCGTAGGAGACGGCGCACCCGGTGGCCAGGGCCCCGGCGTCGAAGCACGCCTGCACCCTGGGCTCGAGCTCGGCCAGGCCGCCGGCGGTGCGTGACCGGCACATGAAGCGTCCCGCCGCCGACCCCGGCACGACGTTGGCCGCCCGGCCTCCGTCGGTCACCACGCCGTGCACCTGGTCGCCGGGGCGCAGGTGCTGGCGCAGGAGGCCGATGGCCACCTGGGACACGGTCATGGCGTCCAGGGCGTTGATCCCCTCCCACGGCGCGGCCGAGGCGTGGGCCTCGCGCCCGGCGAAGCGGACGTCGAAGTGGGAGACGGCCAGGCAGGTCGCCTCCAGCCGCTCGTCGGGCCAGGGGTGCACCATCATCGCCGCGTGCACCCCGTCGAACCCGCCCCGGTCGAGCATGTGGACCTTGCCGCCCCCGCCCTCCTCGGCCGGGGTCCCGAGCACCACCACGGTCAGGCCGACGTCGTCGGCCACCTCGGCCAGGGCCAGGCCGGCGCCCACCGCGGCGGCGGCGATGATGTTGTGGCCGCAGGCGTGGCCCACCCCGGGCAGGGCGTCGTACTCGGCGCAGACGGCCACCACCAGCGGGCCGGACCCGGCCCGGGCGGAGAAGGCGGTCGGCAGGTCGCAGACCCCCTCGGTGACGTCCATCCCGCCGTCGGCCAGGGCGCCGGCCACGGCCGCCGCGGACCACCGCTCCTCGAAGCAGGTCTCGGGGTGGCGGTGGACCTCGTGGGAGAGGGCGACGAGGGCGTCGAGCCGGCCGCGCACCGACGCCTCGGCGGCGGCCTTGGGACCACCGGCGGGAGTGGAGGCGGCCACCGGGCGGCCGGCGCTACTCGATGACGGCGACGACGTCGCCGCCGCCCACCGAGTCCCCGGCGGACACCCGGACCTCCCGCACCACACCGGCCATTTCGGCGTTGACGGCGTTCTCCATCTTCATGGCCTCGAGGATGCAGATCGTCTGCCCCACCTCCACCGTGTCGCCCTCGGCCACGAGCACCTTCACGATCGTCCCCTGCATGGGCACGGTCACCGAGCCCGAATTTGCCCCGACGGCGGCGGCCTGCGACGACCGGCGCCTCGTGCCGCCCGCCCGGGCGCCGGTCGCCGCCGCGGGCGCGCCGGCGGCCTCGGGTACCCAGAGCTTGAGGCGGTAGCGGCGGCCGTCGACCTCGGCCGTCACCTCGCGCAGCACCCGGTCGTCACCGTCCTCGGCCCCGCCCGCACCGGTGTCGCCCGCTTCGAGCCCCGACAGGTCGAGGGTGTCCTCCACCCACTTGGTCGAGTGGCGGGCCTCGGCGAAGTCAGGGTGCGACAGGATGGCCACGTCCGCCGGGATCGTGGTGGCCACCCCTTCGATCCTGGTCTCGGCCAGGGCCCGCAGCATCCGCCGGCGGGCCAGTTCGCGGTCCTCGGCCCACACCACCAGCTTGGCCAGCAGGTTGTCGTAGTGCTGGCTGACGGTGTCGCCCACCTCGTAGCCGGCGTCCAGGCGGACGCCCGGGCCGGCCGGGGTGTCGAAACGGGTGATGGTGCCCGGGGAGGGGGAGAACCGCCCGCCCGTCGGGTCCTCGGCGTTGAGGCGGACCTCGATGGCGTGCCCGCGCCGGACGATCTCGTCCTGGGCGAAGGGGATGGGTCCCGTCCCAGCCCGCGGGCCCGCAAGTACGTGTAAACCTGCTCGCGCGGGGTGAGGTGGAAGAACGGCTTCCCCTCCTGCGGCACGACCGCGATGTACGGTCGGGCCTTCTCGG
>JBKQNY010000013.1:0-27465 GCA_052145775.1 Acidimicrobiales bacterium
GTGTCGTGTCAGCGAAGCTTGTGGAGGTCCCGTTGACGGTGGTCACCGAGACCACCACTGTGCCGGCGGCGTGTGCCGGTGCCGTGGCGACGATGGTGGTGGGGCTCTCCACCACGAAGCTGGCAGCTTGGGTTGTGCCGAACTTGACCGACGTGGCGCCTGTGAGCTTCGCCCCAGTAATGGTCACGTTGGTGCCGCCAGAGGTGGGTCCGCTGGCCGGCGTGAGTGAGTCGATGGCCGGTCGTCTTGGTGTCAGTCCTGTTGTGGCCTTGGACCAGCTGATCTTGACGTACGGACTCTGCTCGTTTGTGGAGATGTGCGTTGTATGGCCCCGCGCGTAGCTCGAACCGGCCCCGCCACCACCGCTCGTGCCGTTGGCATTACCGCCGCCACCACCACCGCCGACGTAGCCGGCCCCGCCGCCGCCTCCGCCGTCCCCGCCGGTGCCGAAGGGCAGGCCTGTGCCGCCCGTTCCTCCCTGTCCCGCGCTACCGGCGGTTCCATTTCCACAACCCGCGCCGCCTCCGGACCCCGTCCCTCCGAAGCCGCCACTCAGCTGTGTGCAACCTCCGTTGCCCGCACCGGTGGTGGCCGCGCCGGCGCCTCCACCGTTACCGCCCACGCCGAAGCGGCTGTTCCCGCCGCCGCCTCCACCACCGCCACCGCCACCACCGGCGACGGCGAGGAACGTAGGTGGTATGTGGCCAACCGGAGTGAGCCGGAGATCCGACTCCCCGCCCCCATTGCCGCCCGACGCCGGGGCCAGGCCGCCGCCGCCGCTGCCGACGTCGACTCCGACGGAGAGTGTGAGGCCGCCGGGGATCGACCCTTTCGTGGAGACGAAGGCGCCGTTGCCGCCGACACCTCCCGGAAGTCCTGTGCCGCCGACGGCCCCGGCGGCGGTGACGGTGAATGTGCCGGCTATCCAGGGTGAACTGAACGTTCCGTTTTCCTTGTAGGTGCAGCTGAAGGTTGTACCGCTCGACGAGTACGCGCCGTTGGTGCCACAGGGTGTGGTCGCCGGAACGAGGAAGTTCGTGGACGCCCCGACCACGTACGCTGTGCCGTTGTTGACTGTCGGCTCCTCGACCGAGAAGGTGTGGACACCAGGAGAGAGGCCCTTGGGAATCGTCACGCTGCCGGTCATTCTCGGGTAGGTGATCACCGGGCTGGCGTGCGATGTGGATGTGCCGATCGTGTAGCGCGACGCGCTGACCGCCAGGGTGGTCGAACCCGTGCCGGCCGTGCCGGCCGTCTGGATCGGGGTGCCTGTGATGAGTACCTTCGGGGCCGGGACCGCGTGGCCGTGGAATGTGGCCGCCGGAGAACCCGCACCGCCGGCCCCGTACCAGTAGCCAGACGTCGTCGTGACATTCACCGACGTGGTCGCCGCCGCGTTGTTCACTCGGTACGCTGTCAGGGCGATCAAAGGAAGTGTCGGTGCAGCGTCTCCCGCATATGTAAAGGAGACGGCGGCCAGCGACGCCGTGGCTGAGATGTCCACCACGTCGCCGTAGCATCGAGGCTCACCAAGGTTCGCCGCCACCTTGTTCGTGGGGCAGGTCACTGATGGTGTGGCCGAGTTGTGGTACGTCGTGCTGAAGGCCCCTTGCAATGTGCCCGCGACCCCGGCCGTGAGGCCGAGATTGGCGTTGGACAATGTGGCGTAGTGCTCTTTACGTGCCGGTGTGTCGAGTGCGACAAGGCCGGACACCTGGACGAGTCCCACCGTCTCATGTGCGGCGAGCCCTTGGCACGAGACCGAAACGGAGTTGCCCGGGTGGGAGATCTTGAGCACCGCGCTCGGGGCCGTCCCACCCCCTGGGTAGGTCAGTGTCGGGGTGGTGGCGGTGTTGCTCGGCGTGCTCGCTGTCGTGAACGTGCAGTGGTACGTGCCCGATGGCGTGGCGGCCCCCGCCGTGCCGCTCGAGATCAGCGTGCCGCCGGCGGCTGCCCCGGCGAGTGCAGCTACCAGGATGACCGCACACAGGCGCGAGATAGCTCCCCGAATGCGCTGTTGGTTACGCCGCATCTCTCCCCCTTGGGCCACGCAGTGAAGTGGATTCGTGTGCTGCGATCGTCGAGTTGCTAGTTGCCACCTGCATGCCAGCGGATTCGGCGGTCATCGTGGTCGTGCTGCCCTGCGATGTGCTCGCTCCCGCTCCGGTGCCGCTCTTGCCGATGGTATCGCCGGTGGTGGCGCAGACGGCGCTGGAATCGGCTCCGTTCGCCGACGCGGACATGCAGACGACAAAAGAATTGCGCGCGGGCCCCGCCGCAGAGTGCACGCCGTGAGAGGACGCGCTTCTCTATCAGCTACCCGTCCCACGCTCCCGCCCACAATGGGACCCTACAAGTGGCACCCAATTCCGTCAATCAAGCCTGTCTCAATTCTGCGCGCCAACGTTCATACAACCCACAGGGCGCCTACGGTCAAACGGTCGTTTATCGGGCGCGCTTGGAGTAGGCGCGCCAGTCAGCGCGTCCTCGCACGATGGGACCGCCGCTCGTACCCCGCCCACTCTTCGCTCGCCCCTCTTCGCGCCCGGGGCGGCGTTGGACCCGGCTGGGCCGGCTTCCGGGGGCTCTCCCATCGAGCGCTCACCCCCCCTCGAGTCCGTGGAGGGGGACCATGTGGCGCGGAACCCCAGAGCGGCCGCCGAGAGCGCGGTAGGCGGGGCAGCGATGCTCTTGTACGCCTTGCGACGACGTTGCTCCTTTGACGGCGACCGGGACTGGCGTGGGCGCTGCGCACCGCGCCCACGGAATCCCAGTGGACGGTTGACGGCCTGATTCTGACGGTCGCACCGATAGTCTCCGAGTGGAATGCGACGAACGCCCAGGTGGGCGAACTCGTCGTCCGTGCGACGTGCGGCCTCCGGCCGGTGGAGCCCCGCTCCCCCGCTCCTGGACTCGTTGCGGCGGTCGGCCCTGTCGGGCCCGGCCCCGGGCCGCGGCGTCTTTGAAGACTGGAGGAACAGCCGTGCCACCACCGGGCAGAGGGATGGGGATGGGTGGCGGCGGTTGGAACGGCCTGCGCTCGTTCCGCCAGGACCGCTCGGTCCTCGACCACCGGGTGAAGAAGGGGACCACCCGGCGGATCTTGCACTTCGCCGTCCCCTACCGCCGCATCCTCGCCGTCTTCATACCGGTCGTGGTCCTCGACGCCGTGGTGGGCGCCATCAACCCGCTCATCCTGCGCGCCATCATCGACAAGGGCATCCTCGAGCACCGTCCGAATCTCGTCGTCGCGCTCGCCCTGCTCGCCGCGGCCCTGGCCATCGTGAGCGCCGTGCTTTCCCTCTACACACGGCGCATCTCGGCCGTCATCGGGGAGGGTCTCATCTTCGACATGCGGGCCAAGGTCTTCCGCCACATCCAGCGGATGCCGTTGGCCTTCTTCACCCGCACCCAGACCGGCGCGCTGGTGAGCCGGCTCAACAACGACGTCATCGGAGCCCAGCAGGCCTTCACCACACTCCTCTCCAACGTGGTGGGGAACCTCATCACCGTGGCCATCGTCCTCGTCGCCATGTTCATTCTCAGCTGGCAGATCACCCTGGTGGCCCTGGTGCTCCTCCCCCTCTTCCTCATCCCGGCTCGCGTGGTGGGACGCCGGCTCGGGGCGATGACCCGGGAGGGCTACAACCTCAATGCCGAGATGAACATGGTCATGAACGAGCGGTTCAACGTGTCGGGCGCCATGCTGGTCAAGCTCTTCGGCCGGCCTGAGGCCGAGGCCGAACAATTCGACCAGAAGGCCGCCCGGGTGCGCGACATCGGGATCAATCAGGCGCTCTACTCGCGGCTGTTCTTCGTCGCCCTCACTCTGACCGCCGCGCTGGCCACCGCCTTCGCCTACGGCTACGGCGGGGTGCGGGCGGCCCAGGGCACCATGGCCGTCGGCACCGTGGTGGCCATCACCGCCTACCTGGCCCGGCTCTACGCGCCCTTGAGCCAGCTCTCCAACGTCAACCTCGACGTGATGACCACCCTGGTCTCCTTCGAACGGATCTTCGAGGTGCTGGACCTGGTGCCCATGCTGGCCGAGGACCCCGACGCCCGCGAGATCCCCCGGGGCCCGGCCACCGTCGAGTTCGACCACGTGCGCTTCTCCTACCCGTCCGCCGAGGACGTCTCGCTGGCGTCGCTCGAGGCGGTCGCCGTCTTGGAGGCCGCCGAGCGCACCGAGGTGCTCCACGAGGTCTCCTTCACCGTGGAGCCCGGGCAGATGGTGGCCCTGGTCGGGCCCTCGGGGGCCGGCAAGACCACGATCTCGAACCTGGTGCCCCGCCTCTACGACGCCACCTCGGGCAGCGTGCGCATCAACGGGGTCGACGTGCGCCACGCCACCATGTCCTCGGTGCGCGACGCGGTCGGCGTGGTCACCCAGGACCCCCACCTCTTCCACGACACCCTGCGGGCCAACCTCCTCTATGCCCGGCCCGAGGCGACCGACGACGACCTGCTGCGTTCCTTGGAGCTGGCCCAGATCCTCCACCTGGTGGCCACACTGCCCGACGGCCTCGACACCGTGGTCGGCGAGCGCGGCTACCGCCTGTCGGGGGGCGAGAAGCAGCGGGTGGCCCTGGCCCGCCTCATCCTGAAGGCTCCCGACGTGGTGGTGCTCGACGAGGCCACCGCCCACCTCGACTCCGAGTCCGAGGCGGCGGTGCAGGAGGCCCTGCGCTCGACCCTGGCCGGCCGCACCTCGGTGGTCATTGCCCACCGCCTCTCCACCGTGCGCGAGGCCGACGAGCTGCTGGTCATTGACGACGGGCGGATCGTCGAACGCGGCACCCACCGCCAGCTGCTCGCCGCCGACGGCCTCTACGCCGAGCTCTACCGCACCCAGTTCGCCGCCCAGGACGCGGTGAGCACCCCCGAGGCCTGACGGCGCCACGGTCCTTCCCGACGGCGGGGGTGGGCCGTAGCCTGGGACCCGTGTCCGCCACCCCCCACGCGGCTCGAATCCCGGCGGCCGCCGACCGCCCGGCGCGCCATGGCTGAGCTCCCGCGCCCCCCCGCCTCCGGGCTTCCGCCCGCCACCGACGAGCCCACCGCGCAGCACCCGGCCGTCTCCCCGCTGAGTGCGCCGACCGAGGTGCTGGCCGTCGGCGACCTGGCCACACCCACCCTGCTCCTGCCTTCGGCCGCCACCCTGGCGGCTCCTTCTCCCGGGCCGGCCCGCGGGCCGCTGGCGCCCCCGGCGGTCACCGTGGTGGGCCTCTCCGACGACCGGCCCGAGCTCCTCTCACCCGAAGCCCGACGGGCCCTGGTCGACGCCGACGTGGTGGTGGGGGGCCACCGGGAGCTGTGGCTGTGGCGGTCGTGGGCCGAACGGGCCCCCGTGGCCGCGCCCGCCGAGGTCGTCGAGGTCGGCGACGACCCCGACGAGCTGGCCGCGACCGTGCGGCAGCGGTCGAGCGAGGCCGGACGGCGGGTGTGCGTGCTGGTGTCTGGCGACCCGGGGTTCTTCGGCGTCGTCGGGGCACTCGACCGGGTCCTCGACCGCCGTTCGCTGCAGGTGGTCCCGGGGCCCTCGTCGGTCTCTCTGGCCTTCGCCCGCCTCGGCCTGCCGTGGGAGGACAGCGTCGTCGTCCAGGTCGACGGCTCGACCCTCGCCGAGTCGGCCAACGTGATGCGCACCGCCCGCAAGGTGGCCGTGCTCACCACGGCCGGGGCCCCGCCCGAGGCACTGGGTCGAGCCCTGCTCGAGGCCGGGGTCGCCCTCGACCTGGTGGCCGTCTGCAGCCGGCTGGGCTCGTCCGACGAGCAGGTGACCGAGCTCTCGCTCGAGCAGCTGGCCGCCGGTCGGTTCGACCCGGTCTCGGTGGTGGTGCTGCTCGGGCCGGCCAGCCTGCCCATGACCGGCTGGGCGTCCGGGGGGGCGGCGCACGCGCCTGGGGCGGCGTCGGGGAGCGTGGCCGACCAGGTCCTCGCCTGGGGACTGCCGGACTCGGCCTTCGCTCACCGGGCCGGGACCATGACCAAGTCCGAGGTCCGCTCGGTGGTCCTGGGCAAGCTGGCGCTCCCGGCCGCAGGCGTGCTCTGGGACGTCGGTGCCGGCAGCGGCAGCGTGGCCGTCGAGTGCGCCCTTCTCCGGCCCGGTCTCACGGTCATGGCCGTGGAGGAGGGCCCGGAGGACGCGGCCCGGGTCACGGCCAACGCCATGTCCCTCGGGGCCGCCGTGCACGTCGTCAACGGGCGTGCCCCCGGAGCCCTGGCCGGGCTGCCCGCGCCGGACCGGGCCTTCGTGGGCGGCGGCGGCCTCGAGGTCCTCGAGGCCGTGCTCTCGGCGCTGCGGCCCGGCGGGCGCGTCGTGGCCACCTTCGCCTCCCTCGAGCGGGCAGCCACCGCCGCCGACCGGCTCGGGAACCTGGTGCAGATCGGCGTGGGCCGGGGCGAGCAGGCACCCGGGCGCGGCTGGCGGCTGTCCGCCCGTGACCCGGTCTTCGTGGTGTGGGGCCCCGGCCACTCGAGCCCCGAGGAGCCCGACCCCAGCGACGAGTGGTGACCCGACCGCCGGAGCGGCCTCCCCGATCCGCTACCTGCACCTGAGGACGGCGTCCGCGGCGTACCATCATTGCGTGGCAGACCGACGCGCCTGGCAGGAGGAGTTCGACCGTTCTAGGGTCCGTCCGGTCCCCTTCGAGACCATGTCGGGCGTCCCTCTCAACCCCGTCTACGGCCCCGACGACGCGGAGCTCCCCGGGCAGTTCCCCTACACCAGGGGCCCCTACGCCTCCATGTACCGCTCGAAGCTGTGGACCATGCGCCAGTTCGCCGGTTTCGGTACCGCCGAGGACACCAACCGGCGGTTCAAGGAGCTGCTGCGCTCGGGGGGCGACGGGCTCTCCACCGCCTTCGACATGCCCACCCTGCTCGGTCGCGACTCCGACGACCCGCTGGCCAAGGGCGAGGTCGGCCGGGCCGGGGTGGCCGTCGACACGATGTCCGACATGGAGCGGCTGTTCGACGGGATCGACCTGGGCTCGGTCAGCACCTCGATGACCATCAATTCGGCCGCCCCGGTGGTCATGGCCATGTACATCGGCGTGGCCGACCGCACCGGCGTGGACCGCCGGTCGCTCTCGGGCACCATCCAGAACGACATCTTGAAGGAGTACCAGGCCCAGAAGGAGTACGTCTTCCCGCCGCGGCCGAGCGTGCGCCTCGTCACCGACCTGGTCCGCTTCGCCGCGGCCGAGCTCCCCCGCTGGCACCCGGTCTCGGTCTCGGGCTACCACATCCGCGAGGCGGGGTCGACGGCCGCCCAGGAGCTGGCCTTCACCCTGGCCAACGGGTTCGCCTACGTGGAGGCCGCGGTGGCCGCCGGCCTGGAGGTCGACCGGTTCGCCCCCCGCCTCAGCTTCTTCTTCAACGCCCACATCGACTTCTTCGAGGAGATCGCCAAGTACCGCGCCGCCCGGCGCATCTGGGCCCGCTGGCTGCGCGACCGCTACGGCGCCACCGACGGCCGCTCCACCCAGCTGCGGTTCCACACCCAGACCGCCGGGGTCTCCCTCACCGCCCAGCAGCCCGAGGTGAACCTGGCCCGGGTGGCCATCGAGGCCCTGGCCGGCGTCCTGGGGGGCACCCAGAGCCTGCACACCGACTCCTACGACGAGGCGCTGGCCCTCCCCACCGAGCGGGCGGCCCGGCTGGCGCTTCGCACCCAGCAGGTGATCGCCGAGGAGACCGGGGTGGCCCACGTGGCCGACCCCCTGGGCGGCTCGTGGCTGGTCGAGTCGCTCACCGACGAGCTCGAGCGCCAGGCCTCCGAGATCTTCGCCCACCTGGAGGCAGCCGGCTCGGGGTCGATGCTCGAGGGGGTGCTGGCCTGCATCGAGGACGGCTGGTTCTGCTCGGAGATCGCCGACGCCGCCTACCGCTTCCAGTCGAACATCGCCGCCGGCCGGTGGGTCCAGGTCGGGGTGAACGGCTACACCGAGGGCGACGACGCCGAGGTCCCGACCCTCTACGTCGACCCGGCGGTCGAGGACCGCCAGCTGGCCGACCTGGCGGGGGTGAAGGGCCGGCGGGACGACCGCTCCGTGCAGGGGGCCCTCGGGCGCCTGGCCAGCGAGGCGGCCGACCCGACGGTCAACCTCATGCCGGCCCTCATCGACGCCGCCCACGCCTATGTCACCGTAGGCGAGGCCATGCGCGCCATGGAGGGCGTCTTCGGCACCTGGTTCGAACGGCCGGTGGCGTGACCCCCGGCCGCACCCGGTGAGCGGCGAGCCACCGCTCCGGGTGCTCCTGGCCAAGGTGGGGCTCGACGGCCACGACCGGGGGCTGCGGGTGGTCGCCCGGATCCTGCGCGACGGAGGCTGCGAGGTCGTCTTCGCTGGACTGCGTCAGACCCCCGAGATGATCGCCGCCGCCGTGGTCGAAGAGGACGTGGACGTGGTCGGGGTCTCCATGCACAACGGCGCCCACCTCACCCTGGCCCCGGCGGTCGTGGGCGCGCTCCGGCAGGCGGGGTTGGCGACCCCGGTGGTGGTGGGCGGCATCGTCCCGCCGGTCGACGTGCCCGTGCTCGTCTCCGAGGGCGTGGCCGCGGTGCTCGGGCCGGGGGCCTCCAACGAGGAGGTGGTGGCGGTCGTGCGGGCCGCGGCCGGCCGGGCCGACGCCAAGGCCAGCTGACTCAGCCCGGGCGCAGCACCCCCGAGAGCTGGTCGGCGACCGGGGTGAACTCGGGCATCACGAAGTCGCGTCGCAGCCAGTTCCCGCCGTCGACGACCAGGGTGTGGCCGGTCACGAACGAGGCGTAGGGCGAGCACAGCCAGGTCACGGCCCACCCGAGCTCGTGGAGTCGGCCCAGGCGGCCGGCCGGGGACCGCCGGGCGTCGACGTCGGCGCCGGTGGTGCGCAGGGCCTGCAGGTCCTCGCGCATGTCGGCATGGGGGAAGAGCCCCGGGGCCAGGGCGTTCACCCGCACGCCGTCGGGCGCCCACTCGACGGCCAGGGTCTTGGTCAGGTTCCCCACCCCGGCCTTGGCCGCCGCCGCGTGGGCCATGCCGGGCCCGCCGGTGAACGACTGGGTGGCCAGGATGTTGCAGATCGCCCCCGGGGCCTGCGCCTCGGCGCAGCGGCGGTGCAGCTCCTGGCTGCAGAAGAACGTCCCGTCCAGCACGATGCGGCTCACCGCCCGCCAGGCGTTGGGACGCATATCGGCGGCGAGGACCGGGAAGTTGGCGGCGGCGTTGTTGACCAGCACCCGCACCGGGCCCAGCGCCCCGGCGATCTCGTCGAAGGCGGCCGCCACCTGCTCGGGCTCCCTGATGTCGGCGGCGGCGTGGGCCGCCCGCCCGCCGACCTCCTCCACCGCGGCCACCCCGGCCAGCCGGTGCTCCTCGGTGCGCGAGACGATACCGACGGCCGCCCCCGCCCGGGCCAGCTCCACGGCGATGGCCCGGCCCAGCCCGGTGCCCCCGCCGGTCACCACCGCCGTCAGCCCGGCGAAGGTCGTGGCCGGCAGCATGGGCTGTCCGGCCGGCGGCGGCTCGGGGAGCCCCACGTCACTTCCCCTCGAAGTGCACCGGCTGGCGCTTGGCCTTGGCGGCGTAGCCGGCCGGCATGTCCTCGGAGACGAACTGCACCGAGGCCGAGAGCGACTCGAATTTCAGGGCCTCGGCCATCCCGCGGTAGGCGAAGACGTCGATGGTGCGCTTGATGGACTGGACGGCCAAGGGCGCGTTGGCGGCGATCTCGGCGGCCAGGGCCATCGCCGTCGGCACCAGTTCGGCGCCCGACGTCACCTGCTGGACCACGCCGAGGCGCTCGGCGGTGGCGGCGTCGATGCGGCGGCCGGTCAGCGCCAGCAGCTTGGCCCACCCCGCCCCGACCTCGTGGGCCAGTCGCAGGTCCCCCCCGGCGTCGACGGCCACCCCGACCGACGCTTCGGGCAGGGCGAAGACCGCGTCGTCGGCACACAGGCGCACGTCGCACATGAGGGCCAGCTCGAAGCCGAAGCCCAGGCAGTAGCCGTGGACGGCGCAGATGATGGGCTGGGGCAGCTCGGAGAAGACCCGGAACCGCTCGTGCACCCAGCGGATGCCCTCGTAGTAGTTGCGCACCTTCTCGGCCGGGGAGCGGCCGGTCACCCGGTCCTCGGGCATGCCCAGGTCAACCCCGGCACAGAAGGCCCGGCCCTCGGCCTTGACCACCACCACCCGGATCCGGTCGTCGAAGCGGATCTGGTCGGCCCGCACCCCGAGCTGGCGGGAGGCCTCCCAGCTCCAGGCGTTCAGCTTCTCTGGCCGGTCCAGGGTGAGGACGCCGATCCCGTCGGCGACCTCCAGTCGGAGCTGCCACTCGTCCTCGGCCACCACGGGCGACGTCCGAAACGCCATCGGCCCTCCTCCTCCGTCCCCCGCTCGGGGCGGTCCGAGTATCGCACGGCGGGCCGGGCGCCCCGGGGTGCGGCACCGACACCGGGACGGAAATAGGATCGGCTCTCACGCTGGACGGCGGTCGGACCGCCGAAGAGGAGGTTGTGGTGCACAACGATCTGTGTCGACGGCTGGGAATCGAGTTCCCCATCTTCGCCTTCACCCACTGCCGTGACGTGGTGGCCGCCGTCTCCAACGCCGGCGGCTTCGGCGTGCTCGGGGCCGTCGGCTTCAGCCCCGAGGAGCTCGAGACCGAGCTCACGTGGCTCGACGAGCACGTGGGCGACCACCCCTCCGGGGTCGACATCGTCATCCCGGGCAAGTACGAGGGCATGGGCGAGCTCGACCCCGAGAAGCTCGAGGAGGAGCTGAAGGCCATGGTCCCCCAAGGCCACCGGGACTTCGCCAAGAAGATCCTGGCCGACCACGGGGTGCCCGAGCTCCCCGGCGGCCCCAAGCGCGAGCTGCTGGGCTGGACGGCCGCCACCGCCGCGCCCCAGGTCGACGTCTTGCTCAAGCACGAAAAGGTGAAGCTGGTGGCCAACGCCCTGGGGACCCCGCCCGACGACGTGATCGCCCAGGTGCACGAGCACGGCCTGTTGGTGGCCGCGCTGGCCGGTTCGGTCAAGCACGCCGTGCGCCACCGCGACGCCGGGGTCGACGTCGTCATCTGCCAGGGCAGCGAGGGCGGCGGCCACACCGGCGACGTCGGCAGCATCGTGCTGTGGCCCGAGGTGATCGACGCCGTAGCGCCCCTCCCGGTCCTGGCCGCCGGGGGCATCGGCTCGGGACGCCAGATGGCGGCGGCCATGGTGATGGGGGCGGCCGGGGTGTGGACGGGCACGCTGTGGCTGACCGTCGAGGAGGCGGACATCCCGCCCCGCCAGATGCAGACCTACCTCGAGGCCACCAGCCGCGACACCGTCCGCTCCCGCTCGTTCACCGGCAAGCCCTGCCGGCTGCTCAAGAACGACTGGACCGACGCCTGGGAGACGCCCGGGAACCCCGAGCCACTGCCGATGCCGCTGCAGATGATGGTGGCCATCGAGGCGGTCTCGCGCGGCCACGCCTACCCCGAGCAGGCGGTGGACGTGAACTTCAACCCGGCCGGGCAGGTCATCGGCCGGGCCACCACGGTGAAGAAGGCCCGCGACGTGGTCCTGGGCCTGGTCGACGAGTACATCGACGCCATCCAGTCGGTCGACCTCGAAGGCTGACCCCGGACCGGTGCCGTCGGGCTCAGCGCCGCCGCAACGAGGTGTCCACCAGCGACGGGGGGTCCCACCCGCCGTCGACCCGGGCCAGGGTGGTGCCCGGGGGCACGATCTCGTCGACGGCGTCCAGCACATCGTCGGCCAGCACCACGTCGGCCGCGCCGAGCTGTGACTCGAGGTGCTCCATGGTGCGCGGGCCGATGATGGCCGCGGTCACCGCCCGGTGGCGGATCACGAAGGCCAGGGCCAGGTGGATGAGGGAGAGGCCGGTCCGCTCGGCCAGCTGGGCCAAGGCCTCGACGGCGTCGAGCTTGGCCGCGTTGGCTGGCAGCGAGAGGTCGTAGCGGGCCGGGATCCGCTGGGCCCGCAGGCTGGGCGGGATCTCGCGGCCCTTGCGGTAGGCGCCGGTCAGCCAGCCCCCGGCCAGCGGGCTCCACGGGATCACGCCCATGCCGTAGCGCTGGCACACCGGAAGGACCTCGGCCTCGACGCCGCGGACCAAGAGCGAGTAGGGCGGCTGTTCGCAGACGAACCGCTCCCGGCCCCGCCGCTCGGCCGTCCACTGCGCCTCGACGATGGCCGAGGGTGGGAAGGTGGAGCTGCCCACGTAGCGCACCTTGCCCGCGTGCACCAGGTCGCTCAGCGCCCCCAGCGTCTCGTCGATGTCGCAATCGGGCTCGGGCCGGTGGATCTGGTAAAGGTCGATCCAGTCGGTCCCCAGCCGGCGGAGGCTCGCCTCGCACTCGCGGACGATCCAGCGCCGCGAGTTGCCCTGGTGGTTCGGGTCGGTGCCCATGACGCCGTGGACCTTGGTGGCCAGCACGACGTCGTCGCGCCGGCCCTTCAGGGCCTTGCCCACGATCTCCTCGGACTCCCCGGCGGAGTAGACGTCGGCGGTGTCGACGAAGTTGATCCCCGCATCGAGGGCGCGGTGGATGATCCGGACCGACTCCTCGTGGTCGGGGTTCCCCCAGGCCCCGAACATCATGGCCCCGAGGCACAGGGGGCTGACCCGGACACCGGTCCGGCCGAGCTGGCGCAGTTCCATTCGCGCAGGTTAGCGACACCGCCGGCGTACGTGTCTAGCCTCGGTCGTGGCGGGGCGCCGACCGGTGGCCCGCCGGGAGGCTGGACATGGACCTGCACGAGGCGCTCTACACGACCCGGGCCATGCGTCGCGTCCGGCCCGACCCGGTCCCCGCCGACGTGCAGGCCCGGATCCTCGACGCGGCCATCAGGGCCCCGAGCGGCGGGAACCAGCAGAACTGGCGGTTCCTGCTCGTCGACGACCCGTCGGTGAAGGAGCGGCTCGGCCCCCTCTACCGTGACTCGGTCGACCAGCTGTGGAAGACCATCTACGCACCCCTCATCGCCGAGGCGGCCGCCCACCCCGACGCCCCCGAGACGGCGCAGATGGTGCGGACCCAGCGCTCGGCCCAGTGGCTGGCCGACCATTTCGAGGAGGTCCCGCTCTTCCTCTTCCCGTTCTGCCAGCACGACCCCACCGGCGGCTCCATCTACCCCGCGGTGTGGAGCGCCATGCTGGCGGCGCGGGCCGAGGGCGTCGGCAGCTGCCTCACCGTGGTGCTCGGCGTCTTCAACCTCACCGAGACCCTCGAGATCCTGGGCGTGCCCGGCGACGAGGGCTGGGTGCTCTCGGGCTGCGTGAGCTTCGGGTACCCCACCGGCCGGTGGGGGGTGGCGGCCCGGCGGCCGGTCGGCCAGGTCACCTACCGCAACCGCTGGGGCACCGGGGCCGGATTGGAGCTGGACGGACCTCTCTGGCCCCCCGGCTGAACCGGACGGGCGGCGACCCCACCCCGCCGACCTGCGGTGACGCGCCGGCGGGCCCGCCGCGGCGGGCCCGGCCGCCGGGCGCTCGCAAGGGGCTCAGGGGGCGGCACCCTGTTTTCGCATCGGTCTCCTAGTGTGCAGCCCTCACCGACGAGCACCGTCGGTGGAACCGCTGGAGGAAACCGTGGCAGACACGAACCGTGCCGTCCGTCCCAGGCGACGCACCGCGCTGATGGCCGCCCTGGCCACCGGCGCCCTCGGCGCCGCCCTGCTCACCGCCCCGCCCGCCGGCGCGGCGCAGCAGCTGCATAAGAGCTCGGCTCCGCCGCTCGTGGTCTACTCCTCCGAGGGCTACGACACCCTGGTCGTCCGCGACTTCGAGACGAAGACCGGAATCCCGGTGCATCTCGAGACCAAGCCCCTGGCCAGCCTGGCCGCACAGATCCAGTCCACGATGAGCGACCCGACGTGGGGGGTCGTGTGGACCGACGGACCGACGGTCTTGGCTACCCTGGACGACGAGCACCTCCTGGTCACGCACCTCAAGCCGACCGCCGCGTGGAACGCGCTCGGCAAGCGGGCCCTGCCCAAGGACCGCAGCTTCGTCCCCACCGGGGTCACCCTGGCCGCAGCCCTGCTGTACACAAAGACCGTCGTCACCTCACCGCCCACCTCCTGGCGGCAGCTCTTGCAGCCGAAGTGGAAGGGACAGATCGCCATGACGACACCGGCGCAGGTCGGCTCGACCTACCCGTTCCTCGCCGGCTTGATCGCCCAGGCGGGCGGGACGAAGGACGTCGCCAAGGGGGAGAAGTACTTCACCCGCCTCAAGGCGAACGGCCTCGTGGTTCACCCCTCCACCGGCCAGACGGTCCAGGCGGTCACCTCCGGCAAGACCGAGCTGGCCCTGCTGCAGAGCTCGGTGGCCGTCGGTGCCCAGCACCTCGACCCGAAGCTGGCCGTGTCCTACCTGCCGTCGGTGACCATCCTCCCCTCGACCGTCGCTGTCGACGCCAAGGCCCCGAAGAAGGAGCGGACCGAGGCGGAGAAGTTCATCGACTACGTGCTGTCACAGCCCGGGCAGAACGCCATGCAGGCCGGCACACGGTACGACGAGTCGAACTACTACCCGGTGGTGAACGGCGTGCAGTCGGTCGCCAACCTCCCTTACATCGGCACAATTCCGACGACGTCCATCACACCGTACGTGTGGGCGAAGCGCCAGACGGCCATCACCGCCTGGTTCGTCCAGCACGTCGCCAAGTGAACCCGTTGGCGTAGGGCGGGCGGGGCGACCCCCTCAGCGCAGCATCTGGCGGATGCGCACGGCGTACTGCTGGGCCTTCGCCTTGGACCTCGCCTCGCTCGTCCCCTCGGCCCAGACGTGGGTGACCGGGTCCTCGGGGTCGGGCAGGACCAGCACCCAACCGTCGTCCTCGAGGATCTTCACCCCGTCCACCAGCACCAGGTTGTGGCCGTCGAGCTGCTCGACCAGCACCCGCATCACCGTGCCCTTGCGCTCCGAGGGGGTCACCACCGCCTCGTGGGCGATGCAGATCGGGGGGAGGGCGCCGACCAGTTTGGACAGGGGCTGGCCCGTCTCGGCCAGTAGGGAGACCAGCTCCACCAGCGTCGCCGCCGCGTCATAGGCGGGCAGGAAGTCTGGCCAGAGGAACCCGCCGGACTGGCCGGCGGCGAAGGTGATCCCGCCGCCGGCGGCCACCTCCATCAGGTGGGCCGACGACAGCTTGGTGTAGGTGATGGGGACCTTGGCCTCCGCGCAGATGTCCTCCGCCACTCGGCTCACCGCCACCGGCAGGGCCACCCGGGCGTCCGGGCGGGTCGTGACGGCCAGCCGCAGCAACACGAGAAGGGCCTGGTCGTCGGTGAGCACGGTCCCCTCGTCGTCGACGATGACGAGCCGCTCGGCGTCAGCGTCGATGACCGCCCCCAGCTCCGAGCCCGAGGCCCGGACCAGCTCGGCCACCCGCTCGGCGTGGGTCCGGGGGTCCACCGAGATCATCCCCGGCGTGTTGGCGTAGGGGTTGACCACCAGCACGTCGGCGTCGAGTTTGGAGAGCAGGTTGGGCATGACGAAGCTGGCCGAGCCGTAGGAGAGGTCCAGCACCAGCTTCAGCCCCTCGTGGCGGGCGCCGGACTTCTCCACCGACTGCATGAGGTCGGCCGTGTACTGCTCGACCGCCCGGGGCGGGAAGTCGATGTCGCCGATCTCGCTGGCCAGGACCCGGCGGAACTCCTCGCGGTGGTAGAGGCGCTCGACCTTGCGCTGGCCGGCCTCGGCCAGGTCGAGCCCCTCGCCGTCGAAGAAGCGCAGCACCACCGACTGCGGGTCGTCGGCCGAGAGCCGCACGGTGACCCCGCCCCGCCCGCCCGAGGTCCGGATGTGGTGGCGGGTCACCGGCACGGTCGCCACCTCGAGGTCCTCCACGTTCACCCCAACCGCGTTGCAGCCCACCATCATCGCCCGCTTGAGGACGCGGGCCGCCCGGCTGGTGTCGCGCGACACCGTCACGGTGGCCCCCTTCTCGAGGGTCGAGGCCCAGGCCATCGAGAGCCGCACCGCCAGCTCGGGGCTGATGTCCACGTTGGCGATGCCCCGCACGCCATCGCGACCGAAGAGGGTGCGAGAGCCGCTCGACTCCCACACGATGGAGGAGTTGACCACCGCCCCGGACTCGACCGTCTTGAACGGGTACACCTTCACCCCGGCCCGCACCTCGGCGTGCGCCCCCACCAGGCACCCCTCGCCGAGCACCGCCCCCGGCTCGCACCGGGCGCCCTGGCGGAGGTCGCAGGAGCGGCCGATGACCGACCCCGCCACCCGCACCCCGGCCCCCAGGTACCCGTTGTCGGCCACCACCGAACGGCGGACCTCGGCGCCCTCGGCGATGCGGACGTTCGAGCCCAACGTGGTGTACTCGCCGAGCACGGCGCCGGGACCGACCGAGCAGTTGTCCCCGATGACGGCCGGCCCGTCCACCGATGCCGTCGGGTCGACCGTCGACCCCTTGCCCAGCCAGACACCGGGGCGCAGCGGGAAGCCGGCCATCTCCACCTCGACCTTGCCGTCGAGGATGTCCTGGTGGGCCTTCAAGTAGGCCTCGGTCGTGCCCACGTCCTCCCAGTAGCCCTCGGCCACGTAGCCGCAGATGGGGCGGCCGGCCGCCAGCACCTCGGGGAAGACCTCCCCGGAGAAGTCCGCGGCCCGGCCTTCGGGGATGTAGTCGAAGATCTCGGGCTCGAGCACGTAGATGCCGGTGTTGATGGTGTCGCTGAAGACCTGCCCCCAGGTGGGCTTCTCCAAGAACCGCTCGATCGACCCATCCTCGGAGGTGATCACGATGCCGAACTCGAGCGGGTTCTCGACCGAGCACAGGGCGAGGGTGGCCAGCGCCCCCTTCTTCTCGTGGAAGTCGACGACCGCCGAGAGGTCGATATCGGTGAGCACGTCGCCCGAGATCACGAGGAACCGCTCCTCGAGCTCCTCGCGGGCGTTCAGCACCGAGCCGGCGGTGCCCAACGGGGTCTCCTCGGTGGCGTAGACCATGCGCACCCCGAGCTCGGACCCGTCGCCGAAGTACGAACGGATGGTGTTGGCCATGAAGGCCACCGTGACCACGATGTCGGTCATACCGTGGTGGCGCAGCAGGTTAACGACGTGCTCCATCATGGGCCGGTTGGCCATGGGCAGCATGGGTTTGGGCTGGTTGGAGGTGAGCGGCCGGAGCCTGGTCCCCTCGCCTCCAGCCATGATGACGGCCTTCATCTCCCGACCTCCCCGGCGCCCGGCGCCATCGCGTGTCCGGGGGCCGTCGCCGGCGTCCCCCCGGTCTGTTGTCCTCGGCGACCGGCCCGGCCCTCGGCCAGGGCGCGGCGGGCCGGCACCAGGTACATGACGGCGGCCGCCCAGGCCAGCACGAGCCCGACCCCGCCGGTGCCCCAGGCGACGACCCGGACCGCCAGCTGCCAGGTGGCCGGCCCGTCCCCCAGCAGGAAGGCGGGATAGGCGAACATGAGGGCGAAGGTGCCGGCCTTGCCGATCCACAGCACGTCGATCCGGCGGGCGCCCAGGGCCGCCAGGGCGAGGACGGTGCCCGCCACCACCACCTCCCGGGCCAAGGTGGCGATCCCGAACCACAGGGGGACCGCCCCGTAGACCATGATCGAGATGACCGCCGTGGCCACCAGGATGCGGTCGGCCGCCGGGTCGAGCACCTTGCCCAGGGTGGACACCTGATGGAGCCGCCGGGCGAGGAACCCGTCCACCCAGTCGGTGGCCCCCAGCACGGCCAGCAGGACCGCCGCCGCCGACTGGCGGTGGGCGCCGAAGAGGAGCCACACGAACAGCGGGATGCACAGCAGCCGGACCAGGGTCACCCCGTTGGGCAGGGTGAGCACCCGGTCCAGGCCGGCTTCCTCCCCCGCATTGCCCGGACCGGGGCGTTCGTCGGTGGCCACGGAGCCGAGTCTACGGGCGTCGCATGTGCCAGGCTGAAGACGTGCCGCGCTTCGAGCCCTTCCGCGGACTGCGCTACGACCCGGCCGCGGTCCGCCTCGACCAGGTCATCGCCCCCCCCTACGACGTGATCGGCTCCGCCCAGCGGACAACCCTGGCCCACCGGAGCCCCTTCAACGCCGTCCGGGTGGAGCTGCCCGAGCCCGACCTCCAGCGGCGGCTCGACCGCTACCACGTCGCCGCCGGCCTGCTCGACTCGTGGATCGCCCAGCGGGTGCTGGTGACCGACGCCCGACCCGCCTTCTACCCGTACCGCATGACCACACCCGACGGCCGGTCGTCCACCGGGGTGATCGGCGCGCTCGGCGTCGACGAGGACGACGTCCTGCCCCACGAGCAGACCATGCCCAAGCCCCGCAGCGACCGTCTCGACCTGCTGCGGGCCACCGGTACCAACCTCTCGCCCATCTGGGGGCTCTCGCTGGCCGGGGGCCTCTCCAAGCTCCTCGAGCCCGACGGGCCACCGGTCGGCGACGCCTTCGACGACGACGGGGTGCGCCACGAGCTCTGGGTCCTCGACGACCCCTCGGCCGCCGAGCGCCTGGCGGCGGCGGTCGCCTCGGCCCCGATGGTGGTGGCGGACGGCCACCACCGCTACGAGACGGCCCGCGCCTACCGCGAGGAGGTGCGCACGGCCCTGGGCGGGCGCCCCGGCCCCCACGACCTGGTGATGGCCTTCGTGGTGGAGCTGGCAGAGGACCAGCTGGCCGTCGGGCCGATCCACCGCACCCTGCGCGGCCTCCCCGAGGGGACCGACCTCCCCAAGGTGCTGGGGCGCTGGTTCGACGTGGTCCACGCCGGCCCGGCCAGCGACCGCGTGGTCGGGGCGCTCGACGCCTCCTCCTCGCTCGCCCTGGTGACCGCCGACGACGCGTGGCTCCTCACCCCCCGCCCCGAGACCTACGAGGCGGCCGGCGGGGACCTCGACTCGAACCTCGTTGACCTGGCGCTGAAGGAGCTGCCGCCGCACGAACTGAGCCATCGCCACTCCTTCGACGAGGCCCTGTCGGCGGTCCGGTCCGGCGAGGCCCAGGCCGCCATCCTGCTGCGACCGGTCACCGTGGCCCAGATCGCCGAATGGGCGGCCGCTCGGCGACGCATGCCCCCCAAGACCAGCTACTTCAGCCCGAAACCCCGGACCGGGATGGTGTTTCGGAGGCTCGAGGCGACCTGAGCGCCAGCCTGGCCCCACCGCGGGTCGGTGGCTCGGCCGGGCGGGGTCCGAGCCGCCCGCCCCCGTCAGCCCGGCGCCCCGGCCGGCGTGCGGCGGGCGATACGCAGCAGGTCGCCCAAGTGGACCTCGCGCGAGCGTCGCCGAAGTACCTCCTGCGGGTTCCCCTCGGGCACCAGGAGCCGGAGGCCGCCGGGATGGATGCGAAAGCGCAGCGGGGTCGCCAGCTCCAGTGCCTCCCCGTCGACGCCGGCGAAGGCCCTGCCCGTACGGGAACGCACCTCGAAGTCGGTGGCGGTGAACTCGACGGCGTGCCCGCTCGCCCCGCCGCGGCCGAGGAGGGACAGCGTGACCACCTCGGCGGCCTGGGCGCCGGTGGCCGCGTTGACGGCGAACACCCCCAGACACCCCGAGTCGAGCTGCCGGCGAGTCGACGCGTCCGGCGACGCCGCGAGGACATAGGGGTTGTTTGAGACCAGGGCCACGAAGGCACCGTCGACCTCGCTGCCGTCCGGCGTCGTGAACTGCAGATCGAAGGGATGTTCGGTCGACCCCAGGAGTTCGGGCAACAGCGTCCTGGTGGTCTCGGCCTTGGCCTGTCGGTAGCTGTCCTGCTGGACGATCGTGGCGTAGGCACCGAGCGAGACGTTGTTCACGAAGAAGCGGCCGTTGACGGTGGCATAGTCGACCTTGCGCTCGACGGCGTCGGTGAAGGCGAGCAGCGAGCTGCGGGGATCGTCTCGATCGAGGCCGAGATCGAGGGCGAAGTGGTTCCGGGTCCCCGCCGACACGCAGACGAACGGTATCCCGGCCGCGGTCGCCACCGAGGCGACGAGGGCCTGCGAACCGTCACCCCCGGCCATGCCGAGGCAGTCGGCCCCGCGGGCCACCGCATCTTCGGCCAGGCGTCTCAGGTCGTGGCCGCGGTCGAGCAGCACGGTCTCCACCCCCAGGTCCCGGGCCAGCTCGACCAAGCCGAACTTCTCGACCTTGCCGCCGCCCGACCACGGGTTGCACAGCAGCACCGGATGCTGCGGCGGCGAGCGGCGCACCGCGGGGGCCGCGTGAGCCCTCAGGTCGGCCCGGACTGCCGCGCGAGCGGACCCCATCGCCACGGCCAGTGCGACCACCAGAAGGGCCAGCCGGAGAAGTTCATGTTCCGCTCCTCCACCGACGCCGACCAGCGCCCCGGCGAGGCACGCCACGCCGACGCCGACGCCGAGGACCCCCATAACCCGCCCCGCCCCGCGACGCGTGACCATGCGCCACCCCCCGGCCACGGCCACGACCACACCGGCCAGTCCCAGCAGCACCCAGAACCCGTTGCGCACGAGGAACCAGACGGCCAGGACCACCGTGGCCACAGTCGCCACCAGCGCACCGAGCGCGGCCAGTTGCGGGCCTCGAGAGGTCACCGCCGGGGAAGTGCCCCCAGAACTCGCCATGCCGCAGGACTCTACCTATCTCGGCCGCATGCCCGTGAGGCTGACCGTGCCCGAAGGCGAAGACGGGTGGAGACCCACGTCCCACGGCAGCATGCACCGTCTCCTTCGTGCGACGTCTTCTCCGGCAGGTGGCCCACCGACGCATCGAGGCGGGGTGCGGCACTGCGGGTTCTCTCCCGCTGACGGCCGCTTCCTCGCAGCCTGGGATCACCTGCCTGGGCGCAGGCCCCGACCAGACATGGCGGGGTCTGCGCACGAAGCGCACGTGTCCGGACGGGGGGCCGCCGGCTCCCCTCTACGAGCCGAGAATCTTGGCTTTCTGGGCTGCGAACTCCTCATCGGTCAAAATGCCTTGGTCGCGGAGGCCAGCCAGCTCCTTCAACTGCGAGATCGGATCGACCGCTGCCTGGGGAGGCGGCTGCTCGTACTGTTGCTGGGCGTACTGCTGCTGCTCCTGCTGCGACCAGCGGTTCGCCTGCCGGCGAGAGACCCGGTTCGACACAGCCGTGGCCGTTCCGGCGATCGCGGCCGTCCGGGCGACACCTCGTAGTAGTCCTGGCATGGGCGCTCCTTTTCGTGTGTCTGAGTCTGCTTGGATGCGTGGATCCGCCAGCAGGGTCTTCTTCAGCCCCCGGTGGCCTCCAGCGATGCGACGAGGACATCCTGGGGGATGTAGCCCGCCGCCACCAGCTGGCCATTGTCCTGGCGCAGAGCCTGTATGAAGCTGGTGGCCCAGGTGTTCTCGAAGATGAGGATGCCGGCAGACGATCCCTGATCGATGACGCTGGCCGCATCGTCGAAGTCGCTCTGGTCGAGCAGTCCCGACGAAACCCCCTCGAAGACGGCCAGGTCGAACTGCCCGTCGAAGTCGATGTCGCTCAACTCCAGCGCCTGGATGGAGCCGTCGCCGAGACGGGTGACAAACCGGAAGTCGAGGATGCGGATGAGGCCCTTGTCCACGAGGTCCAGCAGAATGGGGAAACCCTCGCCCTTCATCTTGTTCCCGGGGAACTCCACGATGAGGTAGCTGATGGGTCCCAGTGGTCGTTCTGTACCTGCCATGTCGCTCTTCCTTTGCGGTGAGGGTCGCTCCGTCGCGACGAACGGCCTCAGCGTATAGGTCGCCGCTCGATGACGTGGACAGGCTCTCGGCCCCCAGGGGCGCCGGGGGTCGGCATGGGTCCGGCTCGGTTGCCGGAAAGGACCCAGCGCTCGCCGGACCTACCCCAGACCGACCCCCTCGAGCCCCGCCTTGGGGGTGATGTCCGGGAGGCGCCGCATGCGGAACGCGTTGGCGAAGCCGAGAAGGGACGCGCAGGCAGGCACGAGCAACGCCACCTGGAGGGAAAGGTTCCTGGCGTGGGTGTTGATCGCCAGCACCTCCTGTTGGACAGCCTTGGGCTGATCGGAGATCTGCTTTTGGAGCTGGGTGTTGCTCATGACCTCCGCGTCGTGTTCGAGCGTGACGGAGATCTGTTGCTTCTGGGCCGGCGGGATGACCACACTTTTGTCGGTTTGATGGTTGAAGCTCAGTGCCAAGGCCCACAACATCAGGCCGCCGGCCAGGGCCAGGCCAAAGGACAGTCCGAAGGAGCCCCCGGCGGAGTTCACCCCGGCCGCCTCGCTCACGCGCTCTTCGGCGATCGGCGCCAGCGTGAAGTTGTTGAGTTGGGAGACGAGCAGACCCAAGCCCGACCCCGTGATCACCAGGGGAAGCACCAGGTACCACCCCGAATCCACCCTGGGTACCAGGGGAATGATGGCGGCCATGCCCACGGTGCTCAGCGCGAACCCGGCCAGGACGATGTTGGCGGGGCGGCGCTTCCCGGCCTTGCGGCCGGCGAGCAATGCCATGCCGAACATCGAGAGCGACAGGGGGGCGAGCGAGAGCCCGGCTTGCATCGCGTTGTACTCCAGCGTCATCTGAAGGAAGAGCGGGAGGGCGATCATCGCCCCGCCCAGGGTGATCTGTTGGAGCATCTGCTGTGAGATCCCGATGCGAAAGTTCAGGTGCTTGAATAGGGCTGGATCGAGGAGCGTGGGCTTCCCCTGCCTCTTGCGGCGCACCAGCCAGAAGGCGAGCGCCACGAGCATCACGGCTCCGACCCCGATGATGAGTCCCACGAACTCACCACCCTCCTGCCAGACGAGGATGCCGAGCACCACGCCGCCCATCCCGACCACGGAGAGCACCGCCCCGACGGCGTCGACCTTGCGGGGCCCGGCGTAGGGAACGTCCTTGACGAGGCGGATCTGGGACAGCACGACCAGGATGATCACAACCTCCAGGCCGAAGCCGACGCGCCACGACAGATAGGTCGTGAGGAACCCGCCGAGCAGCGGGCCGACGGCGGCGGCGATCGCTGCGGATGCCCCGACCAGCGCGTAGGCCCGCTTCTGCGCATCACCAGTGAAGTTGCCGTGGATCAGCGATTGCATCGCTGGGAGCAAGAGCGATGCCCCGAGGCCTCCGATGATCGCCCAGAAGAGGATGATGACGGTCAAGCTCTGCGTCACCACCATCGCCGACGCACCGACGGCGTAGGCCAGGAGCCCGATGACATACGCACGCTTGCGGCCCATGAGATCGCCCATCTTCGAGTTGATCAAGATGAAGGCGGCGGAGACCAGAGCTTCCAGGGCAATGGCGGACTGGACCCCGCTCGCGGTGGTGTGCAGGTCGTGGACGACGGCTGAGATCGAAACGTTCATGAGCGACGTATCGACGACCAGGACGAACATGGCCATGGCCAGCAAGAGGGCAAGTCTCGGATTCGGAGGGTCCGGCTCCCCCGCTCCCTGCTCAGGCTCTGTGTTCACTGTGGTGTTACCCCTTCGTCGGTCGGCGGGGGCTCACCCCCGCTCGCGTCGGTGATGGCTCCGAGTGCGTCATCGAGGCTCGCATAGAAATGCTCTTGGTCCAAAGTGGCGTGGAGGCCGTAGCGCCGCACCAGGTCCTGCAGTCGATCCCGTAACTCTACGAAGGCCAGGTGTATGCCACGGTCGTTGAGTTCTTGGTCCAGGGCCTCGAGCACTTCTGCGGCCGTGACGTCGATGTCCGTCACCGCTTCGCACTGCAGGACAATCCACTTGGGTGACCGTTCGCGGACCAGCTTCCGAACCTGGTCGCGGAACTGCCCGCTGTTGGCAAAGAAGAGAGGTGCCTCCCAGCGGAACACGACGATACCGGGCAGTTCGATCGCCTCCGGGTACTCAGCAACGCTGTGCCACCCGCCGCTCCCGGGCACATCCCCGAGGACGGTGCCGTGTGGCCGCCAGCCGCGTTGGAAGAACAGCAGAATCGCCAAGGCGATGGCCACGAGGATCCCCTGCAGGACGCCCAAGAAGATCACGCCGCCTGCGGCCACCAGACTCACCACGAGCGAGGACGTGCGCACCCGTGCGTAGCGACGGAGCGCTGCCACGTCCATGAGCGACAGGGCCGCCGTGATGACGACGGCGGCCAGGGCGGTCTGGGGGAGGTCAGCCAGCAGCCCGTTGAGAAAGAGGAGCAGCAGGACAACCAGGCTGGCTCCGACCAGGCCCGTCACCTGGGTCTTGGCACCTGCCTGGTCGGCCACGGCGGTCCGCGAGCCGCTGACCGAGACGGCGAAGCCCTGGAAGAACCCGGCAGCGATGTTCGAGGTGCCGATGCCGACCATCTCCTGGTCGGGGTCGACCTCGTCGCCGTGCCGTGCCGCGAAGCTGCTCGAGGTGGCGATCGTGTCGGTGAGCGACACCATCGTGATCCCTACGGCGCCCAAGACAAGTGGGCCGACATCGGACCACGACGTCCATGGCAAGGTCGGCACGGGCACGCCCTTGGGCAGGGTGCCCACGGTCGCCACGCCCTTCGACGCAAGGTCGAGTACCGCAGAGACGATGGTGACGCCCACCACTGCCACCAGCACCGCCGGCACCCGTTTGGTGACCCGAGGCAAGATGAGCAGCACGGCAAGCACGCACAGGCCGGTGATCAAGGTCGACCGGCTGGTTTGGTCCAGTCCGTCGAAAAAGGCGCGCAGCTCACCGATGAAATTGTCAGCGCTGGTGGAGAACCCGAAGAGCTTGGGCAGTTGTCCTACGAAGATGGTGATCGCCAGGCCGTTGAGGTACCCGACGCGCACTTCGCTGGACAGGAGGTCGGCGACGAAGCCGAGCTTGGCCACCCCCAGTCCGATCTCGATCAACCCGACGAGCACGGCCAGCATGCCAGCCAGCGCGATCGCCCTCGCTGGGTCGTGGGTGACGAGAAGGGGCGTGATGGCCGCCAGGATCAGTGGGGAGACCGACGAGTCCGGACCAAGCACGAGCACCTTTGAGGGTCCGAACGCGGCATAGGCGACCAGACAGGCGATCGTCGTGTAGAGCCCAGTCACCGGGGGGAGCCCGGCCAGCTCCGCGTAGGCCATGCCCTGTGGAACCAGGATCGCCGCAAGGACGACACCCGCGACCAAGTCCGGGCGAAGCCAGCTGCGCTGGTAGCGACGAAGAGTGACCAGCCCTGGAGCCCAGCGCCGCAAATGTGGCTTCATGCGACCTTGTACCGACTCGACACAATCAGCTGAGGCTCCGAGGACGGCAATGACGGAGTCACCCTCGCATCACCGCTACAAGCGGCACTTCAAGGACTTGGTATCGCGCCTCGTCGACCATGTCTGCGCCCAACGAAGCGGACCTGGCGTACGAGTCGACTCGGGCTCGTGAAGACCTCACCCTGCTATGCGAGTGCGTTCAGCTCAACAGCTTGGCCTTCTGGGCTTGGAACTCGGCGTCGGTCAAGACGCCCTTCTCCTTCAGATCGACCAGCTTTGCCAGTTCGTCCGCGCTTCCCGAGCTCCCCGCCGCCTGGCGAACCTGGGCGTCGAATGCTTCCTTCTGGAGCTTCGCCTGCTCCAAAGCACGCTCCTGCATCTTTCCGCCGCGAGCGATCAGGTAGATGAGGATGCCCAGGAAGGGGAGGACGATCACGAAGATCACCCACAGGGCCTTCGCCCAACCTCCCAAGTCGTGACTCCGGAAAATGTCTCCGAAGATCACAATCAGCAGCCAGATCCAGATGAGGAGGAGAAAGAACTCGACCATGCTCCAGAACACGCTTTGCTGGGGATAGAGGTACGCGAGCATGTACATCGTTCCTTTCACGTTGTGAGCTTGCTCTCTAACCTATGCCAACACAGGCCAGTCCGGCGTGATCATGTCGTGGAGAAGAACCCGGTGGCGGCAGGTCGTCCTCACGGCACGGGGCGTCGGGACTGCGAGGCCCGCGCATCCTCACACGGACACCTGTGCCTTCGCGGACTGGAGATACTCTTGGTTACCGCGGTGGACGGCCAGCGCGTACACCACCATGGCCGCAGGCGATGGGCACGAAAGGCCACACCGGGTAGTAGGGCATCGACCAGATGGCGCTGACACCGGCCACGATGCCCACCCACCGTGCGATCTCGGAGCCGAACATGACGAAGGTGCCAGCGATCAGCAGGATTGCGGCCACAACCAGATCGATCCACACGTAGGTCTTCAAACCGTGCCCGAAGATCGCGGCCTCCAGGTTCGAGGGCAGCACGCCGTGGTACCTGAACGCCCAGATCGCGCCGAAGACCGTTCATGATCCCGCCCCACATAAGAACGATCCCCGCGAAAATGATCCAGCCGTTTCCCTTGCTGTTCATGGAGATCCTCCCTCTTTTGGTTCGCCCGCCGATGGCGATGATGGACGCCGACAGGAGTCATCATTGACCAGGCCAGAGAGCCAAGAGGGCCCTTGGTCCTGAAACGGCGTCGGTGCAGCGCCATCGAGCGCTGCCTGCGCACGTCGAGTGCAGGGCGCCGTCGGGTGCGGCGCCGCTTCGACGACGAGGATCACTGTCTCGATCCGTCCCGAGCTGGGTCCGCGCCCTGCACGAGCGAATTGCGGCTCATGAAGGTCACGTAAGGGCAGCAGCGGCAGTGCCGATCGTCGTGACGACGTGGTCCAACGTCAACCATCCGGCGTCGGCGATCAGGTCGAGGTCGGGTCCTTGGGGCGAGGCACTGAACCTGTTGCCGTAGGACGCCTTGAGGCACGGTCTCCTCGCATCTGCCAGACGACGGCAATGAGCGGACCGAGGGCGATGACCGCCCCGATGGCGATGAACCATGCCATGAGGGTGAACACGACGCCGATCGTGCCGTACAACCTGCTGTCCGAGACAACGGTGGACGAGAAGTAGAAGGACGCAAAAACGCCGAGACCGATCCAGCACACGGCGGTGGACAGGGCAGCAATTAAGGCTGTTCCCCACGGTTTGCGCCCAGCAAGCAGGAAGTGGATGGTCCACCAGAAGAAGGCCGTGAAGATCGCAAACTCAGCCAGTCCCACCTCGAGTGGGCCGGCCGATCCATGGTCAAGTGGCTTGCTGATCGTGGCATCCGCCACCAGAACGCCTGCGGCGACCGCGATCCAGACAAGGCAGCGCACGAGATTCGAGATGCCACGGCTCGGCGCGAGCTGGTACGTCTGCTCGTAGGTTGATTGGATCGACTTCGCTACCGCGGCGGTGCCGGCCAAGGAGAGTACGAGGCTGACCAGAACCCCGAGACTGAACGTGACGTTGGACGTTCGGAACAGGCCGTCGAGGATGTGCGACCCCTGGGAGTTGAGTCCAAGGTGCTGGGAGATGTCGTCGTCCACTCGTGCGCTGGCCAAGGCGTTCAAGAGGATGATGATCGGCAGGACCGAGAGGAGCATCGCGGCTCCGAAGAGGATGATCCAGTTGCCGAAGTCGACACGGCCTAAGAGGCTCAGCGGATAGGGACGGCACCTGGGCTCCACCGATTTCGCCAGTCGATGAGCTTGGCGACCAGCAAGAAGGTAATGGCCAGGGCCAGTTGGGCTAGCCGGTGAGTGATCTTGCGGTCG
>JBKQNY010000014.1:0-3036 GCA_052145775.1 Acidimicrobiales bacterium
GCCCCAGGCTCAGGAGCAGGGGCCGGGCGTGCTCGAAGTGCTGAGCGATGCCCTAGGGGATGCCCTAGAGCTACTAGAGGAGGGTGGGGAGCTGTGAGGTGCCTAGGGTGCCTGGTGGCCGCCGTCCGCTCCGTCGTGGACGAGCAGGCAGAGGACGAGTGGTTGTGGAGTCTGAACCTCGACGGCTCCCTACCGATCACCGAGGCGTACCTGCAACAAGAGCTTCGACGGTTGCACGCCGTTGTAGAAGGAGGCACCGACGATGGGTGACGAACCGATCCGCGAGTACGAGTCCCGCACCGAGCCGTTTGACGAGGAACACCTAGCCACAGCCCGCAGAACGCTGACCAAGGCTCAGTCGATGGACTGGCTGGCCGACGGCGAGGCGACTGCGAAAGACGGCCACAAGACGCCCTGCATCCCTGCCAACGACCTTGAGTGGCTGTTCGGCTACGTCGACTCCTTGCGCGCCACCCTGGCTACCGAGAGAGCCGAGGGGGAACGGCTGCGGCGCGGGTGGCACCGCACACACCCGGACGCGTCGCTAACGGGTGCTGACCAAACCCCGCTCGATGAAGCCGACAAGGTCTGGCGCTGCGACGTGTGCGGACTGACGGGCACCAGCGCCGAACTCGACGCGGTCGAACGGGAACTGCAAGCCAACCCGCGACCCGAAGGGAGCGGTAAGTGAGACCCAAGGTCAAGACCCCGGAAGAGCTGGCCGAGGCCATGGCCAAGGTCATTGCCACACCCGATACACAGGGCGCGCACTACAAGGCCGACCTCCTCATGGCCCGTCAGCTTCGGGCGCTCGGCTACGGCCGGGCCATGAACCTCTACGCGACGCTGAAGCGGTGGTTCGGATGACCACGCCCGCCGAGGAGGACCACACCGCCCGAGTGCGAACCATCAACTACTACGAGGTCCGATGCCCGACGTGCGGGGTGCTCGGGGAGTTTGGCTATGACGCCAAGGCTGCTGAGCGGGCAGCGAACCGGCACTGGGACGAGCGAGGCACGAGGACATGACCACCCCCACCGAGCCAACGCTGGACGCCGCCAAGATCGTCGCGGATGCCTTGCACGAAATCGAACGGTTCTTGCCGGTCAAGGCCAACCGTGGCGTCGAGGGCTGGGACATTCCACCGTTCACCGTCGATGCTGGCATGAGGGCCAACCAGGCCATCGCTATCGCCGCCATTCTCAACGCGTCCCCACGCCTCCTGGCCACCCTGGCTACCGAGCGGCGGGAAAGGGCCGAAGCCACGCAACTGCTGTTGGATTGGGTCGATTACCCGAGCCAGTCCTTGGACACTTGGTGGGAGCGTGTGACCGAGTACTTGGCTAGGACCGAAGCGCCATAATGCCTGGTAGACTGGCACAAATAGATGGCCGGGCGGTGCGTCAACACCCCCGGCCGTGGCTGACCTGCAAGGAGGTCAACGTGGCGAAGCGTAGCGGCGAAGGCTGAGCACCGGCCGACCAAGACGTTGGAGTGGAAATGACGATCATGGCTAACCACCCGTTCGCACTTCGGTCGCTGAACGTGCGCGACGAGAACGGCAACGAGGGCTGCGCCGTCTGTGGCCGCACAAGAACAGTTCACCCGTCGTCGCCCCCTAGCCCAACGGAGGAAGCGTGACGACTGACGGCAAAATCGTGGTGGAACCCGAGGGAAGGCCCGGCATCTGGCTGGCTGATCGGGAGAGCCTGAAAGCGTGGATCACCGCCCAAGACTTCGAGGCCATCCACAACATGGCGACGAGCGTGCCGGGGATGCTGCTGGGAGCCGACCACAGTGTTGCCGGGGTGCTTGCTGACATTGACACTGCCGAGCGGGTCGCGCTGATGACTGGTGAGGCGTTCGCACACAACATGGGCCACGCCCTGGCGCTCATCATGCCGCCTGACCCTCCGTTGCCCGAGAGGTTGGAGATGTTCGACATTGGCGAGATCGCGGAAACCGATCTGGCCCCTGGCCCACTCTCGGACACGGGGGAGGCACGGTAATGCACACACCGACAGTTGTCGTCTTTGAGATCCGCCGACCGTGGCCGAAGCGCCGAGATCGCAACGGCTGGCGTTACTGGCCCCCGGTCTTGGTCGTGTGGCACCGGGAGCCGACAGGTCACGACAGTCATACCGTCTGCAAAGGCATGAGCGGGACCGGGCTGAGCTGGCACAACCTCCGCTGGGCGCTCGCACACTGGCGACACCTGCACTGCCAGTGGCCCCCGTTCCAGCGGGTCCGCCATTGGCTGTTCACACGTTGCGGAGAGTGCGGGTTTCGGTTCCTGTGGAAGCAGGGCCGGTTCGGCTACATGAGTTCCGACGAGGTACTCCACGACAAGTGCATGGCGCTGCGCCAGGTGCGCTCCCAGCTTGCCGACCTGACGGCCTATTTCCAGCTCACCGACGACAACAATGCGCGGTGGCGGGCTGAGTATCGGCTGTCGCATCTGGACAAGGTTGTCTCGGACACGGGGGAGGGGGAGTGACGGCCGACTACGAGGTCATGGTCGAGAAGCTGATCCGCCACCTCAAGGGCATAGAAGTGCGGGCCGATGCATAACTTCCCACTGGGCGTGGTAGAGTGGTCTTGGTCTTTCCGGGCCGCGCCCTCCCTCTGTGCTGGGGTAGGGTCGCGCCCAATGTGTCGCCGCCTGACAGCCCCACAATCCACGGAGCGGCCCCTGTAGGCCCCGTGGAGGCCCCCGGAGCACAGCCGTGGGGAATCCTGCCAGTTTGAGAGTCCGCACGGTCCTAGCTGGGGACAAGAGGCCGGAGACGGGGGCGGGCACACTCGACCAGTTCGCCCCCTCCCCGTCGAGCGCCACCCGTGGGCCAGTCGATCAGGACCGACGGGGAGGGGGGGGACAGCCAGTACCTGGGGGGGGGTGGGGCTATGTCCAGTGAGCACGGCCCGCCAGGGGGACGGACTAGCTCGTCCCATGCGACGCCGCCGATGCACAGCGACCACGCCGCCTGAGAGGGGTTTACAGACCACGACGGGAGGGCGGGAGACACGCTGAGCGGA
>JBKQNY010000015.1:0-28374 GCA_052145775.1 Acidimicrobiales bacterium
ACCGTCCTGCACCACCACGACCTGCCGTGGCAGCGCCCCCACCTGGCCCACCACGCCGGCCCCCCCGACGATCCCGCCTGGGTGCATGTCACCATCAACGAACTGAGTCGGCTCGAGCTCGAAGCCCGCGGCATCAAGGCGGTCACCGTCTACAACACCTTCGACACCGCGGCCCCGGCGGGCCGCCGTGGACCGACCCGCCAAGCGCTCGGAGTCGGGCCCGACCAGCGGCTCGTGCTCCAGCCCACCCGGGCCCTCCCCCGCAAGGCCGTGGACGCGGGGCTGGCCCTGGCCGAGGCGCTTCGGGCGGTCTACTGGCTGCTCGGCCCGGCCGAGGACGGCTACGGCCCCGAGTTCGAGCGGCTGCTCGGCGCAGCCAGGTGCCCGGTGCGGCGAGGAGCGGTGCGGGGCTCGTCGATGGCCGACGCCTACGCCGCCTGCGACGTCGTGGCCCTGCCGTCGACCTGGGAGGGGTTCGGAAACCCCACGGTCGAGTCGGCCGTCCACCGTCGGCCGCTCGCCGTCGGTCGGTACCCGGTCGCCGCCGAGCTGGCGGCCTTCGGCTTCCGCTGGTTCGACGCCGCCGATCCCGCCCCGCTGTCCGCCTGGCTCGACGACCCCGACCCCGGGCTCCTCGAACAGAACCTGGCCATGGCCCGTCGCCATTTCTCGCTGCAGGACCTGCCCGATCGTCTGGTCCGGGTGCTCGCCCACCTCGGCGGGGTGCGGGGACCGGGCCGGGCGACGGCACCGCGGTAGCCTCGGCTGCCATGAGCTCGGCCGGCGCCCGCAGCGCGGAGCACGAGGCGTCGGCCGGCGGCGCACACCACCCGATCCGTCGGCTCACGGGGGGCGAACGGCGGAGGCAGCTGTCCGAGGTCGCCCTGCGGCTCTTCGCCGAGCGCGGCTACCGCGCCACCACGATGGACGACGTGGCCGAGGCCGCCGGCGTCACCAAGCCCCTCGTCTACCAGCACTTCTCATCCAAGCGCGCCCTCTACCTCGAGCTGGTCGACTCGGTCGCCCAGGAGCTGCTCGACGCCGTCGGCCGGGCCACGGCGGCGGCCGAGGGCCCCCGCCAGCAGGTCGAGATGGGACTCGCCGCCTACTTCGAGCTGGTGGTGACCCACGAGAACGCCTTCCAGCTCCTCTACGGCCGCAACGACGCCGAGGACGCCGAGCTCGGCCAGGCCCTGCGCCGCGTGGAGGACGCCATGGCCGAGGCGATCGAGCCGCTGATCGCCGCCGGACTCGAGCGCGACCACCGCAGGTTCCTGGCCTACGCCGTGGTGGGCATGGCCGAGGGCGCGAGCCGGCATTGGATCGCCACCCGGACCGCGGACGGGCCGGCGTCGGCGGCCAGCTCCGGCGAGACGAGCGCCGAGGCGCAACGGCTGGCGGCGCGCCTGGCCGACCTCGCCTGGGCCGGGCTCCGCTCGGTCCACGCGGACTGACACCGCGCCGGCGGCCTCAGAGCCGCGCCGTCAGCTCGCAGCAGAGATCCCAGAGCTCGGTGGCGCAGGCGGCGTAGACGTCGTCTTCCTGGCCGGCGGGATCGGCCACGTCCTCGTCGTCGGCGAGCGCCGCACCGTCCAGTCCCAGCGCGGAGACCCGCTCCGCCAGCGACGGCGGCCCCGGGAGGAGGTCGGCGCAGAGCCGCCGGAGCGTGGCCGTACGCGGGGCCGCCTCGGGGTGCACCCGTCGCACGTAGCGCACGTGGTCGGCCTCCATGGCCACCACGAGGTCGGCCGCGTCGAGGTCAGCTCCTTCGAGCTGGCGGCTGCGGTGCGCAGAGAGGGTCACGTCGCCCAGTGGTCCCACGGCCTCCAGCGCGGTGCGCGTCCGCACGCTGGCCGGCTGGCCGTCGACGGCATGGGTCCCGGCGGTGGTCACCCGCAGCCCGATCCCCTCGGCCTCGGCCAGGTAGGAGAGCATGCAACCGGCCATCACCGATCGCGCCGCGTTGCCGGTGCACACCACCAGCAGATCGACCGTGGCGGGCAGTGCCCGGGTGGGACGTTCGGCCACGGGGTCGGGCGGCACGACAGCCGAGCCTAGGGCCGAGCCGCGGGACCGGGGCCAACCCGACGACGCGTCGCCGGTCGCAGCTGCACGGCGCAACGGCCGGTCGCGCTACTGGACGTGCACGCCCGAGACGGCACGAGCGATGACGAGGCGCTGGATCTCACTCGTGCCCTCGAAGATGGTGTAGATCTTCGAGTCCCGGTGCCAGCGCTCGACCGGGTAGTCGCGTACGTAGCCGTAGCCGCCGAGGATCTGGATGGCCTGCTCGGTCACCCAGACCGCGGTCTCCCCGGCGAAGAGCTTGGACTGCGAGCCCTCGCCGGCCGTGAACTTCTTGCCGCTGGCGGCCATCCAGGCCGCACGCCACACCAGCAAACGGGCCGCGTCCACCCGCACCTTCATGTCGGCCAGCTTGAAGGCGATGCCCTGGTTCTCGACGATGGCCCGCTTGAATTGCTTGCGTTCCTTGGCATAGTCGAGGGCGAACTCGTAGGCGGCCCGGGCGATGCCCACCGCCTGCGCGCCCACCAACGGCCGCGTCGCCTCGAAGGTCGACATGGCGGCCTGCGTGGAGGTCTTCTTGCCCTCGCGGGCGCGGGCCAGGCGCTGGTCGAGCTTCTCCTTGCCGCCGAGCAGGCAGCGCCCGGGCACCCTGCAGTCCTCGAGGATCACCTCGGCGGTGTGCGAGGCGCGGATGCCCATCTTCTTGAACTTCTGACCCTGGCTGATGCCCGGCGTGCCCTCGGGCACGACGAAGCTGGCCTGTCCCCGGCTCCCCAGCTCGGGGTCGACCGAAAGGACGAGCACGTGGGTGTTGGCGATGCCGCCGTTGGTGATCCACGTCTTGGTCCCGTTCAGGACCCACTCGTCCTTCGCCTCGTCGTAGACGGCGCGCGCCCGCAGCGAGGAGACGTCCGAGCCGGCGTCGGGCTCGGAGACCCCGAAGGCGGCCAGCCTGACGGCGTCGGGCGTCCCGAAGCACTGGGGCACCCACTCCGCCTGCTGCTCGGGGGTGCCGTTGGCGAGGATGCCGGCCACCGCCAGGTTGGTGCCGAAGATGGCCAGGCCGATCCCGGCGTCACCCCACCCCATCTCCTCGAGCACGATGGCCATGAGCAGCCCCGTCTTGTCGCCGAAGCAGGTGGCCATGAAGTCCACCGAGTAGAGGCCGACCTTGGCGGCCTCCTCGATGACGGGCCACGGGGTCTCCTCGCGCTCGTCCCACTCGTGGGCGACCGGTCGGACCACGTCCTCGTTGAAGTCGTGGACCCACTTTTGGATCTGGAGCTGGTCCTCGTTCAGGTCGAGGGAGAAGTCGGACATCGGGCACCTCCTTTGTTACTCAATGGTAACCGAAGATGCGCCCGGCGGGGTCCCACCCCCGGATTGCCGGCCCGGGGCCGGCGCGCGCTCAGGCGCTGACCGGACGGACGTCCTTGGCCATCAGGCCCTTCGGCCCGTCCTCGACGTCGAACTCCACCGCCTGGCCCTCCTCGAGCACGCGGTAGCCGTTCATCTGGATTGCGGTGTGGTGCACGAAGACGTCCGCCCCACCTTCCGGCTGCGAGATGAAGCCGTAGCCCTTCTCGGCGTTGAACCACTTGACCGTCCCGGTTGCCACGGTGGCGATCCCCCTTCTCTCTACATGCTGACTGCGACTGCATGTGCTGCTCTGGTTTCTTCCGACCCGCCGTCGGGTGCCAGCTGCGTGCCACCCGGTTCCCGCCGAACCGTGGCCAGGACGCTAGCAGCCCCGCCGGGAGGCAAAGGGGAACCGGACCCCCGCCGACCTGCGGCTCAGCGGCTCAACCGGGTGCCCTCAGGCCCGTCCTCCACGGTCCAGCCCCGCGCCGCGAGCTCGTCGCGCAGCTGGTCGGCCCGTGCCCAGTCCCGCTCGGCCCGGGCCGCGTCCCGCTCGGCGGCCATGCGCCGGGTCCCCTCGTCGACCTCGTCGCCGCCCGCCGAGAGCGCCAGCCCGAGGGCCCCGCAGAGCACGGCAGCGGTCCGGGCGAGGAGCCCGGCCCGACCGGACTCCCCGGCGTCGGCGGCGGCGTGGGCCCGACGAACCAGGTCGAAGACGCCCGCCAGGGCGCCGGGGGTGTCCAGGTCGTCGTCCATCTGCTCGCAGAACCGCGCCACCGCCTCGGGGTCGGCTTCCGACGCCGGGCCGATCCCGGCCACGACGAAGCCGCCCGGCGCCTCGGCCAGGACGTCGGGCAGGGAGAACCGCCTGGCCAGGGCGTCGAGCCGCCCCAGCCCCTCCTCGGCGTCGGCCACCGTGGCCGTGGTCACCTCGATCGGCGAGCGGTAGTGGGACCGCAGCACCAAGAGTCGGTAGGCGCGCGGGTCGCTCCGGGCCAGGAGGTCGGTGAGCGAGGTGAAGTTGCCGAGCGACTTGGACATCTTCTCGCCGCCGACCATCACCCAGCCGTTGTGCACCCAGTGGCGGGCGAAAGGCCTCCCGCCGGCCTCCGCCTGGGCCCGCTCGTTCTCGTGGTGCGGGAAGGCCAGGTCCTGGCCCCCCCCGTGGAGGTCGAACCCCTCCCCCAGCAGGTCGAGGGACATCACCACGCACTCGGTGTGCCAGCCGGGCCGGCCCGGGCCCCAGGGGGACTCCCAGCTCGGCTCGCCCGGCTTGGCCTTCTTCCACAGCGCGAAGTCCAGCGGCGAGCGCTTCTCGGCCCCGGCCTCCACCCGGGCGCCGGCCCGCAGCGACTCGAGGGGTTGGCGGGCCAGCAGGCCGTAGCCGTCGACCTTGTCGACGTCGAGATAGACACCGTCGGAGGTCTCGTAGGCGACGCCGCGCTCGACCAGGTCGACCACGAGCGACACCATGTCCGGCACGTAGGCCGTGGCGTGCGGGGTGTCGGTCGGCCGCAGGACGCCCAGGGCGTCCATCGCCTCCCACCAGCGCGCCTCGTACTGCACCGCCACCTCGGGCTCGGTCCTCCCCTCGGCGGCGGCACGGTTGATGATGTTGTCGTCGACGTCGGTGACGTTGGAGACGTAGTGGACGTCGAGGCCGCAGAAGAGCAGGTAGCGGCGGAGGACGTCGAAGACCAGCGAGTAGCGGCCGTGGCCCAGGTGCGGCAGGTCGTAGACGGTCGGGCCGCAGACGTACATCGACACCCGGCCCTCCTCGCGCTGCTCGAGCGGCCGGATCGAGCCGGTCGCGGTGTCGTGGAGGCGCAGCACCCGGGTACGGTAACCCGATCATGCCGCCGCCCGCGCCCGACCCGAGCAGCCCTCCGGCGCCGCGCGGCGTCCCCGACAAGCCGTCACTGGACGGGCTGGAGGCGAAGTGGGCCGCCGGCTGGGCGGCCGACGGCACCTACCGCTTCGACCGCGCGAAAGAACGCGCCGACGTCTACGCCATCGACACCCCGCCCCCCACCGTGTCGGGGTCGCTCCACATCGGCCACGTCTTCTCCTACACCCACACCGACGTGGTGGCCCGCTTCCACCGCATGCGCGGCAAGGAGGTCTTCTACCCGATGGGGTGGGACGACAACGGCCTGCCCACCGAGCGGCGGGTGCAGAACTACTTCGGGGTGCGCTGCGACCCCTCCCTCCCCCACGACCCGGCCTTCGAGCCACCGGCCGAGCCGCGGGCCGAGCCGCTGGCGGTCTCGCGACCCAATTTCGTCGCGCTCTGCCGCCGGCTCACCGCCGAGGACGAGCGGGCCTTCGAGGAGCTCTGGCGCACCCTCGGCCTCTCGGTCGACTGGGGCCTCACCTACTCGAGCGTCGGCGAATCCTCTCAGCGCGCCTCCCAGCGCAGCTTCCTGCGGCTGCTCGCCGCCGGCCACGTCTACCAGCACGAGGCGCCCACCCTGTGGGACGTCGACTTCCGCACCGCGGTCTCCCAGGCCGAGCTCGAGGACCGCGAGCGCCCCGGCGCCTACCACCGGCTGCGCTTCGCCCGCGCCGGCGGGGAGGTCGTCGAGATCGAGACCACCCGGCCCGAGCTGCTGGCGGCCTGCGTGGCCCTGGTGGCCCACCCCGACGACGCCCGCTACCGGCCGCTCTTCGGCACCGAGGTGGTGACGCCGCTGTTCAAGGCGCGGGTCCCGGTCGTCGCCCACCCGCTGGCCGACCCCGACAAGGGCACCGGGGTGGCCATGGTCTGCACCTTCGGCGACCTCACCGACGTGGTGTGGTGGCGGGAGCTCGACCTGCCCACCCGCACCGTGCTCGGCCGCGACGGTCGGCTGCTCCCCGTCGCCTGGGGCGAGGGGGCGTTCGCCTCCGAGGACCCCGCCGCGGCGGACGCCGTCTACGCCGAGCTGGCCGGCCGCACGGCCAGGCAGGCCCAGGAGAGGGTGGTGGCCCTGCTGGCCGCCTCGGGCGACCTGCTGGGCGAGCCGCGGCCCATCACCCACCCGGTCAAGTTCTACGAGAAGGGCGAGCGCCCGCTCGAGATCGTCTCGTCCCGCCAGTGGTTCGTCCGCACGCTCGACCTGCGCCAGCGGCTGCTGACCCGCGGCGAGCAGCTGCACTGGCACCCGGCCCACATGGCCCACCGCTACCGCGCCTGGGTGGAGGGGCTGGGCAGCGACTGGAACATCAGCCGGCAGCGGTTCTTCGGGGTGCCCTTCCCGGTGTGGTACCCGGTGGGCGACGACGGAGAGCCCGACTACGCCCGCCCGCTGGTACCCGACGAGGGCCGCCTCCCGGTCGACCCGTCGACCGACGCCCCCGGCGGCTTCACCGAGGACCAGCGGGGCCGGCCGGGGGGCTTCGTGGGCGACCCCGACGTGATGGACACCTGGGCCACCTCCTCGCTCACCCCGCTCATCGCCGGCCGTTGGGAAGACGACCCGGACCTGTTCGGCCGGGTGTTCCCCATGGACCTGCGCCCCCAGGCCCACGACATCATCCGGACGTGGCTGTTCTCGACCGTGGTCCGCGCCGAGCTCGAGTTCGGCACCCTGCCGTGGTCCGACGTCGCCATCTCGGGGTGGGTGCTCGACCCCACACGCAAGAAGATGTCCAAGTCCAAGGGGAACGTGGTGACCCCCTTGCCCCTCCTGGCCGAGCACGGGGCCGACTCGGTCCGCTACTGGGCGGCCAGCGGCCGGCCGGGCACCGACACCGCCGTGGACACCGGCCAGATGCGGGTGGGTAGGCGGCTCGCCATCAAGGTCCTCAACGCCTCCAAGTTCGTGCTCGGGCGGTTGGGGGAGGGGACCGTGCCGGGGCCCGAGGCGGTGACCGCACCCCTCGACCGCGACCTCCTGCGCCGGCTCGACGAGGTGGTCGCGGTGGCCACGGCCGCCCTCGACGGCTACGACTACACCCGGGCGCTCGAGGCCGCCGAGGGGTTCTTCTGGTCGTTCTGCGACGACTACCTCGAACTGGTCAAGGCCCGCGCCTACGGCGACCCGGCGGAGGCGGCCACCGCGTCGGCCCGCGCCGCGCTGGCCCTGGCGCTCTCGGTCCAGGTCCGGCTGTTCGCCCCGTTCCTCCCCTTCATCACCGAAGAGGTGTGGAGCTGGTGGCGGCAGGGCTCGGTCCACCGGGCGGCGTGGCCCACGGCCGCCGAGCTCGCCCCGGCCCTCGGTCCCGAGGGGGCGGCCGGCGGCTCGGCGGTCCTCGACGCCGCGGCCGAGGTGCTCGGGGCCGTCCGCCGCCAGAAGACGGCCGAGAAGCGCTCGATGCGCGCCCGCGTCGCACGCTGCACGGTGGTGGACCGGACCCCCCGGCTGGACGCCCTGCGGCTGGCCGAGAGCGACCTGGCCGAGGCGGGGGGGCTGGACGAGCTCGTGCTGGTGGCGGGGGAGGAGCCGTCGGTCGAGGTGGTGCTCGCCCCCGACGCCTGAGCCTGGATCAGTCCGCCATGCCGCCGGCCAGGTAGGCGCCGAGGGCGGCGTCGGCCATCTCCGCCGGGGTGCCCTCGCGCACGATCCGGCCGTGGACCATGATGGCCGCCAGGGTGGCCACCTCCAGGGCGGTGGTCACGAACTGCTCGACCACCACCACGGTCATCCCCCCCTCGGCGAGGCGCCCCACCACCTCGTAGAGCTCGCCCACGATGAGCGGGGCCAGCCCCATCGACAGCTCGTCGAGCAGGAGGATCTTGGGCTCGGTGACCAGGGCCCTCGAGACCGCCAGCATCTGCTGCTCCCCGCCGGAGAGCGTGCCGGCCAGCTGCCGGGAGCGGGTGCCGAGCCGGGGGAAGACCTCGTAGGCCCGGGACTCGACCTCGGCCATCGAGATCCCCCCCTTGTACGTCCACATCCAGAGGTTCTCGCGCACCGTCAGGTTGGGGAAGATGCCCCGCCCCTCGGGGATGGAGCACAGGCCGAGGTGGACCAGGGCCTCGGCCGGCCGGTGGCCGATGTGCGTCCCACCGATGGACACGGTCCCCTTGGTGGCCCGAACCCGGCCGCTCACCACCTTGAGCAAGGTCGACTTCCCCGCGCCGTTCGGCCCGAGCAGGGCGAAGACGCTCCCGGACGGGATCACCAGGTCCACCCCGTGGAGGACCTCGATGCGGCCGTAGCCGGCGCGGACCCCCTTGACGGCCAGGGCGGGCTCGACGGCGGCCCCCGGGGTGGGCGGGGAGGTGGTGGTCACGAGGCGACCCCGGGTCGGCCGGCCTCACCGCCGGTGGTGAGCAGGGTGGGCTCGAGCGCCGGCTCGACGGTGTCGGCCGGGACCGCCCCCGGCGAGCGCACCCAGGGAAGCCGGACCCTGTCCGCCACCCACTCGATGCCGAGCAGGCCGTTGGCCGCCCGGCCGATCAGGATGACCCCGGCCCCCGCGAACAGCCCCTCCACCTTTGTGAGGTGCGGCACGTTGGTGAAGACGGCGTAGGTCAGCGCCGCCAGGAAGGCGCCGGTCACGGTGCGGGCGCTCCAGATGACCACGAAGAGGACGAAGATCACCCCGGAGAAGATTGTGAAGCTGGTCGCCCCGACTGAGCCCTGCAGCGTCCCCCACAGGGCCCCGCCCAACCCGGCCATCCCCGCCGCCAGGGCGAAGACCGCCACCTTGGTCACCCCGGTGTTGAGACCCACGGTGGCACAGGCCGCCGGCGAGTCGTTGGTGGCCACCAGGCGGCGGCCGAAGGCGCTGCGGCGGATGGCCAGGACGCCCACCGCGGCGAGGGCGAACACCACCGAGAGCAGGATGAACTCGGCCCGGTCCCCCGTGAACGACAGCCCGCCGAACGAGAAGCGCCCGACCAGGATGCCGGCCTGGCCCAGCACGTGGGTGTCGGCGAAGAACCCGTACTGCACCGCCTCGGCGAAGGCGAAGGTCGCCAGGGCCAGGTAGAGGCCGCGCAGGCGGATGGCGGGCAGGGCGACCAGGGCCCCCACCGCGGCGCAGACGGCCACCGCCACCACCACGCCCAGCAGCGAGTCCCCGCCCGACACCTTGCCCATGCAGAAGGCGCCGATCCCCATGTTGGCGAACTGGCTGAGCGAGACCTCGCCGGCGTTGCCGATCAACAGCACCAGGGAGAGGGCCACGAGGCCAAGCGCCATGGTCTGCCCGGCGATCGGCCCAACCGTGCTCACCCCCTGGGCCAGGAATGTGCCATGGAAGAAGAGGGAGAACACGACCGCCGCCACCACGAAGGCGGCCGCGGCGAGCAGCGACTCCCCCCTCCCCACCACCCGGGGGATGCGGGCCGCCACGATCCGACCGGCCGCCCGCAGGCGGACCGAGGGAAGGGCCACCAGGGCCACGAAGAGGAAGATCATGGGCAGGGCCGAGGTGATCTCGGCGCCCACGCCCGAGGGGAGGTGCTGGGGCGCGTAGCCCCCGAAGTACGTGGTGACCAGGCCCAGCGCCACGGCCCCGAGGAAGGTCCAGGGGATGCTGCGCAGCCTCCCGACCACCGCCGCGGCGTAGGCGTTCACCACCAGGAGCGTCATGACCGGGACGGTGAAGGTGATTGTGAGGGTGGGGGCGATGAGGATGCCGGCCAGGGCGGCCAGGAAGAAGCCCAGCATCCATCCCGCCCGGCTCATCCGGTTGGGCGACACGCCGGTCATCCGCACCAGCTCGGGGTCGTCCACGACGGCCCGCATGCCCACTCCGAGCCGGGTGCGGGAGAAGAGGAACCGCATGGCCACGGCCACGGCCACGGCCGCACCGAGCAGCACGGCGTTCTGCCACTGCAGGTTCACCCCGAAGAGCGGGAATGTGCCGGCCACCAAAGGGTTGAGCCGCCGGGCTGTGGACACGCTCCAGATGAGCGTCCCCGCCGCCAGCATGATCACGAGCAGGCCCAGCGTCACCATGATCGGACGCTCGGCCGAGGCGCCGTAGAGGCGGCGCATGAGCGCCCACTCCACCAGCGCCCCGAATGCCGGTGCCCCCACCAAGAGCACCAGCACCAGCCCCAGCCACTCGGGCACGCCGTGCTGGGTGAGGTCCCAGTAGGTGAAGGCCCCGAACATGGCCACCGCGCCGTGGGCGAAGTTGAAGATCCCCGAGGTCGTGTACGTCACCACCAGCCCGGTGGCCAGGATGGCGTAGGCGGCCCCCACCGCCACCCCGATGACGGTGAATTCCAGGAACTCGCTCACTTCACCCCCTCCGTCCCTTCGTGGCGGCTCCGCCCGCCACCTCGCCGAACCCCCGGACGGTTAGCCGCCGGCGCCCGGCGGCAGGTAGTACTGGTTCGTGCAGCGGTAGCCCTTGGTACTGCTCTTGATCGGCGGATCTGTGATGCGGGTCCACTGGCCGTTCTTGATCTGACCGAGCAGGTAGCAGTTGGACACGGTCTTGTGCGCCGGGTTGCTCGGGGCCTGGATGCCTGTGCCTGTGAATTCGGTGATCTTGCCCAGGGCCTGGAGGAGCGACCCTCGGCTGGGGGTGTGACCGGCGTTCTTCAGCGCGTCGACGAACAGCTCCGCCGAGAGCCAGCCGTAGAGGGTGAACAGGTCGGGCTTCCAGCCCGGGTGGGCGACCTGCACCCAGTGGAGGAACTGGTTCACCGCCGGGATCGCCTTGGCGTCCTGTCCCAGGTAGAGCGAGATGTCCTGCTCGAGGTACATGCCCTGGACGGCGGCGGCTCCTCCCGCTGTCGGGATGAGGGTGTTGGAGTAGGTCGAGGCCCCGAGCACCACCTGGGGGTGGAAGTTCTGTGAGTTGATCGCCCGAATGACCGGGGCGGCGTAGGCGGGCGGGTTCTGCTCGATGAACAGCATCTGCACGCCCTTGGACTTCATGGCCACGGCGTCGGCGACGAATGTGTCGTACTTCGCCGTGATCGGGTAGGTGTTCTCGTAGACGACCGAGTACCCGAGGTGCTCCATGGTCGCCTTCTCGCCCTGCCATGCCGCTGTGGCCGACGGCTCGTCGGCCACCAGCACGGCCACCTTCTTCACCCCCTTGGGGTACTTGTCCTTGAAGAAGACGAGCGGGCCCTCCTGCCAGCCGCCCTGCAGGGGGAACGGGCTGGCCAGGTTGGGGTACTTGTTGTTGGCGGGCGAGACTGTCACCGTGACGTCGGGCATCTGCGGGTTCTTGGCCAGCACCTGGCCGGCCGATGTGGCGGTGACCGAAAAGCTGCCCACCATGGCGAAGTCCTTGGACAGGTCCGACTGCAACAGCTGTTCGTAGGCTGTGCCGCTGTAGTGTGTGTCCTGGGTTGTCACCACGATCTTGCGCCCTTCGACCCCGCCCGACGAGTCGACGTCGTCGATGTAGGCCTGGGTGCCGACGGCGGCGCCGGTGAACAGTGTCTCGAAGTGGGTGGAGATGTTGGCGACCTTCACCGTGGTCGCCGAGATGCCGATGTGTGTTGTGAAGGCGCTCTTCGGGATGCCCACGCCCACGTTCTGAGAGCTGGCGGCGGTCGCCGCCCCGGGTTCCACCGAGATCGCCGTGCCGGCCACCGCCATCATGGCCAGGCCCGCTGCGCCGACCCGGATCCTCCTCGAGGCTGCTCTCATGTCTTCCCTTCTGTTCGGCCCTTCACCGGGACGCCGACCTCGGTCGCACACCGGCCGCCGGGTCGAACGGGCGCAACCGGTCGCCCCATGAAGGATGGGCCTCGGATCGTCGGGCGCTCACTCTACTCCCGGCCCGTCTTCCCATCGCCGTCGGCCCCCTGCAGGGTGCCGAGGTACGCCGCCTGCACGGCCGGGTGGGCCCGCACCTCCAACGGGGTGCCGTCGGCGATGATCTCGCCGAAGTCGAGCACGTAGACACGGTCGCAGACCTCGAGCACCAGGTCCATGTCGTGCTCGACCAGCAGGACGGCACGGCCCTCGGTCGCCAACTCCCGCAGGAGCCGTCCCAGCCCGGCCGACTCGGCGTCGTCCAACCCCGAGCACGGCTCGTCCAAGAGGAGCACCCGGGGGCCGATGGCCAGCGCCCGGGCCAGTTCGACCAGCCGGGCCGAGCCGGTGGGGAGGGCGTTCACCGGTTGGGTGGCGGTCTCCCCCACCCCCACCCGGTGGAGCAGTTCTCTGGGCGACTTGACCGGGGCCGGCAGCTCGCGGCGGCGGCGCAACGACCACCTCGACCGGAGCCCCGCCTCGATCCCGACCCGCACGTTGTCCTCGCTGGTCAGGTGGGAGAAGAGCTCGAGCCGCTGGAAGGTGCGGGCCAGCCCCAGCCGGGCCCGGCGGTGGGGGCCGAGGCCGGTCACGTCGCGGCCGGCGATGCGCACGTGACCCCGGTCGGGCCGCTGCAGCCCGCTCACGACGTTGAAGAGCGTGGTCTTCCCGGCCCCGTTGGGACCGATCAAGCCGGTGACGGTCCCGCCGTGCACGTCCAACGAGACGTCGGAGAGGGCGGCCACTCCGCCGAAGCGCACCGAGACGTCGCGCACGCTGAGGAGGGGCTCCCCTCCCGGTCCCCGGTCCTCGGTCGGTGGCCCTTGCTCGTCCCCCACGACCCCCTCCAGCTGAGCGGCTACGGCCAGTCGCACCTCCTCGGTGGGAGGCCGGCTGCCCTCGGCCGATGAATCTAGGTCAGATCGTCTCGGACGGGCTGACGGCCCCCGTGGCCTTCTCATCCCGTTCCGTCGGCCCGGGGCCGGGGGCCGGCTCGTCTGCGGACCGGCCGGAGTGGTCCGTGGAGGTCCTGTCCCGCACGGCCTCGAGGAAGGCGATCACCCCGGCGGTGGTGGCCTGACAGCGCAGGGATGCCAGGACGTCGAAGGCGTGCTGGGCCAGGGGCAGCTCGGCGTAGGCGACCGGGGCCGCCGAGACCCGCCGCAGGGCGTCGACGAACTGGCGGGCCACCTCCACCGGGACCAGCGTGTCGTTGCCCCCCTGCAGCACGAAAAAGGGCGGTGCCCCGGCGTTGACCCGCAGCGTCGGGGAGGCCCGACGGAAGACCTCGGGATGCTCGGCCGCCGACACCTTCATGACCTTGCGCTCGAGCATCTCGAGCAGGCCGGTGCCGTGCACGCCCGCGCCGGCGGGGTCCACGGTCATGTCCATCACGCCGTAGAAGGGGACGCAGGCGTCGACCGAGGTGTCCTCTGTCTCGAAGCCGGGCTGCCACTCGGGCTCGCCGGCGGTGAGGGCCGCCAGGGCGGCCAGGTGACCCCCGGCCGACCCTCCCGAGAGGGCGATGAACGAGGGGTCGCCGCCGTAGTCGGCGATGTGGTGCCGAACCCAGGCGATGGCCCGTTTGCAGTCGACGATCTGGTCGGGCCACGTCGCCTTCGGGCTCAGGCGGTAGTTGATCGTGACGCACACCCAGCCCCGGAGCACCAGCTCGTTCATCATCGGCTTCCCCTGCTCCCGCTTGTCGCCAATGATCCAGGCGCCGCCGTGGATGTAGATGAGCACCGGCGCGCCGGCCACGCCGCGGCGCGGACGCACGATGTCCACCCGGTGTCGGCGGTCGCCGTCGCCCCAGTAGTCGACGTGCCTCACAATGTCGGCGTGCCGGCTCCACAGGGGCAGGGCCCTGGTCGTCCGCCACCACCGCCCCCACTCGGGCACCGGCATGGGCAGCGGAACCCCCGAGGGGTCCGGCAGCGCCGCGCAGACGGCCTCGGCCACGATCCGGCCGTCCCGCCGGCCGGCCACCGCCAGCCCGAAGAGACCCGCCACCCCGACCGCCGTGAGCCCGAGGCCCAGGTACCCGGCCCAGCCGCCGAGGGCCCCGAACACCGCGAAGGCGACGGTGACGACGACGGCACAGGCGATGTTCACGACGGCCAGTTCCCCGACGGGCCACCCGACGGCGAAGCTCAGCACCGAGACCGGCTCGCGGCGTATCGGGCGGTAGGCGGTGGCCACACAGAGCAGGCCGAGCACGGAGACGGCCAGGTAGGCGTAGGGCACGGGGGCCATCATCGCTCGCCCGGCGAAGCGCGCGCTACGAGGGGCCGCGCCCGGCCGGTTGCCCGATCCGCCCCGAGGTGCGACGGTTGTGCGGGGCGGACCCACGGGGCGCCGGCCGGGACCCGGGCGCAGGAGGACAGATGACGACCGAACGGCTGACCGGGCTCGACGCGAGCTTCCTCTACCTCGAGACGCCGACCCTCCACATGCACGTGGCCTTCACCGCGGTCTTCGACCCCACCACGGTGCCGGGCGGGTACTCCTTCCGGCGGCTGCGCGCCCACATCGACGACCGCATCCCGCTCCTCCCGGTCTTCCAACGGCGGCTGGTCGAGGTGCCGTTCCGGCTCGGCCACCCCCTCTGGGTCGACGATCCCGACTTCGACATCGACAACCACCTGCGCCGGGCGGCGCTCCCCTCGCCGGGCGGGATGCGCGAGCTGGCCGAGTTCGCCGGCGACGTCACGAGCCGCCAGCTCCACCGGGACCGCCCGCTGTGGGAGATGTGGATCGTCGAGGGGCTGGAGGGCGGCAAGGTCGCCATGGTGGCCAAGATGCACCACTCCACCGTGGACGGGGTCTCGGGGGCCGAGCTGCTCGGGGTCCTCCTCGACCTCTCGGTCCATCCACCCGAGCCGAGCCCGCTGCCCGTCGCCCAGCCCGACAGCCGGGTCCCCTCGGGGTTCGAGCTGGCCAGCCAGGCGTTGATGGTCCGGGCCGTCCGCCCCTTCGAGTTGACCAAGACGGTCGTGCGCACCGTCCAGGCCGTGCTCGGGGTGCGGCGGGTCCGCCAGGGCGGCCCGCCGACGGCCAAGGCGGCCCTTCCCTTGACGGCTCCCCGCACCTCGCTCAACGTGGCCATCACGGCGAGGCGGCGCGTGGCCTACGCCGCCGCCAACCTGGCCGACGTGAAACGCCTCAAGAACGCCATGGGCACGACGGTGAACGACGTCGTCCTGGCCATGGTCACCGGCGCCCTGCGCAACTACCTGCTGGCCGGCGACGAGCTGCCCGAGACACCGCTGGTCTCGGTGGTGCCGGTCTCGGTCTCGCCCGACGTGGCCGCGCTGCGGGGCTCCAACAAGGTCTCGGCCATGTTCGTCCAGCTTCCGACGGACGTTGCCGACCCACTCGAGCGGCTCCGCATCATCCACGAGGGCACGGGCGGCGCCAAGGAGGAGCACCAGGCACTCGGCGCCCGCACGCTGCAGGACTGGGCCGAGCACGCCACGCCGAACGTCTTCGCCCTGTCGGCGCGGCTGTACACCCGCATGCGGCTGGCCGACCGCCACCGCCCCATCGCCAACCTGGTGGTCTCCAACGTGCCGGGGCCGGACTTCCCCCTCTACCTGGGGGGAGCAGAGCTGCTGGCGGCGTTCCCCCTCGGGCCGGTGATGGACGGCATGGGCCTCAACATCACCATCATGAGCTACCGAGGCGTCCTCTACTGGGGCCTGGTGTCCTGCGCCCGGGCGGTGCCCCGGATCTGGGACATCGCCTCGGCCGTCCCCGGCGCCCTCGACGAGCTGCTCGTGGCGGCCGGCATCACCCCCGAGCCCTTCGAGGTCCCGCTGCACCTCGGACCCGGCATGCCCTCCCCGGCCGCCTGGGCCGGCGCCACCGGTGAGGCCCGGGCCGGAGGCCCCCCCGAGGCACCACGGACCGCCGGGCCGGTCCCGTCGGCGGCAGGCTGAACGCCCCGCCCCGCCCCGCCTGCACCGGTCATGGGGCGGGCGGTGCGGGGACACTGGCCGGACGGCCGGGGGGACGGGAGGGCAACGAGGCGAGATGATCAACGTCCACTTCGTCTTCCTCGGCGCCGCGCTCGGCCTCACCGGGTCGGCGTTCTACATCCGTGACACCCTGCGGGGCGTCACCCACCCCAACCGGGTGAGCTGGCTCCTGTGGGGGGCAGCCCCGATGCTGGCCTTCGCCGTCGAGGTGCGCTCGGGGGTCGGGCTCCAGTCGCTCATGACCTTCACCGTCGGCTTCGCGCCGCTCTTGGTGGTGGCGGCGTCGTTGGTCGGCGGCCATGGCGTCTGGCGGCTGACCCGGCTGGACATCGTCTGCGGCACGTTGTCGGTGGCGGGCACGGCGGTGTGGCTCCTCACCCGCCAGGGGCTGGTGGCCATCGCCGCGGCCATTGCCGCCGACGCCCTGGCCGGCGTGCCCACCATCGTCAAGTCCTGGAAGGCTCCCGAGACCGAGAGCGTCAGCGCCTACCTCGGGGCGTTCGCCAACGCCACCATCACCCTGCTCACGGTCACCACGGTCACGGTGGCGGTCGTGGCCTTCCCCATCTACATCACGGTCATCGCCGGTCTTGAGGTCGTGCTGATCGGCGGGCGGCTGGGCCCCCGGATACGGGCGCGGCGCGGAGTCACGGCCGGCACCACCGGATCACCTCCCTGAGGCCCCACACCGCCACGGCGCCGCGAGCCCGGGGGCCGTGGGAGGATGCCGGACGTGGAGCGTCGGGCCAGTCGGCGTGTGCCGGCGCGGCACCGCTGCGGGGGATCGGGAGGGCGGCGGTGACTCGCTACGCCTCGATGCTCCGGGGGGTCAACGTGAGCGGCCACCGCAGGGTCTCGATGGGCGACCTCAGGGCCCTCTACGCCGACCTCGGGCTCGACGGCGTCGAGTCCTACCGCCAGAGCGGCAACGTCGTCTTCTCCTCGGCCTCGCGCTCGGCCGGCAGGCTGGCCGCCACCATCGAGGACGCACTGCGTGCGGCGTTCGACTACGACGACGTCGACGTCTTGGTGCGCGGCCCCGGCGAGCTCGACCGCCTGGTCGCCGCCAACCCGTTCCTCGCCGCCGGGGCCGACCCGGCCACGCTGCACGTGACGTTCCTCAAGGACGTCCCGTCCGGCGGTCCTTTCGCCGACGCCGTGCCGGGGGGTGGGGCGGACGGGTTCGCCTTCGCGGAGCGCGCCGCCTACGTCCACTGCCCCGCCGGGTACGGCCGCACCAAGCTGCACAACGGCTACTTCGAGCGCTTGACCGGCGTCCGGGCCACCACCCGCAACTGGGCGACGGTGACCGCGCTGCGCGACCTCACGGCCCCGGGTCGCCGCTAGGGACCCGCTCGGCCCCGGCCCGCGGGCGGGACTGGCGCGGCTCCTCGGTGTCCAGCACCGACGGGTCGAGGAAGTCGTCGGCACCAGATTCGGGGGCGCGGGCCCGCGACGGGAGGGCGGCCACCACCAGCACGGTGCTGAGCGCGGCCACCACCGCCGCCACCTTGAGCGAGAGGTCCATGCCCGACACGTAGGCGTGGCGGGCCGCCACGGCCAGCTCGGCACCGAGAGCGCCACCGGCCGCGTGCGCCACCGCCAGGGCGCCCCCCACCGAGCCCAGGATGGCGCTGGAGGCCACCGGTGGCACGTTGTGGCCGACCAGCAGGCGCGCCATGTCGGCCTGGTATCGGACGGCGAGCACCGAGCCGATCACCGCCACGCCGAGAGCCCCGCCCACCTGGAGGGCCGAGCTGTTGGTGGCCGACCCCACGCCGGCACGCTTGCGGGGAAGCGACCCCATCACCGAGGCGGTGGCCGGGGCCAAGATCATCCCGGCCCCCAGGCCGAGCAGGGCCATCCCGATGAGGGCGTGGCTGAAGTGGTCGGCGATGGTGATCGTCGTGGTCTGCCACAGCCCGCACGCCACGATGACCAGCCCGGCGCCCACCACCGCCTTGGTGCCCACGATCTTGTCGAGCACGGTGGAGACCAGTGAGGCCACGGCCAGGACGGCGGCGATGGGCAGGATCCGCAGCCCGGTCTGGAAGGGCGAGTACCCGAGGACGAACTGCAGGTACTGGGTGAGCACGAACAGGTAGCCCATGAGGGAGAACACCGCCAGGGCCACTGCGGCCATCGCCACCGAGAAGCGGCGGTTGGCGAACGGCTCGAGCAGGAGGAGCGGGTGGGAGCTGTGGCGCTCCCAGAGCACGAAGGCCGTCAGCACCACTAGGGAGGCGGCGCCCGAGGCGAAGACCAGCGACGAGTCCCAGCCCTTCACCGGCACCTCGATGATCGCATACAGCAGGAGGGCCAGGCCGATGACCGAGAGGAACGCACCGGGCCAGTCGACCTGGCGGGGACTGGGATCCCGTGAGTCGGGGACAAGCCACAAGGCGAAGAACAGCCCGGCAATGGCGAAGGGGACGTTGATGAGGAAGACCGACCCCCACCAGTAGTGGGAGAGGAGCCAGCCGCCGGCGATCGGCCCGATGGCGATACCCAGCCCGGTGGTCCCCGACCAGACGCCGATGGCCCGCTCCTGGAGCACGGGCTCGCGGAAGAGGTCGGTGATGATCGAGAGGGTCGCCGGCATGATGCAGGCCGCGCCGAACCCCATCACGGCCCGGGCCCCGATCAGCTCGTTCACCGAGCCCGAGAAGGCCGACCCGGCCGAACCGGCGGCGAAGAGGACCAGCCCGGCGCAGAAGACCTTCTTGCGGCCGACCCGGTCGCCGACGCTCCCCATCACGAGGAGGAACCCGGCGAACACGCACGAGTAGATGTCCACGATCCACTGCAGCTGCGTCTCGGTGGCCTTCAGCACCCTCACCAGCGTGGGCAGAGCGATGTTGAGGATCGTCATGTCGAGCGAGACGATGAGCATCGACACGCAGAGCACGCCCAGGGCGGCCCAGCGCCGAGCCTGGTATGCCGGAGCGAACTCCGCCGCCGCGGTCTGCGAATCCACCGCGTAAGCCGACCACAGGACGGACCTTCCGACTAGGGCCGTTGGTCCCCGAAGGGCCGCCCGTGACGTTCGGCCCTGGTGAAGAGGCGCGGGGCGGCGCACCCTGATGTCGTGGTGCAATTGGCAACAGGAGGGGGGTCATGACGAGCCCTCCGGAGCCCGCTCGACCGGCGCGGCCCCCACCCGGCCACGGTCACAGCCTGCAACTGGCCCGCGTCGCCGGCATCCCGATCTGGGTGCACTGGACGTTCGCGGTGCTGCTCGGCCTCGTCGTGGTGGCGGACTGGCACAGAGGGTGGGCGGCGGTGGTGGCCGGCCTCCTGTGGATCGTCGCCCTCTTCGGCTCCGTCCTCGTCCACGAGTTCTCCCACTGTTACGTCGCCCGCCGCCGGGGCGCCAACGTGGTCGGCATCCTCCTCATCCCTCTCGGGGGGATCTCTCAGCTAACGGCCATGCCCGAAGCCCCCAACGACGAACTGGCCGTGGCCGCGGTCGGCCCGCTGACCAGCCTCGTTCTCGGCGTGAGCCTGCTCGTCGTGGGAGCACTGGCCGGGTCGTCGGTCTGGCCGCCGACCCTGTTCGCCGGCAGCTGGTGGGCCCGCCTGGGTTGGCTCAACCTGTTCCTGGCGGCGTTCAACCTCCTCCCCGCGCTTCCCATGGACGGCGGTCGGGTGCTGAGGGCCTACCTGGCCCGGCACCGCAGCAAGCTCGAGGCGACCCTGGTGGCCGGGCGGATCGCCCGCTTCCTGGCGGTGGCCATGATCATCGTCGGGTTCTTCGTCGATTTCTGGCTGATGCTCATCGGCGTCTTCGTCTACCTCGGGGCGCGTGGCGAGGAGGAGGCGGCACGCCACCCCTCGGCACAGGACGCCGGGGCGCCCGGGCCCCCACCGTGACCCCGGGCGCCCACGCGCTGGCGGCCCGTCACGTTCCACCGCGGTCGCCGGATGCGGTAGAAGGGGGGCCATGACGCGCCCCCTCCGCCGATCGTCCTGCGGACCCCGTCCTTTGGCCACCCTGGCGGCGGCCGATCCGGTCCACCTGGGCGGGGGGACGTGACGACCCCGGGCGGTTCGGCGCGTCTCGCCGGGCGGAGCCTCCTCAGGGAATCGGACTTAGACCGAACAGAGTTCGTGTCCCTGGTGGACCTGGCGGCTGAGCTGCGGGCCGAGAAGCGGGCGGGAAAAGAGCGGCGACGGCTCGAGGGGCGCAACATCGCCCTCATCTTCGAGAAGACCTCCACCCGCACCCTCTCGGCGTTCGAGGTGGCGGCGCACGACCAGGGCGCCAGCACCACCTACCTGGGCCCCGACGCCACCCAGCTGGGCCACAAGGAGTCGATGAGGGACACGGCGCGCGTCCTCGGCCGGATGTTCGACGGCATCTGCTACCGGGGCTTCTCCCAGGAGGGCCTCGAGGAGCTCGAACGCCACGCAGGCGTCCCGGTGTGGAACGCCCTGACCGACGAGTGGCATCCGACGCAGATGCTGGCCGACGTCCTCACCATGCGCGACCACGTGCCGCTCGAGCGCGTGGCCTACTGCTACCTCGGCGACGCCCGCAACAACATGGCCAACTCGCTGCTGGTCACCGGGGCGCTCCTCGGACTCGACGTGCGCCTGGCCGCGCCGGCCAGCCTCTGGCCGGCCGACGAGGTCCGCTCGCTGGCCGGGTCGCTGGCCGACACCTCGGGGGCGCGCCTCGCCGTGACCGAGGACGTGGGGGAGGCCGTGCGCGGGGTCGACTTCGTCTCCACCGACGTCTGGGTCTCGATGGGGGAGCCGCCCGAACGGTGGGACGAGCGCATCGACCTCCTCCTCCCCTACCAGGTGAACGCCTCGGTGATGGCCGCCACCGGCAACCCCGACGTGAGGTTCCTCCACTGCCTGCCGGCCTTCCACGACACCCGCACCGTTGTCGGGCGCAGCCTCTTCGAGCGCCGCGGCCTCAAGGCCCTTGAGGTGACCGACGAGGTCTTCGAGTCCCCGGCCTCCCTCGTCTTCGAGGAAGCGGAGAACCGGCTGCACACGATCAAGGCGCTGCTGGTGGCCACCCTCTCCCGCTGAGCTCGGGGCCGCTGCGCCGGCCGCGGTCAGCGCCGGCGGGGCGGGAGACGGTGGAGCATGTGCAGGAGGGGGTCGGGGCCGGGCGGGCACGGCGCCAACCGCACCTTGCAGTCGACGGCCACGGCGCCGTCGGGCCGGCAGACCACCGGGTTGAGGTCGAGTTCGACGACCTCGGGCAGGTGGTCGGCGATGGCCGCCACCGTGGCCACCACGTGCGCCAGGGCGGCCAGGTCCACCGGCTGGCTGTTGCGGTAGCCGGTGAGGAGCGCCGCGGTCCGGGGGGCAGCGATCAGCCGTTCCACCGCGTGGCGGTCGAGCGGCGGGACGGCGAACGACCGGTCGCCCAGCAGGTCGCTCGCCACCCCGCCCAGGCCGAACATCACCAGTGGGCCGAACGAGGGGTCCACCGCCAGGCCGACGATCGTCTCCACCCCACCCGGCGTCATGGGCTGGACGACAGCGCCGCCCATCTCGTCGCCCAGCCGACCTTGCATGGCGCGATAGGCGTCGGCCACCTCGTCGGCGGAGGTCAGTCCGAGGGCGACGCCGCCCCGGTCGGACTTGTGCACCAGGGAGCCCGCCCCCGCCTTGAGGACGACCGGGAACCCCAGCTCCCTGGCCGCGGCGGACGCGGCCCGTGCCGAGGCGGCGGGCCGGGTGGCCACCACCGGCAGGCCGCAGGCGGCGGCCAGCGCGGCGGCTTCGGCCGCGTCGAGCCAGCCCCCCTCGGGCCGGGCCCTGAGCAGCGCGCCCACCGCCCCGCTGGCCGCGGGGTAGCGGCCCCAGTAGCTCGCGCCCCGGGGGCTCCGGTCCCGCTCCCGCCACTCGGCGTGGGAGCACAGGAGGGCGAGGGCGCGGGCCGCCCGGTCCGGAGAGGGGATGTCGGCGACAGCGTCGGCGCGCGGTGCATCGCCCGGTGTCTCGAGGATGCAGGCGACGATCGGCTTGCCGACCTCGGCCGCCGCGGTGGCCACCGCGGCGCGGGTCTCGGCCCCCGGGATCAGCGGGGAGGTGACCACCACCATGAGGGCGTCGATCAGCGGGTCGGCCCCGACCGTGCGCAGGGCCGCCTCCAGTGCGGCGGCACTGCCACCAGAGGTCATGTCGACCGGGTTGCCCACCGCCGAGGCGTCGGGCAGGAGGCGGGCCAGCCGGCGGCGGACGGCCGGCCGGAGCTCGGGGATGGAGAGGCCGGCCGACGCGCAGGCGTCGGCCGCCAGGATCAACGGCCCTCCGGAATTGCCGACGAGGGCCACCCGACGGCCTGCGGGCAGCGGGACGGTGGCCAGCAACCCCGAGACGTCCAGCAGCTCGTCGAGGGTGTCGACCTCGACGGCACCGCACCCCGCCAGCATGGCCCGCACGGCCACCTCGGGGGTGGCGGCGGCGGCCGTGTGCGAGCGCGCGCCCCTGGCCCCGGCCGTGGACCTCCCGGCCTTCAATACCACGATCGGCTTCACCCGGCCCACCCTCCGGGCGATGCGCGAGAACTTGCGCGGGTTGCCGATCGACTCGAGGTAGAGGGCGATGACGGCGGTCTGCGGGTCGTGCTCCCAGAAGCAGAGCAGGTCGTTGCCGCTGACGTCGAGCTTGTTGCCCAGCGAGACGAAACTCGAGATGCCCGTCCCGCCGCGGCGTGCCCGCTCGGAAAGGACGATGCCCACCGCGCCCGACTGCGAACCTAGGGCGATGCGCCCCCGGTGCGGGGGGGCCAAGGCGAAGGTGGCCTGAAGGTGGACAGAGGGGTCGGCGTTGTAGACGCCGAGGCAGTTCGGCCCGACCAGCCGCATGCCGGCGTGCCGGGCAACTTCGCCGATGGCCCGCTCGATGTCGGCACCGTCAGCACCCAGCTCGGCGAAGCCCGAGGTCACGATCACCGCCGCCCGCGTCCCGGCCGCCGCCGCCTCCTCCACCACCCCGAGCACCCGGGCCGGCGGCACGGCCACCACGGCCAGGTCGACCGGGCCGGGAACCTGCGCGATCGAGGGGTAGGCCGGCACCCCGGCCACGGCACCGACGCCGGGGTTCACCGGGTAGACGGCGCCGGAGAAATCGGCTTGGAGCAGGGAGCGGACGACCTCGTGGCCGACCGCGCCCGGACGTCGTCCGGCCCCCACCACCGCCACGGTGGACGGGCGCAGGATGTGGGAGATGCTGGCCGCCTCGGCCAGGGACTCCCGGACGTCGCATCGGGCGCGGTAATGCTCGGACGGCGTGAGGTCGAGCTCGACGGCGGTCCCGTCCCGCCGGCGGTGCTCGGTGAGCGACAACCCCGAGTCGCGCAGGAGCGCCAGGAGCGGCGAGCCCGCGCGCAGACCGTGGGCCGTGAACCGGTGGATCCCGGCCTGACGGGCGTGGGCAGCCACGGCCTCGAGCAGCAACGGGCCCGCGCCCGCCGCGTCGACCGAGCCGTCGACCACCAAACCAAGCGCAGCCGACGAGGGTTCGTCGGCCGCCTCGTAGGTGGCGACTCCCACACCGGCGTCGCCCCGGACGGCCACGAAGGCCATGCGGCCCGGTCCCTCGACCCGGCTGCGCCCCTCGAGCCGGGCGAGAAGGTCCCCGAGCGCGTGCCCGGTGCCGCCGGCCAGGCCGGCCACCCACGTCCGGTCGGCCCGACCGGCCGGCCGGATGCGCACCGGACGGCCGTCGGCGAGCAACCCGTCGAGCACCCACGCGTGAGGGTCCGCGGCAGGGCCTCTCCCGCCCGGCCGGGGAGCGGCGCGACGGCGGGTCGGCGGTCGTCCGGTTGCTCGTCCGGTCACTTCACGTCCTCCCGCCGCACCACGCCGCAGAACGGTACCCGGCAATTCCCGAAGAGCCACCGGGGCGGCCGCGGCCGTCGATGGCCATGCGCAGTGCACCCCGGAGGACGATGCGACACGGGCCCGTCCGAGCGACACCAAATTTCGTGCCGGCGGGGGTCGCCCACCTCTCTCGCGGTCACTCCGCCTTCACCACCGCGTACCAAATGCGGTGCGCGACGCCCTCCACGGCGTCGGCCATGCGGGCGCAGCGGCGGTAGAGCTCGCGTCGCCCGGTGACCTCACGGATCTCCTGCCCCTCGAGCAGACCGGACATGGCGCGGCGGTAGACGTGCTCGACGGCGCGCTGTCGGTGCACTGCGGCGTCGGCGAACTCGGTGGCCCGATCCGGATGGGAGACGAGCAGGGGGAAGGCGCTGACGAGGTCCCGCACCCCCAGGGCCAGCAGGTCGGCCATCTCGGCGATGGCCGGGTCCGGCCCCATCCCGAGGACGTCGGCCTCCCGCACCAGGTTCTTGGCCGCGTTGAGGACGGCGTCGAGCCGCTCGGTGAGCTCGTAGGCGTCCTCAGGACTGATCGGGGTCACGAAAACGTGTTTGACCGCCTCGAGCACCGCCTTGCGGGCAACGTCGGCCTCGTGCTCGCAGGCCCGGACCTCGGCCTCCTTGTCGGCGTCCCCCTTGGACCACGCGACGAGGGCGTCCATCCCGGCCACGGTCACCGCGCCCTGCCGGCCCAGCAGGCCGAGGAGGTCGGGCGTCTCGGGGAGGAACCAGCGCCTCACGCAACCCACCGCCAGAACGGGAGGAGGAGGGCGGCCAGTGCCGCGCTCACCGGGAGGGTAACCAGCCAGGCCGCGCCGATCTCCCCCACGACGGCCCAGCGTACGTGGCGCCAGCGCTCGCCGGAGCCGACACCGACGATCGACGGCGCCACGACGTCGGTGGTGCTGACGGGGGCGCCCAGCAGGGAGGCTGCGAGGACAACTCCGGTGGCCGCACCCTGGCTCACCAGGCCGTCCAGCGGACGGAGCGGGAAGATGTGCCCCCCGAGCGTGCGCACGACCCGCCACCCGCCGAGCGCGGTCCCCAGCGTGAGGAGGCCGGCCGACAGGAGCACCACCCATAACGGCACCGCGAACCGGGAGAGGCGGCCTCCGGCCACCAGGGCGGCCACCATCAGCCCCATCGTCTTCTGGGCGTCGTTCGACCCGTGGGCGAAGGCCAGCCCGGCCGAGGTCACCACCTCTCCCCCCCGCACGGGTCGGGTGACGGCCCGGCTGGCCCGTCGCAGTCCCCTCCGGGCGAGGCGGATGCCGAACAGGGCCAGCGGGGCGGCCACAGCGGTGGAGAGGACGAGCCAGATGAGCGAGCCCCACACGCCCACCGGGCGCAGGCCGTCGAGGCCTCCCCAGTTGACGGCGTGGATGCCCCCCTCGGCCAGGGCGGCGCCGGCCAGGGCGCCGACCAGGCAGTGTCCCGAGCTGCAGGGCAACCCCCGCCATAGCGTGAACAGGTTCCAGACGAGGGCACCGGTGACCGCCGCGGCCAGGACCGCCAGCGCCTGGCCGGCCGGCACCACCACGATGCCGGCCACCGTGGCGGCCACCGCCGTGCCGACCACCACGGCGCCCACCACGTGGAACACCGAGGCCAGGACCACCGCGGGGCCGGGGCGCAGCGCCCCGGTGACGATCGGCACGGCGATGGCGTTACCGGCATCGTGCACGCCGTTCACCAGCCCGAAGGCGGCCGTGAGCACGAGGACGGTCACCAGCATCGGCATCCGCCCGCCCCCCCGGGCCGGGCCCGTTGCCGGTCGCCGGCGACGCCGCCGTCGTCGTCCACCTGGGCTCCTTCCCGCCGCGTTCCCCTCCGGCACCCGACGACCTCCGGCACCGGCGCGCCGGGCCGTGCGCCCTGCGGCGGACGGCTCGGGCATCTCGGCCCTGGCCGCGGCACGCGCCAGCTGGCAGGGTGTCGGTCATGAGGAAACAGGAACGGCCCCGCCATGGCTGATCCGGGTGCCCCGGAGGGCACGGGGCGTGACCTCGCCGGACACCACTCGTTCCCCGAAGGGACCGGGAGGGTCATTGAGGCCTGGGGACCGGACGCAGCCACCTGCCTGACCGAGGCGCTCTCGGCCCTCGTCGAGGGGTTCGCCGAGGTCGGCGACTCGCCGGCGCCGCGGGTCCTTCCCCTGTCGGCGGCCAACGGTCCCGAGGACGCCCTGACCTCGCTGGTCGAGGAGGTCATCGACACCATCGACGCCTTCTCGGTGGTCCCGGTCCGCTTCCACCTGACCGGCACCGAGGACGGCGGGTTCGCCGGTGACATGGAGGTGGTTCCGATGCGCCATGCGGTGCTGACCCAGCCGTGCCCGACGGCGGTGTCCTTCGAGGGCCTCACCATGGGGACCGACGGACGTCGGTGGTCGTGCCACGTGAAGGTCGAGCTCTGACCCACCTTCCGGCTGCGGGTCACGCCGACACGCCGCCGGTGATGCGACCCCTCTCCAGGGTCACCACGCGGTCGGCGGCCGATGCGACCTCGGCGTCGTGGGTCACCATCACGATGGTGAGCCCGGCCGTGCGGTGGAGCTGGCGGAAGACGTCGACCACGTTGGTGACGCTCTCGGGATCGAGGCTGCCCGTCGGCTCGTCGGCCAACAGGACGGTCGGGCGGTTGGCCAGGGCGCGGGCGATGGCCACTCGTTGACGCTCGCCTCCCGACATCTCAGGGGGCTTTCGGGCGGCCTGCTCCTCGAGGCGGACCCTGGAGAGAAGCTCGTCGGCGTTGTGACGGCGGGACGCCCGGCCCCGGCCGGTCCCGAACATGGCGATCTCCACGTTGCGGCGGGCGTCGAGGTGTGGCAAGAGGTTGTGCAGCTGGAAGACGAGCCCGATGTCGTTGCGGCGGTAGAGGTCGAGGTGGCGGTGGGCTCCGAGATCGTGCCCCCGGAAGAGGATCCTTCCCGACGTCGGCCGGTCGAGGGCGGCGAAGAGTTGCAGGAGGGTCGACTTCCCCGACCCCGACGGCCCCACGACGGCCACCCACTCCCCCTGGTGCACGGCCAGGCTGGCCCCGTCGAGGGCACGGACCGGCCCGTAGGCGACCTCGACGTCAACCGCCTCGATCACGGTCTGGTCCCCGCCGTAGGGGCCCGGGGCCGCGGCAGCAGTCTCCTGGGTGGCGACCACCGGACCGGTCATTCCCGTCGGAGGGCGACGCCGGGACGCAGCAGTGCCGCGCGCAGCGACGGGTAGAGAGAGGCCAGCACGCCGATGACCACGGCCGTGTAGAGGGCGGTCCAGAAGACCGACGTCGAGAACTGTGCCTCCAGCACGCCCCGAAGCGAGGAGAACTTCTCGAGCGAGGTGGTGAGCGCGATCGAAAGGCCGACGCCGACGGCTGCCCCGAGCAAGCTGATGAGCAGCGCCTCGCTCATCACCAACGAGAGCAGCCGCACCCGCGACCATCCGATGGCCCGCAGGACCCCGAACTCCCGGATCCGCTCGACGAAGGACAGCAGCATGGTGTTCATGACGATGATCACCCCGATGATGAGGGCGATGATCTGCGCGCCGGTCTGGGCCGCGTCGAGGAACTCGAGGTTCCGGTCGACCCGGCCGAACTGGCTGGCCAGGCGGACCGCCGCCAGGTCGGCATTCTCCGCCTCGATCCGCTTCTCGACGGACTGGATGGAGACGCCCTTTGTGACCTTGACGGCGGCCAGGGTGACGATGCCGGGTTTGCGTGTGTTCGCCTGCAGCGTCGTGAGCGGGAACATGGCGGCAGAATCGCCGAACGTCTGGTTGATGGTATAGATGCCGACCACGGTGTAGTTGATCGTCCCGATCTTCAAGGTGTCACCGACCCGCTTGTGAAGGTTCTGCGCGGCCTGCCATCCCAGCATGATCTCGGTCGGTGCGTGCAGGGCGTAGGGCCGCCCGGCCACCACGTGCACTCCGAACGCGGGCAGTTGTCCGGGATCGACGCCGATCTGGATGAAGAGGGGATTTGTGGCGTTGAGCTTGATGGCGCTGACCAGCACCGCGACCGCGCTGTGCACCCCGGGCGTCGCCTTGATGCCGGCAACCTGCTCCTCGGTGACGGTGCTTGTGAGGACGTCGGACGCCGACTTCTGCGCCACGATGAAGTCGGCATTCCCGAGCGACAGCACCTCGGCCGCCGAGGTCTGGAGGCTCTGCGTCACGACGCTTAGGGTCACCACGGCCGTCACGGCAATGGCCACGGCCACGGCCGTGAGCGCGGTGCGAAACCGGCGGGTGCCCAGGTTGTGCAGGACCAGACCGACAAAGGTCATCGGCCCGTCGTTCCCGGCGGGTCGCAGTTCGACGCTCTCGGTGTGACCTGCGGCAACGGCAACGACCCTCCTCGGCTCCTCCTCATCATTTAGGTGCCGGCCGGCCACGATGCCTAGGGCCGGAGGACCCGATTGGCCGGGGAGCCGGGGACCAACAGCGGATGGCGGCGTCGCCGTTCGTCTCCACGCCGACCCGCCTCTCTCCGAACCCAG